>NZ_LOSQ01000021.1:0-217451 GCF_001595485.1 Micrococcus sp. CH7
TAACCCCAGCCGAGTACGCTCGGCAGTGCACCCATCAAATGGAAACCGACGACTCACAGAACGTCCGGACCGAATGAAGGGGGCGGCTCAGGACGTCTCGACGCCTGATCTGTCGGCGCTGAAGAGGAGCATGAGACCTGGGCCTTAAACCAGCTGAAGACCGGTCAAGCAGGTGGGGTCGTCGGGGCGGGTCGAGATGGCCTTTTTCGCGGTGCGGCCTTCAGCTGAGACAGTGAGAGTAGCGTCAATTCCACGCGGCAGCCAGACCCCGACGAATCCGTTGTCGTACGTCGTCAGCGTTTCATCGAGGAGGGTCTCCCCGGACGTCGCCTCGACCACGGTGACGTGGACGTCAGTATTGGCGAGTTCGCCGGTGCAGGTCGTGAGGCTGTGGAAGTAGCATTCGTGAGTCTGGCTGCGATACGGGGCGATAGAGACGTAGAATTCGTCTTCTGGCATCGGCAGGGTGGTCTGATTGTTCTGGTCGTCGGTCAGTACAAGCTGGTCCGGTTCAATCGACGCGATGAATTCAGACGAGCGATCTGTCACCTTCGTTGAGTCGAGGCGCTTGATGATCTCGCGAGCATTCAATCCGTCTAGATTGTGCTCGACCACCAGTGAGTGATCGGATCCTGCATCAGCGGACGGTCCCGCATCAGCACAGCCGCTGAGCAGGAGGACGGCGCTGGTCGCCAGACCGGTCAAGGCCGCGCAGATCCTCAGGCGGCTCCTGGAGGACTGGATCGGAGCAACAATGGCAAGTGGCATGCCCAACTCTTTTCTCAGGTGAACGTGTTCATGTCGTCAGGTTAGACAGAAGGCATCCCGAGTTCGCCGGTGCCAAGGGCGCGACGACGTGCAAAGCACGCCTGCCCGGAGACATCAAGAGCCTTGTCCTGATCTGGGGCCCACCGGTCCGAGGCACCCTGTGTTGACGAAATCGGATGGTGTCAGGAGCGCACGAGGCGATTGATGGCGTCGGTGGCCTCCTGGATCTTGGCGATGGCCGCGTCTTCATCGCCTTTCTTGGCGGCGTCGAGCACGCAGTGCTTGAGGTGGTCATCGAGCAGACCGGTCGCCACTCCCTGCAGGGCGCGGGTGAGGGCCGAGACCTGGGTGAGGATGTCGATGCAGTACTTTTCGTCGTCGATCATCTTCGTGATGCCGCGGGCTTGGCCTTCGATGCGCTTCATGCGGTTGCGGTAACGGTCCTTGTCACTGATGTAGCCGTGCCGATGGGCTCCGGTGTCGGCACCGGTCTCATCGGCTGCAGTTTCAGTGGTCACGAGTGCGTCCTTCACTTCTGGTGCTCCAGGACGGAGCGGGTGCTGGCATCTGGGGCGAGGTCGATGCGACGCAGCAGCTGGGCGTTGAGCGCGACGACGACGGTGGAGATCGACATCAGGATCGCGCCTACTGACATCGGCATGACGAAGCCGACGGGTGCGAGCACGCCAGCCGCGAGCGGCACAGAGAGCAAGTTGTACCCTGCGGCCCACCACAGGTTTTGCCTCATTTTACGGTATGCGGCACGGGAGAGCTGGATGACCGAGAGGACGCTACGCGGGTCGGAGCTGGCGAGGATGACACCTGCAGAGGCGATGGCGACGTCGGTGCCGGCCCCGATGGCGATGCCGACGTCGGCCTGGGCCAGGGCAGGGGCGTCGTTGACGCCGTCGCCGACCATGGCGACCTTCTTGCCCTCCTTCTGCAGCTGGTCGACCTTGGCGGATTTGTTCTCGGGGCGGACGCCGGCGAAGACCCGGTCGATGCCGAGCTCTCTTCCCACCTCGTTCGCCACGGCTTCCGCGTCGCCGGTGATCATGACGACCTCGACGCCGAGCTGATGGAGCGCATCGACGGCGTCGCGGGACTCTGGGCGAACCTCGTCGGCGAGCTTGAGACCGCCGATGACCTTGCCGTCGCGGAGGACGTGCAGGATGATCGCACCCTCTGCCCGCCATTCGTCGGCGACACCGATCTCGTCCTGGCCGGTCTCCTCGAGCAGACGGGGTCCGCCGACGCGGATCTCATGGTCGGCCACCGTCGCGGTGACGCCGACCGCCGGGGAGGAGGTGAACCCGCTGGCCGGTTCGACGGCGAGGCCCTTCTCCTTGGCGGCGGTGACGATGGACCGGGCGAGGGGGTGCTCACTGTCGGCCTCGGCGGAGGCGGCCAGGGCGAGGACCTGTTCGGCATTCAGGCCGCCGGTCGGCTCCACGCCGGTGACGGTGGGCTCGCCCTTGGTCAGGGTGCCGGTCTTGTCGAAGAGCACCGCGTCGACCTGGCGCATGGACTCCAGGGCGAGGCGGTCCTTGATCAGGACGCCGCCGCGGGCGGCGCGCTCGGTGGCGATGGACACGACCAGAGGGATCGCCAGACCCAGCGCATGGGGGCAGGCGATGACGAGGACAGTGATGGTGCGAACGACCGCGTCGTCGGGGAGCCCGAAGAGCGTCCAGACGACGGCGGTGATCAGCGCAGCTCCGAGGGCGAACCAGAACAGCAGGGCCGCAGCCCGGTCGGCGATGCGCTGGGCACGGGAGGATGATCCCTGCGCCTCGGCGACGAGCCTGTTGATGCCCGCCAGAGCCGTGTCGTCGCCGGTGGCGGTGATCTCTACGCGCAGGCCGGAGTCGGTGGCCACGGTGCCGGCGGTGACGTTCTCGCCCTCGCCGCGGGCGACGGGGTGTGATTCGCCGGTGATCATGGACTCGTCCATGTCGGCGCGGCCGTCGACGATGGTGCCATCGGCGGGGACGCTGCCGCCAGGCCGGACGATGACGACGTCGCCGACGCGCAGCTCTGCCGGGTCGACCTTGACGACGTCGTCTCCCTCTATACGCTCAGCCTCGTCAGGGAGCAGCGCGGCGAGGGAGTCCAACGCCGAGGTGGTCTGGGCCAGTGAGCGCATCTCGATCCAGTGGCCCAGCAGCATGATGACGATCAGCAGCGCCAACTCCCACCAGAACTCGAGCTCGGGGTGGACGAGACCGACAGTGGCGGCCCAGGAGGCGAGGAACGCTACGGTGATGCCGAGCGCGATGAGCAGCATCATCCCCGGCTGGCGGCTTTTCAGCTCGCTGACAGCACCGGTGAGGAACGGGGTGCCGCCCCAGGCGTACATGACGGAGCCGAGGACTGCGGCGACCCAGCCCGCCCAGCTGGGGACCGAGTAGCCCAGGAGCATGGCGAACATGGGGGAGAACGCGACCACCGGGATGGCGATGATCAGGTTGATCCAGAACAGCCGCCGGAACTGGCCGACGTGGTCGCCGTGGCCCGCGTGACCACCGCCGTGATGACCGTGCCCGGCGTGGTCACCGTGTTCCATGGTGTGGTCTTCGTTCTCGGCGCGCGAGTCGTCACGGTGGCTGGACTCGGTGGTCGCGACGCCGGCGTGGTCATGGTGATGCGTGGTCGGGTCCGTCATGCTCTTCGCTTCCCCTCGTCATTCCCCGATCTTTCCTTCGATCGGGTCGTATTTCGCCGCGGACCTTCAGCGCGCCCGCGGCGATCGGCTCAGGAGGCCGGCTTGAGCTCGCTCTCGACGACCCACTTGTGGTTGGTCATCGTCATGCCGTCGGACTCGTAATCGACCATGTAGACGGTCTCCTCGGTGGAGGAGGCGATGGTCGCCTTCGCGCCCTTCATGCCTTCCATGTGTTCGGCCTCGAGAGTGACCTCGGTGCCGTCGGCCAGACGTTCATCTCCGGCGTCCTTGATCTCCTGCTGGACGACCCACTTGTGATCCTTGACCGGCTCCCCGCCTGCGGACGGCGTGAAGTCCACCGCATAGGTGTACGTGTCGTACGCGCCGGCGATCGTCGCGTTCGCACCGTCCATGCCCTCCATGTGGTCGGCGGTGAGCGTGACCTCGGTGCCGACCGGGTATGTGGGCGACGCAGCCGTCTCGATGCCCTCGGGGGCGGGGCCGCCGTCCATCGGATGCTCCATCCCGCCGCTGTCAGAGCTGCTGCCGTGGCCCTCGTGCTGGCTGGTCGTCGAGGGGGTCCCTTGGTCCTGGCCGCCGCCGGTGCTGCAGCCGGTGAACACGAGCGCTCCTCCGAGCACTCCTGCGGCGACGGTGGTCATGAGGTGCTTGCGCATGAAGTCTCCTGTTCGTTCTGGTCCAGTCAACGCTATACCCCTCCCGGGTATCAAGTCGATGTCGATCGGCGGGCGTGGAATCGCCCGGCCAAGATCCAATCGACCCGGGGTGGCAGCGCTGAGGCTGCGATGGAGAACATCGGCTCGGCGGCTCTGGTCGCAGATGGAATCGAGGCCCGAACGGACGGGCTCACCTCGCTCGCCGTCGTGACGGGATCAGCTGCGTCGTCTCGTGAACATCACCGTGGTGAGAAGACGATCCCAGTACCGCCGATCACCCAAGAGAAATTGGTCTTGTACGGTTGCATCGTCGGGCGTCCCATCGAGACAGGGATCCTGAGAGCCGACGGAAGCTGTGCAACTATCGCCAGGCAGAGCGAAGCATGTCTCAGTACGTGCTCCGTCAGATCGCCGCGAAGGCCTGATCCACGGGGCCCGCCCGCGCGGGCCGCCGCCCGCGTCCCGCCCGGGTGCGGAGCCGCGGAGTAGGCTGGTCGCACCATGGAACATCTGCCCCCCACGAGCCCCGGCGCCCCGCTGCTGCCGCAGATCGCCCGCCCGGCGGACCTGTCGGCCCTCACGGAGGACCAGTTGACCGCGCTGGCGGCGGAGATCCGCGCCTACCTGATCGCCCACGTCTCCAAGACGGGCGGCCACCTCGGACCGAACCTGGGCGTCGTCGAGCTGACGCTGGCCGTGCACCGCGTCTTCGAGTCGCCGAAGGACGCGGTCATCTTCGACACGGGTCACCAGTCGTACGTGCACAAGCTGCTCACCGGACGCCAGGACTTCACGACGCTCCGCCAGGAGGGGGGTCTGTCCGGCTACGGCGACCGCACCGAGTCCGAGCACGACGTGGTGGAGTCCTCGCACGCCTCCAGCTCGCTCTCCTGGGCGGACGGCATCGCGCGGGCCTGGGCGCAGACCGGGCAGGGGGACCGCACCGTGGTGGCCGTGATCGGCGACGGTGCTCTCACGGGGGGCATGGCCTGGGAGGCCGTCAACAACATCGCCGCCGGCCGGGACCGTCGCGTGGTGATCGTCGTCAACGACAACGGCCGCTCGTACGCGCCCACCGTGGGCGGTGTCGCCGAGCACCTGGGCGGACTGCGCCGCGGGGTGCTGGACAAGGTGCGCACCCACCACCGCTATGAGCAGACCCTCGACTACCTCAAGCGCCGCCTCCAGGAGGCCGGGCTCGCGGGGGAGCTGGTGTACCGGCCGCTGCACGCGGCGAAGAAGGGCCTCAAGGACCTCTGGGCGCCGCAGGGCCTGTTCGAGGACCTGGGCATGAAGTACATCGGCCCGGTGGACGGTCACGACCTCACCGCCATGGAGGAGGCCCTGGAGGACGCGCGGGCGTACGGCGGGCCCGTGATCGTCCACGCGATGACCGAGAAGGGGCACGGCTATCCGCCGGCGGTCGCGCACGAGGCGGACCAGTTCCACGCGATCGGCGTGATCGACCCCTCCACGGGCGAGCCCATCACCTCGTCGACGGCCCAGTCCTGGACCTCCGTGTTCGGCGAGGAGATGGTCGCGATCGCGAATGAGCGGCCGGACGTCGTGGCCATCACCGCCGCCATGCAGAACCCCGTGGGCCTGGCCCCGATGGCGCTGGCCCATCCGGACCGGGTGTTCGACGTCGGCATCGCCGAGCAGCACGCGGTCACCTCGGCCGCCGGCATGGCCTTCGGCGGTCTGCACCCCGTGGTGGCCGTCTACGCGACCTTCCTCAACCGCGCCTACGACCAGGTGCTCATGGACGTGGGCCTGCACCGTGCGGGCGTGACGTTCGTGCTGGACCGCGCGGGCGTCACCGGGCCGGACGGCCCGAGCCACCACGGCATGTGGGATCTGGCCCTGCTGCAGTCGGTGCCGGGGCTGCGGATCGCCGCGCCCCGCGACGCGGACACGCTCCGGGAGGAGCTGCGCGAGGCCGTCGCCGTCGAGGACGCGCCCACCGTGGTGCGGTTCGCGAAGGGCTCGGTCGGCGAGCCGGTGCGCGCCCTGGAGCGGCTGTCGGACGGCACGGACGTGCTCGCCCGGCGGGGCGAGGCCGGCGGGCGCGACGGCGCCGAGCGGGACGTGCTGATCGTGGCGGTGGGCGCGATGGCCGAGCTCGGCCTCGACGTCGCCGAACGGCTCGAGCGGCACGGCATCAGCGCCACGGTGATCGACCCGCGGTGGGTCCTGCCCGTGGCCCGGTCCGTGATCGACACGGCCGCCCGCCACCGGATCGTCGTGTGCCTCGAGGACGGGGTGCGGGCCGGCGGCGTCGGCTCGCGGATCCGGCAGGAGATGCGCGCGGCCGGCGTGGACACCGCCCTGAACGAGGTCGGCCTGCCGGTCGAGTTCCTCGCCCACGGCAGCCGCGAGCAGGTGCTGGCCCGCGTGGGCCTCACCGCGCAGCGCATCACCCAGGACACCGTCGCCCAGGTCCTCGGCGCCAAGGTCCCGTACGCCCGGCCCGTCCCCGAGGACGCGGCCGCCCCCCACCACCAGGAGCAGGCATGAGCATCGTCCGGCTGTACCGTGAGACCGTCGGCGACGACGGCACCCGGCTCTTCGAGTACCGCGAGGCATGGGCCGACGCGGAGGCCGGGGAGTTCGTGGTCCACCACGGCCGGGTCGGCCAGCCCGGCACCGTCGGGGAGCAGCCCCTGGCCGACCAGGTCGAGGGTGATCAGCTGCTGGCCGCGTTCGTGGCGCAGGGCGCGGAGGAGGGCTTCGCCGAGGCGGACCCCGCGACCTTCGCCGTGCTGCCGGTGGCCTACCGGCTCCGCGGCCGGGAGGCCACGGTGATCGAGCGGCGCACCGTGGAACGGCTGCGCGTCGAGGTGACCCACCAGCTGGCCTGGCGCGGTCTTGGCGAGGTCGAGGACGTCGTCGAGGAGGCCGGTGCCCTCGTGCTGCGCGTCCGGACCCCCCACGCCCGCAAGGCCGCCGCCGAGATCCCGGCGGCCGCCAAGCGCGCCGACGGCGTGCAGCCGAACAAGGTGGACGTCCGCACCGCAGAGCAGGAGGGCTGACCCGTGCGCCACACCCGTCTCGGCCGCTCCGGGCTGACCGTCTCCGTCGTCGGCCGGGGCTGCAACAACCTCGGCCGCCCCGGCACCGCCACGCTGGAGCAGGCCGGCACCGACGCCGTCGTCCACGCCGCGCTCGACGCCGGCATCACCTTCTTCGACGTCGCCGACGTCTACGGCGCCGAGCCCGGCCTGTCCGAGGAGCGGCTCGGCCGCGCCCTGGGCGCCCGCCGCGACGAGGTGGTGATCGGCACCAAGTTCGGCATGGACATGGGCGGTGTCGCCGGCGACGACGGCGGCGCGCGGGGCTCCCGCCGGTACATCGTGCGCGCCGTCGAGGACTCCCTGCGCCGCCTCGGCACCGACTGGATCGACCTCTACCAGTTCCACACCCCGGACCCGGCCACGCCCATCGAGGAGACCCTCCGCGCGCTCGACGACCTCGTGCGCGCCGGCAAGGTCCGCTACGTGGGCCACTCGAACCGGGCCGGGTGGCAGATCGCCCAGGCCGAGTACGTGGCCCGCGAGCTGGGCGTGGAGCGCTTCGTGTCCGCGCAGAACCACTACAACCTGCTGGACCGCCGGGCCGAGCTCGAGGTGGTCCCGGCGGCGGCCGAGTTCGGGCTCGGCGTCCTGCCGTACTTCCCGCTGGCCAACGGGCTGCTCACGGGCAAGTACTCGCAGGGCGACGCCCCCGAGGGCTCGCGCCTGTCCCACGTGCGCCAGCACATGGTGGCCGACGCCGACCTGGAGCAGCTGGCCGCGTTCGGCCGGTTCGCCCGGGAGCGGGGGATCACCGAGGTCCAGGCCGCGATCGGGTGGCTGGCGGCGCAGGGGCCGGTGTCCTCCGTGATCGCCGGCGCCACCCGTGCCGCGCAGGTCGTGGAGAACGCGGCGGCGGCCGACTGGCTCGCCACCGCGGAGGACCTGGCCGAGCTGGACGCCCTGTTCCCGGGCCCGGAGAAGGTCGCGCTCTTCTGATGGCCGGCGCGCTGACCGGCGCGGCCGCCGCGACCCCGCTCGTGCCGACGCCGGGGGAGGCCGCCCTGGGCTGGACCGTGTCCGTCGTGGCCGGTGCGCTGTGGGTGGCCGGCTTCGTCTCGCTGGGCCGCAGCCCCCTGGACGCCCGGGCGCGCCTGCCGTGGGTCGGCCTCATGCTGCTGCTGCCGGTGCTGGGGGCGCTCATCTGGTTCTGGTGGCGGCACCGCTACTACCCGGCGCGGCGGCGCGAGCAGCCGGCGTGGGACCCCAACGACCGCTCCGCCGTCGTGGTGCCCCCGCGCCGGCGCTACGGCGCGCCGGAGGAATGAGCCGGGCTCAGAGCTTGACGACGATGCGGTCGTCGACGACGGCCGCGTCGTAGTCCATGAGGGCCTTGCGGGCCGGGCCGCCGAACGGCTTCCCCGAGGTGACGTCGAAGTGCGAGCCGTGGCAGGGGCAGGCGTAGGCCGGGCCCTCCTGCCGGTCCACGACCTGGAGCAGGCAGCCCTGATGCGTGCACACGTTGGTGAAGGCGGTCACCGTGGTCTCGTCCACGCGATGCATCATCAGCGTCCGACCCTGCACCTGCACCTCCCGGGAGGCGCCCACGGGCAGCTCGGCGGCGGGCAGCGCGTCGACGGCGTCGGAGCCGGTGTAGTGGTCCTGCGCGGTGTCCTTCTCACGCAGCCGGTCCGTGCAGCCGGCCAGCGCGAGTGTGCCGGCACCCGCGGCGGCGACGGCGGCGCCGCGGCCCAGGACGGTGCGGCGGGAGGTGTCCGGGCGGGCGTGGTCGTCGCAGCAGCCGGACCGGGAGGAGTTCGGGGTGAGGGGGGAGTCCTGCGTGGTCATCGACCCATTATCGCCCGTGGCGAGGGCGGATGCGACCGGGCCCGACGGGTGCGAGGATCGGGGGGACGGACCCCCGAGCCCCAGGAGCACCGCCGTGACCCACCCCGCCCCGCGCCCCACCGGCGCCGCCCGTTTCGACCTCACTCCCTTCGAGCGGTGGGAGGCCGTGACCCTCGACGACGTGCACGTCGGCTTCCTGCACCGGGTGCTGGAGGACGGCGTGCTGACCACCCGCATGGGCTTCGCCCCCACGCCCGCCCAGCGCGCCGCCCGCGGTGGACTGCCCGAGCGCTACCTCGCCCAGACGCAGGTCGGCTTCACGCCCGACGGGGACGGCTGGGCATGGACGACCCACGAGGACTCCGCCGGAGCCCAGCGGGTGCGCATCGACCGTGAGCGGGCCGGCATCGACGCCGCGGTGCTGCCCTCGTACGCGGAGTACCTCCTCCTCGCGCGGGTGGCCGCCGAGGGCCCGCTCGCCGTGGACCGGCTCGAGGAGGCCTCGCCCCTGCAGGGCGGGCTGCGCGTGCCCCGCGCCGAGCTGCGCCCGGCGGACGCGGGCGGGTCGGACGTGCGGGTGGCCGTCGTCGCGGACGGCGTGGAGCTGGGGGCGCACCTCGTGCGCGAGGGCGCCGTGGTCGCCTCCGACTGGGGCGGGGGCACCGCCTCGACCCCCGTGGCCGACCAGGCCGCGGCGACCGCCGGGCTCGACGCGCACGTGGTGACGTTCGCCGGGCTGCCGATCGCCTGAGCCGTGGGCCGGGCCGTCGCGGACGGCCCGGCCGGGGCCGGTCAGGCCTGCGCGGCCGGGTGGAAGCGCCGCCCGTTCACCCGCTCGGCGGCCCCGCAGTCGTCCAGGTACGGCGTGATGCCGCCCAGGTGCAGGGGCCAGTTGGCGCCGAGGATCATGCACAGGTCCACGTCCTCGGGGGCCGCGACGACGTGCTCGTCCAGGAGCAGGCCGATCTCCTCGGCCAGCGCGTCCTCGACCCGGCGCAGCAGCTCCTCGGAGGTCTGCGGGGTCGAGCCCTGCTCCAGCAGGGCCGCGGTCGCCTCCGGGATCTGCTCGCCGGTCGCGCCGGCGGCCTCCTCGTCGCGCCGGTCGGGGCGGACGTCCTTGGCCCAGATCGCGGTCTTGCCGGCGTCGATCAGGCGCTGCAGGTTCGCCGAGACCGGGAAGCGCTCCGCGCCGAAGGACGCGGAGAGGGACTCGGACACGTGCTGGGCCACGGGGATGCCGACCATGGCCAGGAGGGTGAACGGCGTCATCGGCAGGGCCAGCGGGTCCAGCGCGTGGTCGGCCTCGTGCGCGTCGGTGCCCTCGTCGAAGGAGTTCTGCACCTCGCCCATCATGCGCAGCAGGACGCGGTTGACCACGAACGCGGTGGCGTCGTGGACGAGCACGCCGGTCTTGCGGAGCCGGCGGGTCAGTTCGAACGCGGTGGCCACGACCTCGTCCGTCGTCGCCTCGGTCCGCACGATCTCCACGAGCGGCATGACCGCCACCGGGTTGAAGAAGTGGAAGCCCACGAGGCGCTCGGGATGCTCGAGGACCTCGGCCATGGCGGCCACGGACAGGCTCGAGGTGTTGGTCATCAGGATGGCGTCCTCACGCACGATGCCCTCGAGCTCGCGGAAGACGGTGCGCTTGACCTCGAGCTCCTCGAAGACGGCCTCGATGACGATGTCGGCGTCCGCGTACACCGCCTTGTCCGTGTCCGCGGTGATCAACCCGGCCAGGGCCTCGCCGTCCTCGGCGGAGAGCCGTCCACGGGAGACCATCTTCTCGACCTGCGCGCGCACGCCCGCCAGGCCGCGCTCGACACGCTCGGCGTCGATGTCCGTCATCACGACGGGCACCCGCAGGTGCCGGGCGAAGACGAGGGCGAGCTGGCCGGCCATCAGGCCCGCACCGACGATGCCGACCTTGCGGACCTCGCGGGCGAGCTCGCGGCCCGGGTCGCCGGCGGGGCGCTTGGCGCGGCCCTGGACGAGGCCGAGGAACGCGTACACGGTGCGCCGGAACTCGGGGGAGTGCAGCAGCGTCCCGAGGGCGTCCGCCTCGGCCTGGGCGGACTCGGCGCGGGTGCGCGTGCGGGCGCCGGTGAACAGGTCCTCCAGGTGACGGCGCGCCGGCAGGTGGCGTCCGGGGCGAGCGGCCTGCAGCCGCTCCAGCGCCGCCAGGGCGCGGTCCCAGGCGGCGTCGGACACGTCGCGGTCGCGGTGGGCGGCCAGTTCGGCCGCCACGGACTCGTCCCCGGCGACCAGGGCGGCGGCGAGCTCGAGGCCCGCGTCGAGGAGGTCCCCCTCCACGATCCGGTCCATCAGGCCGAGCCCGTGCGCCGCGCGGGCGTCGAGCATGCGGTTGTCGTCGAGGGGGTTCTTCAGCACGACGTCGACGGCGGCCTCCGGGCCGATCAGATGGGGCACGCGCCACACGCCGGACCAGCCGGGGATCAGGCCGAGCCGGACCTCGGGCAGGCCGAAGCCCTTCGCATCGGCGGCCACCACGCGGTGTCCGGCGGCCAGGGCCAGCTCGAGGCCGCCGCCGAGGGCGAGGCCGTTCACGAGCGCGACCGTGGGGATCTCGAGGGCCGCGAGCCGGTCGTAGACGGCGTGGCCGAGCAGGGCCAGGTCGCGGCCGACGTCGTCGGTGAGGCCCGCGATCAGGGACAGGTCCGCCCCGGCCGCGAAGGTCCCCTCCACACCGGTCACGGCCAGGGCCTGGATCTCGCCCGCGGCGGCCCGGGCGGCCTGCTCGTCGAGCACCCGGCCGAGGCCGAGGAGCGTGGCCGGGCCCAGGGTCGCGGGCCGGCGGGGTCCCTGCCCGTTGTCCAGCGTGAGCAGCGCGAGCGTGCCCGCACCCTCGGGCAGGGCGTGGTCGGTCACGGTGACGGTGGTGACGACCTCATCCGGGGCCAGGGCGGGCAGGTGGTCGAAGGAAGCAAGAGAAACGGATGTCATGCGGGTCACACTACCGGCGAGTAGCCTCCGCGTCGACGCGACGCGACGGACCGATCCGGCCGGCCGCGTCGGGGGCTCAGGCGTCGGCGGGATCGGGGTCCAGCAGCGCGACCGTGACGATCGCGCCGACGTTCTCCACCTGCCACGGGCGCGCGCCCCGCTCCGTCAGGAACGCGTCCACGGTCTCGGGGGTGATCGGGGCGGGCGGGGTCCAGCAGATCCGCCGGAGGGTGTCCGGGGTGAGGAGGTTCTCGGTGGGCATCCCCAGCTGCTCGGCCCGACGGGCGACGCGGGCCTTGGCCGTGCGCAGGCGGCGGTCCGCCACCGGGTCCCGGTCCTTCCAGGCCCGGGGTGGGGGCGGGCCGTCCCCGGTGCGGACCTGCGCCGCGGGGGCGTCGCCCCGCTCGGCGTCCTCGACGCCGGCCCGGATCGCGGCGATCCACCGCGGAGCCTCGCGGCTCGCGGCGCGGCCGTGGAAGCCGGAGGTCTGGCGCAGGGCGGGGACGGTGCGCGGCTGGGCGGCCGCGGCGGCGACGATCGACCGGTCCGGGATGAGCCGGCCGGGGGCGACGTCGCGGTGGCGGGCGAGGTCCTCGCGGGCCTCCCACAGGCGCTTGAGGACCGCGCGCTGCACGGGGCGGCGCAGTGTCTGGGAGCCCGAGGTGCCGCGCCAGGGGTCCTTCTTCGGCGTGGGCGGCGGGGCCGTGCGCACGTGCTCGAACTCCTGCTCGGCCCACGCGAGCTTGCCGTCGGCCTCGAGGCGCGCGATCAGGGCCTCGCGCAGCGGGACGAGCAGCTCGACGTCGAGCGCCGCGTAGGTGAGCATCGCCTCGGGCAGCGGACGCACCGACCAGTCGGCGGCCGAATGCTCCTTGGCGAGGGTGACCCCCAGCAGCTCCTCCAGGACCGCGGCCAGGCCGACGCGCGGCAGGCCGACCACCCGGGCCGCGAGCTCGGTGTCGAACAGCCGATCGGGGCGCAGCCCCTGCTCGGCCAGGCAGGGCAGGTCCTGGCTGGCCGCGTGCAGGATCCACTCGACGCCCGCGAGGGCCTCCTGCAGCGGGGCCAGCCCGTCGAGGGCTTCGGGATCGACGAGCCAGATGCCGGCGCCCTCGCGCTTGAGCTGGACGAGCATGGCCCGCTGGCCGTACCGGATCCCGGAGGCGCGCTCCGCGTCGACGGCGACGGGCCCGGTCCCCGCGGCGAGCGCCGCGGCGCAGGCCTCCAGGCCCGCGCGGGTGTCGGTGAGCCGGGGGACTCCACCGGCCGGTGTGGCGATCAGCCGCGGGGGCGCGTCCGGGGCGGCCGTCTCGGGGGCGTCGGTCATGCTGCTCCTGTTCGTGGAGGTCGGGGCGGGGACGGGCCGGGGCCCGGTGTGTCGGAGGCGCGGGCGCGCGGTCAGGGGCCGGCCGTGTGGACGTCCGCGGCGTGCTCGGGCGGCAGACCGGCGAACGCGCAGATCATGTCCGACCACGCCTCGAGATGCGAGCCGAGGTCCCGCGGGGCCGGGGTCCACGAGGCGCGCAGCTCGATGTCGGTGGTGTCCGGGGCCGCACTGAGCGTCCCGAAGCCCTCCGCGATGCTGCGCGTCGCGGTGCCGCCGGCGTGGGAGTGCTCGGCGTGGCGGCGCTCGAGCGCCTCCACGAGCCACGTCCACGCGACGGCGCCGGCCAGCTGGTCCAGTGCGACGTCCGGTTCCAGGCTCGCACGGATCCATGTCACCGCCCGGAAGCCTCCCGGCCACCGGGCGTCCGGGGCCGGGTCGTGCAGGAGGACGAACCGCCCCGTGGCCAGCACGCCGCCGGTCGCGCCCGGCCCGTCGCACACGTCGGCGGCGAGGGCGACGGCGAAGGGCGCCTGCCCCTCGGGTGCCGGGATCTCCCGCAGCCGCACCTCGGTCCGTGGCCGCGCATCGCGCAGGTCCGCCAGGGCACGCCGGAACACCCCCGGCGGCACGGGCGCCTCGACCGCCCCGGGGGCGGCGGAGAGGCGACGGGGCCCGATCACGCTCATGCCCGTCAGCCTAGGCTGCGGGGCCCAGCGGGCCGCGGGGGCGCGCCGTGGACGCCACGGCGCTCCCGCACCGGATCAGCGCGCCCCGTCCGGGGCCGCCGCGTCGTCGGCGGGGGCCAGGCGCAGCGAGATCGAGTTGATGCAGTAGCGCAGGTCCGTGGGGGTGTCATAGCCCTCGCCCGCGAAGACGTGACCCATGTGGGAGCCGCACGCCGCGCACCGCACCTCGATCCGCTCCATGCCCAGGGTGGTGTCCTTCAGGTACTCCACCCGGTCCTCCGCGAGCGGTGCGAAGAACGAGGGCCAGCCGCAGTGCGCGTCGAACTTCTCGTCCGAGCGGAACAGCTCGGATCCGCACGCCCGGCACGCGTACACGCCCTTCACGTGCGAGTCCCAGTACTCGCCCGTGAAGGGCCGTTCCGTGCCGGCCCGGCGCAGCACCTGGAACTCCTCGGGCGTGAGCCGTCGGGCCCACTCCTCGTCCGTCAGGCGGGCGCCGCCCGGGGCGGCCAGGGTCTGCTCGGGAGCGGGGACGTCCCGCGCGGGGTCGGGGGTGGGGCCGTCATGGGGGGTGTGGGGAGTCTCGGTCATGCCCGGTGCAACGGTCCGGAGCGCCGTCGTGTTCCCGACCGGCGTCGCATTGGCGGGCGCGCCCGCCCGTGGAGGACAATGGCGCGCATGGCCGCACGACCCCGCCGTCCCCGTCCCCACCCCGCCGACCTGCCGCCCGCCCTGGCCGCCGCCGTCACCGTGGCAGCCCGGCGGGCCGGGGGTCGCGACTCCCGCGTCCGCCGAGCGGGCCGCCTGGTCCGCCGCGGAGTCACCGGATCGGTGCGCGGCGGCGTGGCCGTGGCCTCCCCGGTGGCCCGCTGGGCCCCGCCCGTGCTCAGCGTCGCCGCGGCCTCCGCCTTCGTGCTGGCCGGGGCGAGCTCGGCGCTCGCAGGCGTGTTCGCCCGCACCGTGGTGACCCCCGTGCGCCGCCACGCCGAGTCCACGCCGATCCTCGCCGTCGTCGACACGCCCGCCGGGCAGGACGTGATCCTGCAGGCCGACGAGTACACCACCGTGCCCGGCCAGTACTCCCTCACGTTCGACGACGGCGCCGGATGCGCCCGCATCGGGGAGATCACCTCCTTCGACCCCCGGGACGGCACGGTGCAGCGCGCGGTCGAGGAGGTCTTCTCCGGTGATCTGACGACGGCGACCCGGGGCCGGTTCACCGGCTTCGTCTACCCGACCCCCGCCGACGCCGGGCTCGACGCCGAGGACGTGCAGGTGCCGGTGCCCGGCGGCCACGCCCGCGCATGGCGCATCGAGCCGGACCCCAGCGAGGACGGCGAACCCCGTCCCGCGGAGGGGCTGTGGGCGGTGATGGTCCACGGCCGCGGCGCGCGCCGCAACGAGGGCATCCGCGCCGTGCCGACCGCCCGCCGCCTGGGCATGACGTCGCTGCTGATCTCCTACCGCAACGACGGCGACGCCCCGGACGCCGCCGACGCCCGCTACGGGCTCGGCACCACCGAATGGGAGGACGTCGAGGCGGCCATCCGCTACGCCCTCGACCACGGCGCCCGGGACGTCGTCCTCTTCGGCTGGTCCATGGGCGGGGCCGTGGTGCTGCAGACCGTGGACCGCTCCCCGCTGGCCCCGCACGTGCGCGGCGTGGTCCTGACGGGCCCCGTCATCGACTGGGTGGACGTGCTGCGCCACCAGGCCCGGCTCAACCGGATCCCCGAAGCCGTGGGCCTGCTCGGCCAGTGGCTGCTGGCCAACCGGGCCGGCCGGTTCATCACGGGCCTGGCCGCCCCCGTGGACCTCAAGGCCCTGGACTGGGTGACCCGCGCCGACCACGTGCGTGTGCCCACGCTGATCCTGCACTCCGAGGACGACGAGTACGTGCCCGTCGGCCCCTCGCAGGACCTGGCCGAGCGCAACCCGGACCTCGTGCGGTTCGTCCGCTTCCACCAGGCCCGCCACACCCGCGAGCAGAACGTGGACCCGCGCAAGTGGGACACCACCGTGCGCGGCTGGCTGCGCGCCGTGCTCAGCGCCCCCCGCCCCGGCGGCCGGGGGCGCTGACCGCGCTCAGGCCGCGGCGTCCGCCAGCCCCCGACGGCGCAGCAGCGGCTCGAGCTCGGCGTCCCGGCCACGGAACGCGCGGTAGGACTCCAGCAGGTCACGCGTATCGCCCCGCGAGAGCAGCTCGTCCGCGAACCGGCGGCCGTTCTCCCGCGTCATCCCGCCGTGCTCGCGGAACCACTCCACGGCGTCCGCGTCCAGCACCTCGGCCCACACGTAGGAGTAGTACCCGGCCGCGTAGCCGCCGCCGAAGATGTGCTTGAAGTAGCCGGTGCCGTAGCGCGGAGGCACCAGGTCCGGGTCGATGCCCGCCTCGGTCAGCACCCGGCGCTCGAACGCGGCCGGGTCGGCCGTGGCGGCGTCCACCGTCTCCTCCGTCAGCGAGTGCCAGGCCCAGTCCACGAGCGCCGCGCCCAAATACTCGACCGTGCGGTGCCCCTCGCCCCACAGGTCCGCCGCCTCGAGCCGCTCCAGCGTCCCCGCCGGCAGCGGCTCGCCCGACTCCACGTGCCGCGCGTACGCGGCCAGCAGGGACGGCTCGCGCAGCCACACCTCGTTGACCTGCGACGGGAACTCGACGACGTCGCGCGGCACGTTCGTCCCGGTGAGCGAGGCGTACTCGCCCCGGGCCAGCAGCCCGTGCAGGGCGTGGCCGAACTCGTGGAACAGCGTCGTGGCCTCATCCAGCGTCAGCAGGGCCGGACGCCCCGCCGCCGGGGCCGGCACATTCATCGTGGTGAACACCACCGGGCGCTCGCCCAGGGCGTCCGCCATGTCCCGCACCGTGTGCATCCAGGCACCGCCCGACTTGGTCGGCCGCGCGAACAGGTCCGCGACGAACAGACCCACCCCGGCACCGTCCTCACCCGTCACCTCGAACACCCGGATCCCGGGGCGGTACAGCTGCCGCGCCAGCTCCGGGCGCTCGGCGAACGTGAGCCCGTACAGCGCCGTCGCCGCCGCGAACACGCCCTCGGTCAGCACCCGGTCCAGCTCGAAGTACGGGCGCAGGGCGTCCGCGTCCACCGCGAACTCCTCCCGCGCGTACGCCGCGGACAGCGCCGGCCAGTCCCATGGGGCCACCTCGGCGTCCGTCCGGCCCGCGTGCGCCGCCGCCGTCGCCGCGTCCGCCCGCGCGTTGGCCATCGCCCGCGGCGCCATCGCGGCCAGCAGCTCCTCCACGGCCGCCGTCGACGGCGCCGCCCGGTCCTTCAGCGCCTGCTCGGCCCAGCTCTGCGCCCCCAGCAGCCGCGCCTTGCGCAGCCGCAGCCGCACCATCGCCATCGCCGTCGTCAGCGTCTCGTGCTCCCCGGCCCCGCCCCGGCCCGTCGACGCCTCGAACACCTCGCGCCGCATCCCCTCGTCCTGCAGGGACGCCAGCCACGGCTGCGACGTGAACAGGGACAGCGTCAGCAGCCACGGGCCCGCCGCCGCGTCCCCGTCCCCGTGCCCCGCCTCGGCGGCCGCCCCCGCCGCCGCGGCCAGGTCGTCCTCGCTCAGACCGGCCAGGCGCTCGCGGTCCGTGACGAGCACGGCGCGGGCCGCGGTGTCCGCGACGAGGCGGCGCGTGTAGGCGGCCGAGAGGGACGCCAGCTCCGTGTTGATCCCGCGCAGCTCCTCGCGCGCGGCGTCGTCCAGGTCCGCCCCCGCCAGGGAGAGGCGCAGGCGCAGCGCCTCCAGCAGGCGGGCGTCCTCGCCCGTGAGGCCGCCGTCGTCGATCGCCGCGACGCGCGCCACCAGCCGCGGGTCCAGCAGGATCGCGTCCTCGTGGGCCGCGAGCTCGGGGGAGAGCTCCTCGGCCAGGGCCTGCCGCGCGTCCGTGCCGTCCGAGCCGACGAGCGTGAAGAACATGGCGGCGGAGCGGCGCAGCAGCTGGCCGGACAGCTCGAGCGCGCGGACGGTGTTCTCGAAGGTCGGCGCCGTGGCCGCCCCGAGGATCTGGTCGACCTCGGCGCGCTGGGCCGCCATCCCCGCGCGCACGGCCTCGGCCAGCTGCGCGTCGGAGACGGCGGAGAAGTCGGGCAGCCCGTAGGGCAGGTCGGAGGGGGTCGCCAGCGGGTGGTCGGCGGGCAGGACGGAGGGCGCGGAGGTGTGGGTCATGGGCGCGAGTGTAGTCAGCCGTGATCCGCGCCACCCCACCGGGCGTCGCTAGACTGGGCGGTCGAGCCAGCAGACGAGATCCAGACCTGAGGAGGCGTGATGGCAGGACATTCCAAATGGGCGACCACCAAGCACAAGAAGGCCGTCATCGACGCGCGGCGCGCCAAGGCGTTCGCGAAGTACATCAAGAACATCGAGGTCGCGGCACGTGCCGGCGGACCCGACGTCGCCGGCAACCCCGCCCTCGACCTGGCCGTGTCCAAGGCCAAGAAGGCCTCGGTGCCCAACGACAACATCGACCGCGCCGTCAAGCGCGGCGCCGGCCTGACCGGCGAGGTCATCGACTACGCCGAGATCATGTACGAGGTCCGCGGCCCCCAGGGCTCGGCGCTGCTGGTCGAGTGCCTGACCGACAACAAGAACCGCGCCGCCGCGGACGTGCGCGCGGCCGTCACCCGCAACGGCGGCACCATGGCGGACTCCGGCTCCGTCTCCTTCCTCTTCGAGCGCAAGGGCCTCGTGCGCCTGCCCACCGAGGGCAACACCGAGGACGGCCTGCTCGAGGCCGTGCTCGAGGGCGGCGCGGACGCCGAGGAGGTCGTCGTCTCCGGCGACTCCTTCGAGATCCTCTCGGACCCCTCCGACCTGCAGTCCGTGGCCAAGGCCCTCGACGAGGCGGGCGTGGAGTACGAGTCCGACGAGCTCGAGTTCGTCCCCACCATGAAGGTGGACCTGGACGCGTCGGGCGCCCGCACCTTCCTCAAGCTGGCCGATGCGCTCGAGGACCTCGACGACGTCCAGAACGTCTTCTCGAACGTGGACATCGCCCCCGAGGTCCTCGCCGAGCTCGACGAGGACTGATCGCGCTGAGCGCGCGCCGGCCCGCCGACGTCGTCCGGATCCTCGGGGTGGACCCGGGGCTCACCCGCTGCGGGATCGCCGTGGTGGACGTGGACGCGCGACGGCGGGCCGCGCTCGTCCACGTCGAGGTCACGGGCACCCCGCCCACCGCCCCCCTGGACCAGCGCCTCCTGCGCATCGACGAGGCCGTCTCCGCGGTCCTCGCCGCGCACCGGCCCGATCGCGCCGCCGTCGAGCGCATGTTCGCGAACACGAACACGCCGACCGTGCTGGGCACGGCCCAGGCCGCGGGCGTGGCGATCGCCGCGGCCGCGCGCGCCGGCGTCCCCGTGGGCCTGCACACCCCCTCCGAGGTCAAGGCCGCCGTCACCGGACACGGCGATGCGGGCAAGGAGCAGGTCACCACGATGGTCACCCGGATCCTCCGCCTCGACGCCCCGCCGCGCCCGGCCGACGCGGCCGACGCCCTCGCCTTGGCCATCGCCCACGGCTGGCGCGGCACCGCCCTCGGCGCGGCCGCCGGCCAGACCGGCCTCGACACCGCAGACCTCGCCTCCCGGGCGGGGCGCTCGCAGTTCGCCGCCAAGGCGCCCGCGCGCGCCCGCCCGCGGGGCCAGCTCACCGCCGCGCAGCGGGCCTGGCTCGACGCCGAGCGCTCGGCGGGCGGCGGGCGTCGCCGGTAGGCCGCTGCCGGGCCGGCGTTCGATGATATGTTCGAATCCGCGCCGACCGGCGTCCGTCCGTCCCGACAGGAGGGCCCCTCATGATCGCCTCGCTCAGCGGCACCGTCGAGCACGTGGCCCTCGACCGGGCGGTCATTGCCGTCGGCGGCCTGGGTGTGCAGTTCTCCGCCACCCCGCAGACGCTGTCCACCCTGCACGAGGGCCGGCCGGGGGCGGTGCAGACCCACCTCGTGGTCAAGGAGGACGCCCTGACCCTCTACGGCTTCGCGGACCGCGACGAGCGCGAGGTGTTCGAGGTGCTCATCACGGCCAACGGCGTGGGTCCCCGCCTCGCCCTGGCGATCCTCTCCGTCCACCACCCCGAGACCGTGCGCCGGGCGGTCACCGAGGAGGACGAGAAGACCCTCACCCGCGTGCCCGGCATCGGGCCGAAGATGGCGCGCAAGATCATCGTCGAGCTCTCCGGCCGCCTCGCGCCCACCGGGGAGCCGGTGCCCGAGGCGGAGGCCGAGGCGAGCGCCGAGCCGACCGTCGAGGCGCTCTGGCACGCCGACGTCGTGCAGGCGATGGCCGGCCTGGGCTGGTCCGAGAAGGAGGCGCTCAAGGCCGTCGAGGCCACCGTGGCGGCCCGCCCGGAGCTGGACGAGGGCCGCGACGTCGCCGCGCTGCTGCGCGCCACCCTGCGCGACGTCGGCATGGCCGGCGCGGTGCGAGGCGGGCGATGAGCGCGGAGTCCTCGCCGCTGTCCGCGGCGGCCGTCGACCCGGAGGAGCGCCGGCTCGAGGCCGCGCTGCGCCCCAAGCACCTGGACGAGTTCGTGGGCCAGATGCGGGTGCGCGAGCAGCTGGACCTCATGCTCGCCTCCGCCCGGCTGCGGGACCGCGCCGCGGACCACGTCCTGCTGTCCGGTCCGCCCGGGCTCGGCAAGACCACGCTGGCGATGATCGTGGCCGCGGAGATGAACGCCCCCCTGCGGCTGTCCTCCGGCCCCGCGATCCAGCATGCGGGCGACCTCGCGGCCATCCTGTCCTCGCTCACCGAGGGCGAGGTGCTCTTCCTCGACGAGATCCACCGGATGTCCCGCCCGGCCGAGGAGATGCTCTACATGGCCATGGAGGACTTCCGGGTGGACATCGTGGTGGGCAAGGGCGCCGGCGCCACCTCGATCCCGCTCGAGCTGCCGCCCTTCACGCTCGTCGGCGCCACCACGCGGGCCGGTCTGCTGCCGGGGCCGCTGCGCGACCGCTTCGGCTTCACGGGCCACCTGGACTTCTACACCGAGGAGGAGCTCGAGCGCGTCCTGCGCCGCTCCGCCCTGCTGCTGGACATGCGGCTGGCCACGGAGGGGTACCGGCAGATCGCCCGGCGCTCGCGCGGCACCCCGCGCATCGCCAACCGGCTGCTGCGCCGGGTGCGGGACTGGGCGCTCGTGAAGGGGTTGGCCGAGGTCGGCCCGCACGACGCCGCCGCCGCCCTGGACATGTACGACGTCGACGGGCGGGGCCTGGACCGGCTCGACCGGTCCGTGCTCACCGCCCTGTGCACCACGTTCGGCGGCGGGCCTGTGGGGCTCAGCACGCTGGCCACCGCCGTGGGGGAGGAGGCCGAGACCGTGGAGACCGTGGCCGAGCCCTTCCTCATCCGCGAGGGCATGGTGGCGCGCACCCCCCGTGGCCGCATCGCGCTGCCGGGGGCCTGGGAGCACCTGGGCCTCGCCGCTCCAGAGGCCACGCCGGGGCCGTGACGCCCAGGGCGGGCCCCTACACTGGACAGGCCCGCCCACCCCGAGCATCAGGAGTGCCCCATGCCCGTCGCCACCGCAGCGACCCTGCCCGTGATCGCCCAGCAGGCCCAGGGAGGCGGTGGCAGCTTGCTCATGCTCGTCGCCTTCGCCCTGCTCGCGGTGATGCTCTTCCTCTCCTTCCGCAAGGGCAAGAAGGTGCAGCAGCAGCAGGCGCAGATGCGCAGCACCCTCGCCCCGGGCGTCGAGGTCATGACCGGCGCCGGCATCTTCGGCACCGTCGTGGCCGTGGACACCGAGGCCCAGCGGGTGACGCTGGAGACCGCGCCGGGGACCCGCATGGACGTGCACCTGCAGGGCATCACGACCGTCGTGGAGCCCGAGACGGCCGCGGCGTCCGAGGCCCCGGCCGGTGTCGACCCCGCCGCCGCGCCCACCACGGACCCGTCGCGTCGGGATGACGCCCCCGGCACCGAGTACCGCGCCGACGACGCCGACCCGCGTCCGCGCCGCGACGACCTGGCCTGAGGCCCACCCACCCCTGCACACGCGGCCCCGCCTGGCGGGGCCGCTCGGATGTGACGGAAGCACCTGAGCAATGGCGAAGAGAACACCCACCGGCTCCGCCGGGCGCACCCTGGCCTGGCTGGCCGCCCTCCTCGTGGTCCTGGCCGCGATCCTCGGCGGGGGCGTGGCCTCCGGCGCGGCCTCCTGGGCTCCCAAGCTCGCCCTCGACCTCGAGGGCGGCACGCAGATGGTGCTGGCCCCCGAGACCTCGACGGGCGAGTCCGTCACCCCCGAGCAGCTGGACCAGGCCGTGGAGATCATCCGCCAGCGTGTGGACGGCTCCGGCGTGGCCGAGGCGGAGGTCGCCACGCAGGGCTCCCAGAACGTGGTCGTCTCCCTGCCCGGGGTCCCGGACGAGGAGACCCGCCGCCTGATCCAGGCGTCCGCGGACATGCAGTTCCGCCCCGTGCTGCAGTCCGGCCCGGGGGAGGCCACCCCCGAGGACCAGCGCCTGCCCGAAGACCAGCTGCCCGCGCCCGACGGCGAGCCGGCGGACGCCTACGACCCGAACTGGGTCACCCCGGCCCTGCTGGCCGAGTTCCAGGCCACGGACTGTACCGCCCCGCGGGACCCGGCCGCGCCCCCGCCGCCGTCCGACCGGGCGATCGTCGCCTGCCAGCCCTCCGCGGAGCTCGCGGACGGCGCCGTCACGCCGGCCCAGAAGTACATCCTGGGCCCCGTGGTCATCCCGGGCACCCAGATCAAGGACGCGTCCAACGGCATGGCCCAGACCCAGGGCGGCGTCTCCACCAACCAGTGGGTCGTCAACATCGAGTTCGACGAGGAGGGCGCCAAGACCTTCACGGAGGTCACCCAGAAGCTCACCCCGTACCCCGAGGGCGACCCGCGCAAGCAGTTCGCGATCCTGCTGGACGGGGACGTGATCTCGGCGCCGCAGTCCAACGTGGTCATCACCAACGGCAGCGCGCAGATCAGCGGCCCCACCCTGAACGAGCAGACGACGGCGCAGCTGGCCGAGCAGCTCGACTACGGCTCCCTGCCGATCTCCTTCTCGATCGAGTCCGAGCAGCAGATCTCCGCCACGCTCGGCCGGGACCAGCTCTTCTGGGGCCTGATCGCCGGCCTGATCGGCCTCGGCCTCGTGGCCGTGTACCAGTTCTTCCAGTACCGGGCCCTGGGCCTGCTGACCTTCGCCTCGATCATCGTGGCGGGCGTGCTGACGTGGCTGGCCATCGCGATCCTGGGCTGGACGGACAACTACCGCCTGTCCCTCGCGGGCATCGCCGGGCTCATCGTGGCGATCGGTCTGACGGCGGACTCGTTCATCGTCTACTTCGAACGCATCAAGGACGAGCTGCGCGCGGGCCACACCGTGCCCGTCGCCGTGCACGAGGGCTGGAAGCGCGCCCGGCGGACGATCACCGCGTCCAAGGCCGTGAACCTGCTGGCCGCCGTCGTGCTGTACTTCGTGGCCGTCGGCAACGTGCGCGGCTTCGCGTTCACCCTCGGCCTCACCGCGATCGCCGACCTGATCGTGGTGTTCCTGTTCACCCACCCGCTCATGGTGCTGCTGGCCCAGACCCGCTTCGTGGGCGAGGGACACCCGATGTCCGGACTGGACCCGTCGCTGCTGGGCGGGCCGTCCCTGTATCAGGGCGCCGGCCGCTTCCGCGAGCCCGCCACCGGGCTCCCGGCGGAGGCCGCCGACGCCCCGCGGCCGCTCGTGGCGACGGGCGCCCCCCGCGCGGGCTCGCCCGCCCGGGGGGGCGGCCGCCGCTCGCGCACCGCGCCGCCCATGACGATCGCCGAGCGACGCCGCGCCGAGCGCCGCCGCCAGGAGGAGGACCAGTGAACCGCTTCGCCGACTGGGGCAACGCCCTCTACTCGGGCCGCATCTCCTACCCGTTCATCCAGCGCTGGCGGCGGTGGTTCGCCCTCGCCACCCTGCTGCTCGTCCTCGCCGGCGGCCTGACCGCCCTCCGCGGTGGCTTCAACCTCGGCATCGAGTTCCGGGGCGGCTCCGAGTTCACCGTCTCGCAGACGGCCTCCACCGACGTGGCCGCGGGCGAGCGCGCCGTGACCGACGTGCTGGCCGACGGCCACGCCACCGTCACGAACGTCGCCCCGGGCACCGTGCGCGTCCAGACCGAGCAGCTCGACGACGCCCAGACCCGAGCCGTGGCCGCGAATCTGCAGGAGGCCTACGGCGTCGGCCAGGACCAGGTGACCTCGACCTTCGTGGGGCCGACCTGGGGCGCCGCGGTGTCGCAGCAGGCCCTGATCGGCCTGGTGATCTTCGTGGTGCTCGTGACCCTGTTCATGGCCGTGTACTTCCGCACCTGGAAGATGTCCCTGGCCGCCGTGCTCGGCATGCTCTACGTGGTCGCGCTGACCGCCGGCATCTACGGCGCCACCGGCTTCGAGATCACGCCGTCGGCCATCATCGGCTTCCTCACGATCCTGTCGTACGCGCTCTACGACACCGTGGTGGTCTTCGACAAGATCCGCGAGAACACGATCGGGGCCGAGGAGGACCCGGAGCGCTCCTTCGTCGAGAACGTGAACCTCGCGGTGAACCAGACGCTCGTCCGGTCCATCACGACCTCCGTCGTCGGCATCCTGCCGGTCGGCTCGATCCTGTTCATCGGCGCGGGGCTGCTCGGTGCCGGCACGCTGCGGGACATCGCGCTCGCGCTGTTCGTGGGCATCATCGTGGGCACCCTGTCCACCCTGTTCCTCCAGGCGCCGCTGTACGCCCTGCTGCGCCGCAACGACCCGGACGTGCGCGACCACGACGCCCGGGCCGCGGCCCGCGCCGCCCGGGAGCGTGCCTCAGAGGCGGTCACCGATCCCGACGTCGCCCCCTGGGACGACGGCGCGCGACTCTGACGGAGCCGCTGCGGCCCCGGTGGTCTTCCTGGGGCGGGGTGGGACGGGCGCGGGTAGACTCGCCGATCATCCCGGCCGGAGCGGTCGGGGCCGCACGAGTCAGGAGGCGTGGCCCATGAGCGAGCAGGACCCCACTCCCGCCCCGGCCCGTCCCGCCCCGGTCCGGCCCCGCAGCCGGATCGCACGCCTGACCGGCCGGCACGCCACCGAGTACTCGCCCCTGCTCGAGCCGCTGATGCGCACCGTGCGGCAGCGAGCCACCAAGACCGAGCTGGCCGAGATCGTCCGCGCCTTCGAGGTCGCCCGCGCGGCACACGAGGGGCAGATGCGGCGCTCCGGGGACCCGTACATCACCCACCCCGTCGCGGTCGCCACGATCCTCGCCGAGATCGGCGTGACGGGCCCGACGCTCCTGGCGGCCCTGCTGCACGACACCGTCGAGGACACGGACTACTCTCTGGAGCGCCTCCGCGCCGACTTCGGCTCCGAGGTCGCCCTCCTCGTGGACGGCGTGACCAAGCTGGACAAGGTGACCTACGGCGCCGCGGCGCAGGCCGAGACCGTGCGCAAGATGGTCATCGCGATGGCCCAGGACGTGAACGTCCTGCTCATCAAGCTCGCCGACCGGCTGCACAACGCGCGGACGTGGCGGTACGTCTCCCCGGAGTCCAGCGCCCGCAAGGCCCAGGAGACCTTGGACATCTACGCCCCGCTGGCCCACCGGCTCGGCATGAACACCGTCAAGTGGGAGCTCGAGGACCTCTCCTTCGCCGCCCTCAAGCCCAAGATGTACGCGGAGATCGTGCGCCTCGTGGGGGAGCGCAACCCGGAGCGGGAGAAGCACATCGCGGCGCTGCGCACCGTGATCGAGGAGCACCTGCGCGAGCACCGGATCCGGGCGACCGTCACCGGACGGCCGAAGCACTACTACTCGATCTACCAGAAGATGGTGACGCGCGGGAAGGACTTCGACGACATCCACGACCTCACGGGCATCCGGGTGCTCGTGGACTCCGTGCGTGACTGCTACGCCGTGCTCGGCGTCATCCACGCGCGCTGGAACCCGGTCCCGGGCCGGTTCAAGGACTACATCGCGGTCCCGAAGCTCAACATGTACCGCTCCCTGCACACCACGGTGATGGTGCCGGGCGGCAAGCCGGTGGAGATCCAGATCCGCACGCAGGAGATGCACCGCCAGGCCGAGTACGGCGTCGCCGCGCACTGGCGGTACAAGGCCCAGGTCGCCGGCCAGGCGCCGGTGCAGGCCACGCCGGCCTGGCTGCGCTCGGTGATGGACTGGCAGGCGGACACCCGGGACCCGGACGAGTTCCTCGCCTCGCTGCGCACCCAGATCGGGGCGGACGAGGTGTACGTCTTCACGCCGAAGGGGGAGATCCGCACCCTGCCGGCCGGCTCCACGCCCGTGGACTTCGCCTACGCCATCCACACCGACGTCGGCCACCGCACCATCGGCGCCCGGGTCAACGACAAGCTCGTCCCGCTGTCCACGCCGCTCAGCCACGGCGACACCGTGGAGGTCTTCACCTCGCGCGCCGAGGACGCGGGGCCGAGCCGGGATTGGCTGGGCTTCGTGGTCTCGCCGCGGGCCCGGTCCAAGATCCGTCACCACTTCGCCACGCAGCGCCGCGACGAGCAGGCCGACCGGGGACGCGAGTCGCTGACCCGTCAGCTGCGCAAGGCCGGCATGGCCGTGCAGCAGGTGCTCGGCGGCGAGGAGCTGGTGCAGGTGGCCACGGATCTCGGCTACGCGGACCTCGACGGGCTGTTCGTGGCCCTCGGCGACGGCCACGTGTCCGCCCAGTCCGTGCAGGAACGCGTCGCGGAGCGCCTCGCTCCGCCGACGCCGACGCAGGCCGAGCCGGAGGGCGAGCTGACCGTCGGCGAGGTGGACCTGCAGGAGCTGGTCCCGGCCCAGTCGCGGCGCGCCCCCGCGCGGGCCACCAACGACGCCGGCGTGCTCGTGGACGGCGACGGCGGCGTCATGGCCAAGCTGGCACGGTGCTGCAACCCGGTGCCGCCGGACGCCATCGACGGGTTCGTCACCCGCGGCTCCGGGGTCTCCGTGCACCGGGTCGACTGTCCCAACCTGGCGACCCTGCTCGCGCAGGAGCCGGAGCGCCGCACCCCGGTCAGCTGGGCGCCGTCGCGGGACACCGTCTACCTGGTGGAGATCCAGATCGAGGCGCTGGACCGCAAGTCGCTGCTCTCCGACGTCACCCGGGTCCTCTCCGAGAACCACGTGAACATCCTCTCGGCCTCCGTGAACACCACCCGCGACCGCGTGGCGATGAGCCGGTTCGTCTTCGAGATGGGCGACCCCCGGTTCCTCGGCCACGTGATCGACGCGGTGCGCCGCATCGACGGCGTCTTCGACGTGCACCGCACCTGAGCCTCCCGGCCTCAGTCGGGGACGTCCAGCGCCGCCAGCAGCGCGCCCAGCCGGCGCCGGGCCGCCACGACGCCGGCACGGCGGGTCCGGCGGGCCAGCCGCTCCCGCAGCCCGGCGGCGCCGTGGGCGCCGATCACGGCGGCCGCGCGCCGCGCCGCATCCGGGTCGGCGCTGAGCAGCAGGTCTTCGACTGTCCGGGCGGGCGTCGTGACCCGCACGGGGCCGAAGCGGAGCACGTCGTGCTCGGCGGGGGCGACGCCCGTGGCATCGGCCGCGACGTCCGACTGCGTGAGCGTCCAGGGCAGCAGGCCCCCGCCGGCGGGGCGCCGGTGGAAGTGCGGCACGGCCGCGTGCAGCCGCCCGGGCGCCGCGCCGCCGGCCAGGATCCAGGCCGCCGACGGGCCGATCGCGGTCCAGCCGGCGGCCAGGAGCGGGCCGCCGAGGGTCCACAGGGCAGCGGCCCGGACCGCGGGATCGTCCGCGGCGTCCGGCCGCGCCCACACCCCGGGCAGCAGCGGCCGCACGGCGCCCCGCGCGCCGAGCGCCTGCAGCTCCGGCTCCGTGAAGGGGTCGCCCGCCAGCACGAGTGCCCCGGTCGGGGCGGTCTCCTCGATCGTCACGGTCGTCATGCCCGGATCCTGCCAGAGACGAGGACGCCCCCGCGGCCGCCTGTGGACAGGCGGGCCGCGGGGGCGTGCTCGAGACGGGTGGGGCTCAGCGGAGCTCGGAGGCCGAGGCCTCGAGGGCCTGCTTCCACTGCAGGCGCGCGTCGAGCGCCTCCTGGGCCTTCTTGACGGCGCGCTGGTCGCCCTGGGCCTGGGCCCGGGCGAGATCCGCCTCGAGCCCCGCGATGGTCTCCTCGAGCTGCGTGAGGGCGGAGTTCGTGCGGGCCTTGGTCTCCGGGTCGGTGCGGCGCCAGTGCTCGTTCTCCGCCTGCTTGAGGGCGTCCTCGAGCTTGCGGAAGCCCTCCTCCATCCGGCGGACGTCCCCGCGGGGCACGCGGCCGGCATCCTCCCACCGCCCGCGCAGCTCGTTGAGCGCGCGCCGCCCGGCCTTGACGTCCGTGAAGGGGAGCAGCTTCTGGCCGTCGGCGAGGATCTGCTCCTTCACCTTCAGGTTGGCCCCGTACTCGCGGTCGATCTCCTGGTTCGCGGCCTTGCGGGCGGCGAAGAAGACGTCCTGGGCGGCGCGGAAGCGGGCCCAGAGGGCGTCGTCCTCCTTGCGGGAGGCCCGGGGGGCGCGCTTCCACTCGTCCATCAGGTCGCGGTACTTGCCGGCGGTCACGCCCCAGTCGGTGGACGTGGACAGCTCCTCGGCGCGGGCGATGAGGCGCTCCTTGACCTGCTTGGCCTCGGCCGAGGCGGCGTCCAGCCGGGAGAAGTGGGCGCGGCGGGTCTTGTCGAACGTGGTGCGGGCGCCGCGGAAGCGCTTCCACAGGTCGTCCTCGACCGACTTGGCCAGACGCGGACCGGCCTTCTGGGCGGCCTTCCACTGCTCGAACAGCTCCGTCATGCGCTTGGACGCGGTCTTCCAGGGCATCCGCTCGGCCGGGGTCTGGGCGAAGGTCTCGGCCTCGGCGACGATGGCCTCGCGGGTGGCCAGCTGCTCGGCCTGGGCGGCCTGCCGGGCCTCCTGTTCCGCGGCGCGGTAGTCGCCCAGGAGGGTCTCCAGGGCCGCCAGGCGGGTGCGGAGGGCGTCCATGTCGCCGACCATGTGGCGCTCGTTCACCGCGGTCGTCATCTGACCCAGCGCGCGGCCCAGCTCACCCGAGGGGGCGCCGGCGGCGATGCGCTGCTCGAACAGGGCCATCTGGGCGCGCACGTCGTCGTACTTGCGCACGAAGTACGCCAGCGCGTCCTCGGTGCTCGCGTCCGGCACCTGGCCGACCGCGTGCTCCTCCTGCCCGTCCAGCAGCGTGACGTGGCCGTCCTCGCTCACCCGGGCGAACCTGGCGGCCTCCTCCACCGGGGTGGGCGGCACGGTCGGGGCCACGACGGGGGCCGGGGCGGCGGACGCGGCGGCGGGCGTCGCGGGGCGCACGGCGGCCGGGCTGGCCTTCTTCATCGCGGCCGGGGACGGCACGGCGGGCGCCTCGGCGGGCTGGGAGGAATCACCGTGCGCCGGGGCGTCGGGGACGATCTCGGGGACGGGACGGGCCTCGGCGGGCACGGTCGTCTCGGCGGCCTCGGCCGACGCGGGGGCGGCCTCGGTGGCGGGGGACTGCTGGTCGTCGGGCTGCATGTGATTGGTCACCGCTGGAACTCTCCCTGACTGCGCCGGCACGCAGTCGTCGAGGGATGCGGCCGGTCGGGATGGACACGAACAGGGCCAGCGTACCGGGCCGGACAGCACCCGCGCCTAGAATGGGCCGGTGCGCCGGCGGGGGATCGTCGTGCGTCCCCGCCGTCGTCGTCTCGAAGGATCGCCATGTCCCGCAAGGCCTCCCTGTCCGGTTTCCACGAGTGGCTGCCCGCCGAGCGGCTCGTGGAGCAGCATGTGCTCGACACGCTGCGGCGGACCTTCGAGCTGCACGGGTTCGCCGGCATCGAGACCCGTGCCGTGGAGACCCTGGGCCAGCTGCTGCGCAAGGGCGAGGTGGACAAGGAGGTCTACGCGGTCTCGCGCCTGGCCGAGGACGAGGAGGTCGCCGCGGGCCTGCGCGATCCCAAGGACCCGGCCGACCCCAAGCGCCTGGCCCTGCACTTCGACCTCACCGTGCCGTTCGCCCGCTACGTCGTGGAGAACGCCGGCCACCTCGCCTTCCCCTTCCGTCGCTACCAGATGCAGAAGGTCTGGCGCGGGGAGCGCCCTCAGGAGGGCCGCGCCCGCGAGTTCACCCAGGCGGACATCGACGTCGTCGGCGACGGCGCCCTCTCGCCCCGGTACGACGCCGACGTCGCACTGGTGATGGCCGAGGCGCTCGGCGCCCTGCCGATCGGCGACTTCCTCATCCGCGTGAACAACCGCAAGCTCGCCGAGGGCTTCTACCGGGGCATCGGCCTGGAGGACACCGCCGGCGTGCTGCGCAGCATCGACAAGCTGGAGAAGGTCGGCCCGGAGGAGGTCGCGCGGCTGCTCCAGGAGGAGGTCGGCGCGAGCCCCGAGCAGGCTGCGCAGGCGCTGGCCCTGGCGGACATCCGCACGTCGGACACCTCGTTCGTCGAGCGGGTCCGCGCCCTGGGGGTGACCCACGAGCTGCTCGAGGAGGGGCTGACCGAGCTGGCCGACGTCGTCGCCACCCTGCACCGCCGCGCCCCCGGGCGCGCCGTGGCGGACCTGTCCATCGCGCGCGGCCTGGACTACTACACGGGCACCGTCTACGAGACCGTCCTGGTGGGCCACGAGCAGCTCGGCTCGATCTGCTCGGGCGGCCGCTACGACGCGCTCGCGTCCAAGGGGAACCGCGTGTTCCCCGGTGTCGGACTGTCCATCGGCGTGACGCGGCTGGTGATGCGCATGCTGTCCCAGCAGATGGCCGTGGCCTCCCGCTCCGTGCCGACCGCGGTGTACGTGGCGCTGACGGCGGACGAGGACTGGTCCGAGGCCCAGGACGTCGCGGCCCTGCTGCGGGAGCGCGGCATCCCCGCGGAGGTCGCGGTGTCCGCGGAGAAGTTCGGCAAGCAGATCAAGTATGCGGACCGCCGCGGCATCCCGTTCGTCTGGTTCATGGGTCGGGACGACGCCGGCGCGCGGGTCCACGAGGTCAAGGACATCCGCTCCGGCGAGCAGCACGCCGCGGACCCGGCCGACTGGACCCCGCCGGCCGAGGACCTGCTGCCGCAGGTCGCCCGCGCGCAGGACTGAGCGGACGCGGCCGGTGCGCCGGCCCCGGTGTGCGGCGGCGGTGGGTGTCTGCGCGTCGGGTCACCGGCCCCGGCGCCCGGCCCGCACGAACGCGCGCCCGCCCACCCCGATCAGGAACACGCCCGCCATCGCGGCCACGGACATCGGCGGCAGGCTGAGCGCGAGCAGCAGGCACAGGGCCAGGCCGAGCACGTTGACGGCGCGAGGGACACGCAGCGGGCGCGGCCGGGCCGGGCGGCGGCCGTCGTCGTCCCCGCGCAGGGTCAGGGCGGACAGGTTCGCCACCGCGTAGTAGACGAGCACGCCGAACGAGCTGAACCCCACCACGGTGAGGATGTCCGTGGTGAGCAGGAGCAGGATCACGGCCAGGGCCACCGTCAGCTGAGCCGTCCACGGCGTGCCGGTCCCCGTGTGGACCCGTGCCAGGGGGCGGGGCAGGTCGGCCTCGCGGGCCATGGCCAGGGCGGTGCGGGAGACGCCCGTCAGCAGGTTGAGCATGGCCCCGGCCGCGGCGAGGGCGGCGCCGGCCACGGCCACCCAGCCCCAGCCGGAGCCCAGGGCGGTCTCGAGCAGGTCGCGCACGGGCGCCGGGGACCGGGCCAGCCCGGAGATCCCGAGGCCCGAGATCAGCGCCGTGGCGAGCAGCAGGTACAGCGCCACGGTCACCGCGAGGGCGATCAGGATGGCGCGCGGGATCGTGCGTGCGGGGTCGATGACCTCCTCGCCCATGGTGGCCACGCGCGCGTAGCCGGCGAACGCGAAGAACAGGACACCCGCGCCCATGAGCACGCCCTGCACGGGGGAGTCGACGCCGAGCGCCGCGGCCGAGCCCCCGGGTGCCTCGCGCGTCAGGCCCGCGCCGATGGCCAACACGAGCACGGCGAGCACGGGCACGAGGATCGCCGTCGTCGCCTGCGCGGTCCGCGTCACGCCCGCCATCGCCACCCCGGTGAGCACGACGACGGCGGCCACGCCCGTCCACCGGGCCGCGGCGGCGTCGTCGGGGAAGAGGTACAGGCCGAGGGTGGCCGCCATCGCGGCCACCGACGCGGTCTTGCCCGTGACGAAGCCCCAGCCGGCGACGAAGCCGGCCCACGGGTGCAGCTGCCGCCGGCCGTAGACGTAGGCGCCGCCGGACTCGGGGTGGACGGTGGCCAGCTGCGCCGTGGACAGGGCGTTGCACAGGGCCGCGACGGCCGCGACCGCCAGGGCCGCGTACAGCAGGCCGGGGTGGCCGCCGGTGAGCGCGGCCGCCAGGCCGATCGCGGTGAAGACGCCCGCGCCGATCATCGAGCCGAGGCCGATCGCGACGGCGTGGAGCAGGGTCAGGCGGCGCTGCAGGGCGGCGGTCACGACGGGGTCCTCCTGGGCTGGGGCAGTGCGGACGGGCCACTAGACTGACGGGAACGGCGCGCGCCCGCCCCGCAGGCGTATCACACGGCGTCGACCATCACATGAACCCCGCACATCGTCCGGCGACCGGACGGAGAGGATCCTCGTGCTGCGCACCCACTCCCTCGGCGAGCTCAACGCCTCGCTCATCGGCCAGACCGTCACCGTCACCGGCTGGGTGGCGCGGCGGCGCGACCACGGCGGCGTGGCCTTCGTGGACCTGCGCGACGCCTCGGGCTTCGCCCAGGTCGTGGTGCGGGACGAGGCGGACTTCGATCCGCTGCGCAACGAGTGGGTCCTGCAGGTCACCGGCACGGTCGAGCGCCGCCCCGAGGGCAATGAGAACCCGAACCTGCCCTCCGGTGAGATCGAGCTGATCGCAGAGACCGTGACGGTGCTCAACACCGCCGCCGCCCTGCCGTTCCAGGTGGACGAGCACGTGGAGGTCGGCGAGGAGGCCCGGCTGCGCCACCGCTACCTCGACCTGCGCCGCCCGCAGCCCTCGCGCATCATGCGCCTGCGCTCCGAGGTCAACCGGACGGCGCGCGAGCTGCTGCACGGCGAGGGCTTCGTGGAGGTCGAGACCCCGACCCTCACGCGCTCGACGCCGGAGGGCGCCCGCGACTTCCTCGTCCCGGCCCGCCTGGCTCCCGGCTCCTGGTACGCCCTGCCGCAGTCGCCGCAGCTGTTCAAGCAGCTGCTGCAGGTGGGCGGGATCGAGAAGTACTACCAGATCGCCCGCTGCTACCGCGACGAGGACTTCCGCGCGGACCGTCAGCCCGAGTTCACCCAGCTGGACATCGAGGCCTCCTTCGTGGAGCAGGACGACGTGATCGCCCTCGGCGAGAAGATCGTCAAGGCCCTGTGGGCCCTCGTCGGTGTGGACGTGCCGACGCCGATCCGCCGCATGACCTACGCCGAGGCGATGGAGAAGTACGGCTCGGACAAGCCGGACCTGCGCTTCGGCCTCGAGCTGACGGACCTGACCGAATACTTCAAGGACACCCCGTTCCGCGTGTTCCAGAACGAGTACGTGGGTGCCGTCGTGATGCCGGGCGGCGCCTCCCAGGCCCGCCGCACCCTCGACGCGTGGCAGGAGTGGGCCAAGCAGCGCGGCGCCAAGGGCCTGGCCTACGTGCTCATCCAGGAGGACGGCGAGCTGACCGGCCCGGTGTCCAAGAACATCTCCGAGGAGGAGAAGGCCGGCCTGGCCGCCGCCGTGGGCGCGAACCCGGGCGACTGCGTGTTCTTCGCCGCCGGCAAGCCGAAGGAGTCCCGCGCGCTGCTGGGCGCGGCCCGCGTGGAGATCGGCCGTCGCTGCGGGCTGTTCACCGACGCCGGTGACGGCGTGGCCGCGAAGGACGCCGACTGGGCGTTCGTGTGGGTCGTGGACGCGCCGATGTTCGAGCCGGCGGCCGACGCCGTGGCCTCGGGCGACGTCGCCGTGGGCGCGGGCGCCTGGACCGCCGTGCACCACGCGTTCACCTCGCCCAAGCCGGAGTTCGCGGACACCTTCGACACCGACCCGGGCTCGGCCCTGGCGTACGCGTACGACATCGTGTGCAACGGCAATGAGATCGGCGGCGGTTCCATCCGCATCCACCGTCAGGACGTGCAGGAGCGCGTGTTCGAGGTCATGGGCCTGTCCCCGGAGGAGGCGAACGAGAAGTTCGGCTTCCTGCTCGAGGGCTTCAAGTACGGCGCCCCGCCGCACGGCGGCATCGCGTTCGGCTGGGACCGCGTGGTCGCGCTGCTGGCCGGCACGGACTCGATCCGCGAGGTCATCGCGTTCCCGAAGACCGGCGGCGGCTTCGACCCGCTGACGGCCGCACCGGCGCCCATCACCGCCCAGCAGCGCAAGGAGGCCGGCGTCGACGCGAAGCCGGAGCCGAAGCAGGCCGAGGCCGAGCCGGAGGCCTGATCCGGGCCCGCGGCGTGCCGGCCTCAGCCGCGCCGCGGCCCGGCCAGCTCGTCCGAGTCCACGATCAGCGTGAACGGCCCGGAGTTGGTGAGCGAGACGTCCATCTGCGCGCCGAACACCCCGCGCTCCGCGCGCACGCCGGCGGCCTCGAGCTCGGCCGTGAACCGCTCGTAGAGCGGCTCGGCCTGGTCGCCCTTCGCCGCGCGCGTCCAGGACGGCCGCCGGCCCTTCCGCACGTCGCCGTACAGCGTGAACTGGCTGACGACGAGCGCCGGGGCACCGGCGTCGGTGAGGGACCGCTCGCCGTCGAGCACGCGGAGCCCGGCCACCTTGCGGGCCACCTGGACGGCCTCGGCCTCCGTGTCCGTGACCGACACTCCGAGCAGGATCACCAGCCCTTCACCCTCGAAGGAGCCGACCACCTCGCCATCCACGACGACGGAAGCGGAACGGGCACGTTGCAGAACGGCTCTCATGCAGCCATTCTGCAACGCGCCCGGAACCGGTCCGCGTCAGCGGATCACGTGCGACGGGTCGGATTCACCTCGTACACGGTGGTCGAGCCGGAGACCTCGTTGGCGACGATCAGCAGGGCGGTGCCGGAGGGGGACTCGTCGGCCGGCACGAAGGTCAGGCCCTCGGCGCCCATGTCACCCAGGCCGGCCGCGGCGTCGTCGCCCGCGGCATCCCAGTCACGGTCGTTGACGTAGTCCACGTAGGTGGCGTTCCGCGGGTCGGTGATGTCGAAGACCATCACGCCGCCGATGCGCTCGAGGCCCACGAACGCGTAGGTGCGGCCCTGGATCGTGCCCACCACCACGGACTCGGGCTCGGGGCCCTTGTCATCCGAACGGGAGTCCCCGGACGGGGTCTCGTCGTTGTTCGCGTTGAACGCGTGCTCCGGCAGCTCGCCGGCGGCCACGAGCCGGGCGATCTGCCCCTCGATCATCCCGGCGGAGTCGAACAGGCGGGTGCCGTCCGCGGTGTAGATGGAGAAGGACCGGCCGCCCAGTGTGGTCAGGGAGGAGTGGCACTCGGGCTCAGAGTCGTAGCCGAGGTCGGTGAGCACCTTCAGGCGGCCCAGGGCATCCTTCTTCTGCAGGGCCTTGGCGCCCGGGAACTCGGCGGCGCACAGGTCCAGGTCGCTGACGCGCTCGGAGTCGTTGAAGTCGCCCCACTCCCGCCCGTCACCCTCGTTGGCGGTGACGACCAGGTTCTGACCGCGCCAGCGGTACGTGTCGATGCCGTCGGGCATGGGCAGGCCGTCGACCGGCCAGTGGTCCAGCTCGATGCCGCCGTCCTTGTCCGAGGCGTCCAGCATGCCCTCGGTGGACCAGTCGGTGGGCGTCAGCGCCCAGAGGTCCTCCAGCGTGGCGGACTTCAGGTCCACGACGGCGACGGCGTTGGCCTCCTGCACGGACACGTAGGCGGTGCGTCCGGTCGGGTCGACGGTGACGTACTCCGGCTCGAGGTTGCGAGCCACCCGACCGGCGGGCTCGTGACCGGCGGGCACCGCCACATCGGGGCCGGAGACGCGCACGCCGGCGGGCAGGGCGGTGCCGGCGTCGTAGGCGCGGAAGTCCACGGTGCGTACCGCGTCTTGGGTCAGGCGGGAGAACTGCTGGGCGTTCTTGGGCACGGAGACCACGGAGATCGTGCCCTCCGGGTCGACGGAGAAGTCGTCGGCCGGTTCGCCCTCGTTGGCGACCACCACGTACGCCCCGTTCGGGGAGAAGGCCAGCGAGTCCGGCAGGGCGCCCACCCGCACGCCGCCGAGGTAGCGCAGGGTGGTGGTGTCGAAGAACACGACCCAGCCGTGGTCGGTCTTCTCGGCGGCCTCCACGGCGACGGCCAACACGCCGCCGGAGACGGCCACGGAGTTCACCGTGGCGCCCTTGTCCGTGACGGAGCCGTCCGCGGTGCGCAGGCCCTCGGCGGAGAGGGTCCGCTCGGCCACGGGGGCGGCGTCGGCGCCCAGGCGCATGACGTCGACGGCGCCGCGCTGCGCGTTCACCACGAACAGGCGGCCGGAGACCGCGTCGAAGGCCGGGATCTCGGCGGCGGACTCGCCGAACACGCCGGTCTCGTGGGTGCCGGCGCGGGTGAGCTCGATGCTCTTGCCGGACGGGTTGGCGGCGATGGCGGCGCGCTGGGCCGTGGCCGAGTGCGGGGCGGGCGCGCTGAGGGAGGCCGGGGCGAGGAAGGCCGTGGACAGGGCCGCGGCGGTGACGGCCGTGGCGAGGCGTGCGAGGCGAGGCATGGATGCTCCAGTCAGGGCAGGGAGGCGGAGGACGGGGTCACCCCATCGCACGGATGTGAACGGACCGTGACGTCCCGGCCAGCGCGCGGTGTCCCGCGGGTGTCGGCGTCCCCGGACGCCCCGCGTGCCGTCCGCCGAGGTCAGTCCCCGGCCGGCAGCCCCGCGAGCACCCGCACCGTCGTGAGGTTCCGGGCCGTGCCGCGCACCCCGAGCGCCCGGTCGAGGCGGGCCGGGGTGAGCGGGGAGTCGGCGATCCCCGTGGCGCAGCGCATCCACAGCAGCCGTCCCTCCAGGGCCGTGCGATCCGGCCCTGCGGGTCGGCCGTCCCCGTGGTCGAGCGCGGCCAGGGCGGCGGCCGACTCGGGTGCGGGGTCGTCCTCGAGCACGGTGAGCTGGGTGCGCTTCGGCTCGCCGCCGGCCCAGGGGAGCGCGTCGTGCAGCTCCAGGGCGCGCCGGAGCGTGCCCACGTCCACGAGGACCACGGGGACGTCGAGGCCGCCCTCCTCACGCGCCCGCCGCGCGAACCCCTGCCGCACGCCCTCGGCGGCCGCGTCGGAGGACGCCCGGAACAGGACGTTGCCGCTGGCCAGGTGGGTGGTGACCGCCTCCCCGCCGGCGGCCTGGGCCCAGCGGATCAGCGTGTCCTTGCCGACACGGTTGCTCCGCCCCACGTTGATCCCGCGCAGCAGCAGGACTTGGGTGTGGTCGGTGCGCGGGGCGGCGGGGCTCATGCGGCCATGATGCCACCCACGCCCCCGCGGGCCGAGGACTACCCTGGACCCGATGGACGACCTCTTCAGCGCCGCGCACAACGGGGCCGACGACGACGGCCCGGCCGGCACCGTGGCCGCCCCGCACCCCGGCGCACCGCTGGCCGTGCGCATGCGCCCGCGCACGCTGGATGACGTGCTGGGCCAGCGGCACCTCATGCGGCCGGGCTCCCCGCTGCGCAAGCTCGCCGAGCCCGATCCGGACTCCGCCGCGGGACCGAGCTCGGTCATCCTGTACGGGCCGCCGGGCATCGGGAAGACGACGCTGGCCCACGTGATCGCCCGCGCCCCCGGGCGCACGTTCACGGAGCTGTCCGCCATCACGGCCGGTGTGAAGGACGTGCGGCAGGTGATGGAGCAGGCCCAGCGCGAACGCGACCTCTACGGCCGCACGACCGTCCTGTTCCTCGACGAGATCCACCGCTTCTCCAAGGCGCAGCAGGACGCGCTGCTGCCCGGCGTCGAGAACCGCTGGGTCGTGCTCGTGGCGGCCACCACGGAGAACCCGTCCTTCTCCGTGATCGCACCCCTGCTCTCCCGGTCGCTGCTGCTCACGCTGCGTCCGCTCACGGACGACGACATCGTCGGGCTGCTGGACCGAGCCGTCACCCAGGAGCGCGGGCTCAACGGGGCCGTGGTGCTCGAGGACGACGCGCGGGACTACCTGGTGCGGATGGCCGGCGGCGACGCGAGGCGGGCGCTCACGGTGCTGGAGGCCGCGGCCGGCGTCGCCCTGGACAAGGCGCGCGAGGCCGGCCGGGCGGGGGAGGGCGCCGTCGCGGTCACGGAGGAGGACGCCGCGCAGGCGATGGACCACCACGTCCAGCGCTACGACAAGGACGGCGACCAGCACTACGACGTGATCAGCGCCTTCATCAAGTCCATCCGCGGCTCGGACGTGGACGCGTCGATGCACTACCTCGCCCGGATGCTGGAGGCGGGGGAGGACCCCCGGTTCATCGCCCGGCGGCTGATCATCTCCGCGTCCGAGGACGTGGGCATGGCCGACCCGACCGCGCTGCAGACCGCCGTGGCCGCCGCGCAGGCCGTGCAGCTCATCGGCATGCCGGAGGGGCGGATCATCCTGGCCCAGGCCGTCACCCACCTGGCCACCGCGCCGAAGTCCAACGCCTCCTACACCGCGGTGAACGAGGCGGTCGCAGACGTGCGCGCCGGGCACACCGGCCTCGTGCCGGCCCACCTGCGCGACGCCCACTACCCCGGCGCCGCCGCCCTCGGCCACGGCCAGGGCTACGTGTACAGCCACGACGAGCCGCACGCCGTCGCCCGTCAGCAGTACGCGCCGGACCCCCTGGTCGGGAGGGACTATTACCGGCCCAAGCCCATCGGACACGAGAAGCGGCTCACCGAGCAGGTGGCCGCGCTGCGCCGGATCGTCCGCGGCGACTGAGCGCGCGCCGGGCCCGGGGGCGGACGCCTCGGGCGGCCGCGCGGAATAAAGACGCCCGGATCACCGGTTGTCCAGGGATGAGCGGGGCGGTCGACGTCGGCCCGCCGACTCCTCGCCCGCTCGCGCCCCCATGCACCACCGACGCACAGAAGGAACAGAAGGAGCCGCCCCCATGACCCAGTCCACTCCGCAGCAGTCCACCCCCCAGCACACCGCCGCGCAGCAGCCGGCCCCGTATGGCCGCCCCGGCGCCGGCGGCCCCGCCCTCCCGCAGGCCGACTACCGCATCCTGCGCTCCGTCCCGGCCTACGCCGAGGCCCAGGCCCTCGTGGACCAGCTCTCCGACGCCGGGTTCCCCGTGGAGCGCGTGCGCATCGTGGGCACCGGGCTGCGCTCCGTGGAGCAGGTCCTGGGCCGGATGACCACCGGCAAGGCCGCCGTCCGCGGCGGGCTGCAGGGCCTGTGGTTCGGCCTCCTGCTCGGCCTGCTCTTCTCGATCTTCGCCCCCGGCTTCGGGTTCCTCTGGATCCTGCTGATCTCCCTGGGCCTGGGCGCCCTGTGGGGGGCGGTCTTCGGGGCGATCGGCCACGCGGCCACCGGCGGCAGGCGCGACTTCACGTCCCTGCAGACCATGGAGGCCGAGTCGTACGACGTGCTGGTCGAGGCCTCCCACCTGGACCAGGCCGGTCAGCTCCTCGGCGCGGACCCCGGCACCGCGGCCACGCCGCGCGCCTGAGCCCCGGCCCGCCCCGTCGTCGTCGCTCTGGTAAGGTGGACCGGTCTGGCAGGCGCTGCGCCCCGGACGCATCCCCCTCGAACGGTCCACGGGACGCCCGCGTGCCCGGGCGAGGGACGCGCAGCGCATCAGTGGATGACGGGCGGCGGCACGCCCCTCAGCTCTCCTCAGGATCGCGGGGAGGCCAGGTTCGAGGCCCCTTGACCCGTGCGCCCCGGCGCCCGGACGAGACCTCGAGACAAACCCGAACCGTGCCGCACGTCAAGGAAAGGCAGGTCCACCATGAGTGGCAACCTTCGCACCCGCCGCACCGTGCGGCACTCCCGCGCCCTGGGCATCGCGCTGACCCCCAAGGCCGAGAAGTACATGGAGCGTCGTCCGTACGGCCCCGGCCAGCACGGCCGTGCCCGCCGCAAGCAGGACTCGGACTACGCGGTGCGCCTCAAGGAGAAGCAGCGTCTGCGCGCCCAGTACAACATCCGCGAGGCCCAGATGCGCCGCTACTTCGAGGAGGCCAAGCGCACCGCCGGCCTGACCGGTGAGAACCTGGTCGAGCTCCTCGAGCAGCGCCTCGACGCCCTCGTGCTGCGTGCCGGCTTCGCCCGCACCATCCAGCAGGCCCGTCAGCTCGTCGTGCACCGCCACATCATGGTGGACGGCAAGCGCGTGGACGTCCCCTCGTTCCGCGTGAAGGAGGGCCAGATGATCCACGTGCACGAGCGCTCGGAGAAGATGGTCCCCTTCCAGCTGGCCGCCGCCGGCGCCCACCAGCAGGTCCTGCCCGCCACCCCGGGCTACCTGACCGTGGAGATCGAGAAGCTGCGCGCCACCCTCACCCGTCGCCCGAAGCGCTCCGAGGTCCCCGTGACCTGCGAGGAGCAGCTCGTGGTCGAGTACTACGCGCGCTGATCCGCCCCGTCCGGGCCCGTCCCGGACGACGGCGCCCCGCGCGTCCCGCAGGCCCGGTCACCTCTCGGAGGTGGCCGGGCCTGCGGCGTCCCCGGGCCCGCCGCCGGGGATCGGCGCCGCGCCCGGTAAGGTGGGGCCGGAATCCCTGCCGTCCGAAGGAGGCCCCGCCATGCTCCGATCGCTGCTGCTCGTCGGCGCCGGCGCCGCGTCCGGCTGGTTCGCACACCGTGCCCTCGGCGACCGTGCCCACCCGGCCACGGACGGGACCGACGCGCCGACGTCGGGCCCCGGCTCCGCTGGGGGGCGCGGGGGGTTCTCCGCCCGCCTGGATCCGGAGCGCCTGGCCCGCCAGGCCGGCGAGGCCGCCGCCGACGCCGCGGCGGCCGCCCTGCAGGACGGCGCGCGGCGCCTGGCCGACCGCGTGCGCGCCCAGGCCCCCTGGGCCGCCCCCTACCTGCCCCACACGGGGCCGATCATCTCCGGGGAGACCGTGGAGCCGCCGTCGCACGGCGCCGCCCGCCCCCAGACCACCACCACGCAGAAGGACACCCCCGCATGAAGTCCCAGGAGATCGCCCGCCGCTGGACCGCCTTCTTCGAGTCCAGGGGGCACCGCGTGGTGCCGTCGGCGTCGCTCGTCTCGCCGGATCCGTCGCTGCTGTTCACGGTGGCCGGCATGGTCCCGTTCATCCCGTACTTCCTGGGGGAGCAGACCCCGCCGAGCCCGCGCGCCGTCTCGGTGCAGAAGTGCATCCGCACCGCGGACATCGAGGAGGTCGGCAAGACCGTCCGCCACGGCACCTTCTTCCAGATGTGCGGCAACTTCTCCTTCGGCGACTACTTCAAGGAGACGGCCATCCCGATGGCCTGGGAGCTGCTGACGTCCTCGGTCGAGGACGGCGGCTTGGGCCTGGACCCCGAGCGCCTCTGGGTCACCGTGTACCGCGAGGACGACGAGGCCGAGCGCATCTGGCGCGAGGACGTGGGCGTCCGTCCCGAGCGCATCCAGCGCATGGGCAAGGACGACAACTACTGGAACACCGGCCAGCCCGGCCCGGGCGGCCCCTGCTCGGAGATCTTCTACGACCGCGGCCCCGCGTACGGCGTCGACGGCGGCCCGGCCGCGGACGACACCCGCTACATCGAGATCTGGAACCTCGTGTTCATGCAGTACCGCCTCTCCGCGGTGCGCTCGAAGGACGACTTCGACATCGCCGGCGAGCTCGAGCACAAGAACATCGACACCGGTCTCGGCCTCGAGCGGCTCGCCATGATCCTCCAGGGTGTGGAGAACATGTACGAGACGGACCAGGTCCGCCCCGTGCTCGACCGCGCCGCGCAGCTGGCCGGCCGCTCCTACACCTCCACCGAGGACCCGGCCGACCCGCACTACGACGACGACGTCCGCCTGCGCATGGTGGCCGACCACGTGCGCTCGGCCCTGATGCTGATCAGCGACGGCGTGCGCCCCGGCAACGAGGGCCGCGGCTACGTGCTGCGCCGCCTCATCCGCCGCGTCGTCCGCGCCCTGCGCCTGATGGGCGTCACCGAGCCCGTTTTCCCTGAGCTGCTGCCGGTCTCCCGGGACGCGATGAAGGGCACCTACCCGGTGGTCGCGGACGAGTTCGAGCGCATCTCCCGGATCGCCTACGCCGAGGAGAAGGCGTTCCTGCGGACCATCGCCGCGGGCACGGCCCGCCTCGACGCCGCGGTGGGCCAGGCCCGCTCGGCGGGCGGCGGCATCGCGGGCCCGGACGCGTTCGAGCTGCACGACACCTACGGCTTCCCGATCGAGCTGACGCTGGAGATCGCGGAGGAGGCCGGCGTCGCCGTGGACGAGGCCGGGTTCCGCGCCCTCATGGCCGAGCAGCGCGACCGCGCCCGCGCGGACGCCAAGGCCAAGAAGGCCGGCCACACGGACACCGCCGTGTACCAGCGCCTGCGCGCCGAGGGCCAGACCCACTTCACCGGCTACACCGAGCACACCACCGAGTCCGTGGTGCGCGGCCTGCTGCAGAACGGCGAGGAGGTCGCGTCCGCCGGCGCCGGCACGGAGCTCGAGCTCGTCCTGGACGCCACGCCGTTCTACGCGGAGTCCGGCGGCCAGGCCGCGGACACCGGCCTGATCACCGGCGACGGCTTCCGCCTCGAGGTGCTCGACGTGCAGGCCCCCGTGAAGGGGCTGTCCGTGCACAGGGTCAAGGTCCTCGACGGCGAGGTCGCCGCCGGCGCGCAGGCCCTCGGCGCGATCGACCTGCAGCGCCGCCTCGACGGCGAGAAGGCCCACTCCGGCACCCACCTGGTGCACGCCGCACTGCACCAGATCCTCGGCCCCGAGGCCACCCAGTCCGGCTCCTTCAACAAGGAGGGCTACCTGCGCTTCGACTTCCGCTGGGCCGAGGCGCTCTCGGCCGGGGCCCGCTCCGAGGTCGAGGACGTGGTGAACATCGCCATCCGCGACGACCACGCCGTGCTCACCCAGGAGATGAGCCTCGAGGAGGCGCGCGCACTCGGCGCGATGAGCCTGTTCGGCGAGAAGTACGGCGACCGGGTGCGCGTCGTGGAGATCGACGGCGCCTGGTCCCGCGAGCTGTGCGGCGGCACCCACGTGGGCCGCACCGCGCAGATCGGCTCGCTGACCCTGCTCGGCGAGCAGTCCGTGGGCTCGGGCAACCGCCGCGTCGAGGCGCTCGTCGGCCTGGACTCGTTCCGCCACCTCGCCGCGGAGCGCACCCTCGTCTCCGAGCTCTCGGAGATGTTCAAGGCCCCGGCCGAGGAGCTCAAGGACCGCATCGGCGCCACCCTGGACCGGCTCAAGGCGGCCGAGAAGCAGGTCGCGGAGCTGCGGGCGCAGGCGCTGCAGGCCCAGGCCGGGCAGCTCGCCGGGCAGGCCCAGGACGTCACGACGTCCGCCGGGACGTCGGTGCGGGTGCTGGCCCACCACGCCGGCGACGTGGCCGGGGACCAGCTGCGTTCCCTCGCGCTGGACCTGCGCGCCCGGATCGAGTCGGCCGGCGGCAACGCGGCGGGCACGCCCGTGCTCGTGGCCCTCACGGCCGAGGCCAAGGGCCGGCCCCTCGTGGTCGTGGCGACCAACGAGGCCGCCCGCGCGGCCGGCCTCAAGGCGGGCGCCATGGTCAAGACCGCCACCGGCGTGCTCGGCGGCGGGGGCGGAGGCAAGGACGACGTCGCCCAGGGCGGCGGCCAGGACGTCACGCGCGTCGGGGATGCGCTCGACGCCGTCGTCGCCGCGGTGCGCGCGGCCTGAGGCGGACGTGAGCGCAGGTCAGGACGGGGCCAACGCGGCAACCGACGCCGTGCGCCGGGGGCGCACCCTCGGCGTCGACGTCGGCCGTGCCCGCGTGGGCGTCGCGTCGGCCGACCCCGACGGCCTGATCGCCACCCCCGTGGCCACCCTGCGGCGGGATGCGCGTCGACGTCGTGACGTGGACGAGCTCGTCGCCCACGCACGCGAGCTCGACGTCGTCGCCGTGTACGTCGGCCTGCCGGTGAATCTACGGGGCGAGCACACGCCGTCCACGCAGGACGCCCTCGACTACGCGGACGCCGTCGCCGCCGCCCTGGCCGAGGCGGGCCACCCTGTGCCGGTCCGGCTCGTCGACGAGCGGCTCAGCACGGTCTCCGCGCAGGCCGGACTGCGGGCCGCGGGCCGGTCCGTCAAGGACAGCCGCGGCGTGATCGACCAGGCGGCCGCCGTCGCGATCCTGCAGGCCGCCGTGGACGGGCAGCGCCGCACCGGACGCTGGGCCGGCCAGGACCGGGAGCGGATCCGGTGACCGGCGACCGCCAGCACGCTCGGCGTGAGGACCACTGGGACGATCTGCTCGGCGACGAGGCCGACGTCCACGACGACCTCGACGTGTTCGGCTTCGTCCACGACGAGGCGGACGAGGCCGATCTCGGCGCCCCGTCCCAGCCGGTCGACGCGGCCGGCCCACGCCGGCCTCGCACGTTCCTGCGTCGCCGGGGCACCGGGTCCCACCCGGCCCCGCGGGTCGACCGCGGTGCCGGCCGGCGGCGGACCGCGCTCGTGCTGGGCACGGTGCTCGTGGCGTTCGCCGTCGTGGTCGGGCTGATCGTGCGCGGCTTCCTGAGCGGCCCCGACCACACGGCCGTCGAGGGTGACGAGGTGACGTTCTCGGTGGAGCCGGGCGAGGACGTGGGCTCCGTGGCGGCCCGCCTGGACCGGGCCGGCATCGTGGCCTCCGCCCGTGCGTTCGAGCGCGCTGCCCGGGACACGGACAGCGGTCTCGTGCGGTCGGGGGACTTCGTGCTGCGCGAGCGGATGCCCGCGGCCGAGGCCCTCGCGGTGCTCCAGGGCGCCACGGACGGGGCCGTGCACTACGTGCTCGTGGAGCGCGGCCGGCGACTCACCGAGGTGCTGGACGCCGTCGCCGAGGCCACGGGGCTGCCCCGCGAGGAGCTCGAGGCCGCCGCCCAGGAACCGACCCGCTACGGCGTCCCCGGGGAGGCGGGCACGCTCGAGGGCTGGCTCGACGCGGGGGAGTACCGCCTCCCCGTCGACGCCACCGCCGAGCAGGTGCTCGACGCCCTGATCCGGCCCACCCTCGCCGAGCTCGACGCCCTCGACATCCGCGACCCGGCCGACCAGCAGCGCGTGCTCACGATCGCCTCCATCCTCGAGGCGGAGGCCCTGCCCCAGGACTACCGGCAGGTCGCCGGCGCCATCGAGAACCGCCTCGCCCCGGACAACACCGAGACGCACGGCCTCCTGCAGATCGACGCCACCGTCACGTACGGCCTCGGCGTGCGCAGCCTCAGCTTCACCTCGGGCCAGCGCCAGGACGCCTCGAACCCCTACAACACGTACGTGCACCCGGGCCTGCCACCGGGTCCGATCGGCATGCCCTCCGACGCGGCCGTCGAGGCCGCCCTCGACCCGGCCGAGACGGACGCCTACTACTGGGTGACCACGGACATCGGCACCGGCCACACCGAGTTCTCCCGCACCTATGAGGAGCACCAGCAGCACGTGCGCACCCTGCAGCGCTACTGCGCCTCCAATCCGGGGGTGTGCTGATGCGCCCCGTGCTGCGCGCGGCGGTCCTGGGCCGGCCGATCGCCCACTCGCTCTCCCCGGTGCTGCACACGGCCGCCTACCGGGTCCTGGGCCTCGACGTCGACTACGGCCGCCGTGACCTGGGCGAGGACGAGGTGCTCGCCTTCGCGGCCGAGCACCTCGGCGCCCCGGGCGCGGCCGACGGCGGCGCGGCCGCGGCCCGCGGGCAGGACTGGCTCGGCTGCTCCGTCACCATGCCGCTGAAGCGGGCGGTCGTCGCCGCCGCCGGGCACGTCAGCGACCGCGTCCGCCTCCTGGGCACCGCGAACACCCTCGTGCGCGACCACCCCTCCGCCCCCGGGGTCGTCCACGCCGAGAACACGGACGTGGACGGCATCCTCGGCGCCCTCGCCGCGGCCGGCCTCGACCGTGCCGCCCGGGGCGGGACCGTCGGCGTCCTCGGGAACGGGGGGACCGCGACGGCGGCCGTCCTCGCCGCCGCCACGCTCGGCGCGGACGCGGTGCTCTTCGGCGTCCGCGACGCCGCCCGCGCCGCCGAGGTGACGGCCCTGGCCGACGCGCTCGGGCTGCGCTGGGCGACCCTGACCCAGGCGGATCTGCTCCGGCGGGCGCCGGGGCTGCGTGCCGTCGTCGCCACCCTGCCGCCGCGCGCCGCGGACGCCCTGGCCGCACACGTGCCGGCCGACGCCGCCCTGCCGCCCCTGCTGGACGCGGCCTACGACCCGTGGCCCTCCGTGCTGGCGGCCGCCTGGTCCCGGGAGGGCGGACCGGTGGCGTCCGGGCTGTCCATGCTGCTGCACCAGGGCGTCGAGCAGGTGCGGCTGTTCACGGCCCGGCCCCGCGCCGCGGCCGGGATGCCCGAGCCGGACTGGGCGGCGGTGACGCGCGCCGCGGCGGACGCCCTGGGACCGGCCGCCGGCTGAGCGCCGGACGCCGCATCCGGTGCGTCCCGTCCGGTCACACGTGGCGGCGCGGCGCCCCGTGCGTGAGAGACTGCACGCCATGGTGCGCTGGTTGACAGCGGGGGAGTCTCACGGCCCCGCGCTCACAGGAATCGTAGAGGGACTGCCGGCCGGGATCCCGGTCACGACGCAGGACGTGCAGGACGCGCTCGCGCGCCGCCGCCTGGGGTACGGGCGCGGCGCGCGCATGAAGTTCGAGCAGGACGCGGTGACGATCCTCGGCGGCGTCCGCCACGGCCGCACCCTCGGCTCGCCCGTGGCGATCCAGGTGGGCAACACGGAATGGCCCAAGTGGGAGAAGGTGATGGCCGCCGATCCCGTCCCCGCGGAGGAGCTCGACGGCCTGGCCCGCAACGCGGCGCTCACCCGCCCGCGGCCCGGCCACGCCGACCTGACCGGCATGCAGAAGTACGGCTTCGACGAGGCCCGCCCCCTCCTCGAGCGCGCCTCCGCCCGTGAGACCGCCGCCCGTGTGGCCCTGGGCACCGTCGCCCGCGCCTTCCTCGGCGAGCTCGGCGTGCGGATCGTCTCCCACACCGTGGCCTTCGGGGAGGCCGCCCTGCCGGAGGGCCACCCGTTCCCCGTCCCCGAGGACGAGGCCCGCCTCGACGCCGACCCGGTCCGCTGCCTCGACCCGCAGACCTCCGCGGCGATGGTCGCCGAGGTCGACGACGCCCACCGCGCCGGGGAGACCCTCGGCGGCGTCGTGGAGGTGCTGGCGTACGGCGTGCCGATCGGCCTGGGCTCCCACGTGCACTGGGACCGCCGCCTCGACGCGCGGCTGGCGGGGGCGCTCATGGGCATCCAGGCGATCAAGGGCGTGCAGGTCGGCGACGGGTTCGCCACGGCCGCCCGACGCGGCTCCGCCGCCCACGACGGGATCGCCCGCGGCGCGGACGGCCGCCCCCGGCGCACGACCGACCGGGCCGGCGGCATCGAGGCCGGCATGTCGACGGGCGAGCTGCTGCGCGTGAGCGCCGCGATGAAGCCGATCGCCACGGTGCCGCGCGCGCTGCCCACGGTCGACGTCGCCACGGGCGCGGAGACCACGGCCCACCATCAGCGCTCCGACGTGGCGGCCGTGCCCGCCGCGGGCATCGTCGCCGAGGCCATGGTCGCCCTCGTCCTGGCCGACGCGATGCTCGAGAAGTTCGGCGGCGACTCCGTGGCCGAGACGCGCCGCAACCTCGGGGCGTTCCAGGCCGCGGTCCCCGCCCTGCCGGAGCCGGGCGCCGACGTCGTGGCGGACGGCCCGATGGGCGACCCCCTGCCGTGACCGACACCCCCGGGACCGCGCCGGCCCCGGGACCGGACCCGAGCACGCGTCCCGTCCCCGGGCCCGTCACCGTGTGCCCGTGGGAGGGCATGACCGGTGCCCTCGAGGCGCGCCTGACGGCCGCGGCCACGGTGGCCGGCGCGGCCGACGAGGACCCGGCCGCGCGCCCGGCCCGCCGGGTCGTCCTCGTCGGCCCGATGGGGGCCGGGAAGACGACGGTCGGCCGGGCCCTGGCCGCCGTGACCGGGCTGCCCTTCGTGGACTCCGACGAGCTGTTCACCCAGGTTCACGGCCCGATCCCGGAGTTCTTCGCCGAGCACGGCGAGGCCGCGTTCCGGGCGGAGGAGGCGCGCGTCATCGGCCATGTGCTCGGCCGACCCGCCCCGTGCGTCCTCTCGTGCGGCGGCGGCGCCGTCCTGCATCCGGGCACCCGCCGCGCGCTGGCCGGGCCGGACTCCGACGTCGTCTACCTCGCGGTCGGAGAGGAGGAGGCGCTGCGCCGCGTGGGCGGCGGCGCGGGCCGCCCCGTCCTGGCCGGCGACCCCGCCGGGACCTGGCGGCGCATCCTCGCCGAACGCGAGGGGCTGTACCGCGAGGTCGCCGACCTCGTGCTCGACACCACAGGCCTGACGGCCGCCGAGGCGGCCTGGCGTATCGTGGGGGACGCCCACCGCCCCCGAAGGAGTGAGTCACACCCATGACCGACCGTCAGCCGGACATCACCGAGCAGGAGACCCCGGGGGCGGCGCCCGCGGCCGCTCCGGCCGCACCCGAGGACGTGACGGTCATCCCCGTGGCCGGCGGCCACGAGGCGGCCGTGCACGGCGGCTACGACGTGGTGGTGGGCCGGGGCCTGCTCGCGCGCCTGCCGGACATGCTCGGCCCGACCGTCCGACGCGTGCTGGTCATCCATCCGCGCGCCCTCCGGGCCACCGGCGACGTCGTCAAGAACGACCTCGAGGCCGTGGGCCTGACCGCACTGACCGCCGAGATCCCGGACGCCGAGGAGGGCAAGCACCTGCAGGTGGCCGGGTTCTGCTGGCAGGTGCTCGGCCAGAACGACTTCACCCGGTCGGACGCGATCGTCTCCGTGGGCGGCGGCGCCGTGTCCGACCTGGCCGGCTTCGTGGCGGCCACGTGGCTGCGCGGCGTCCGCGTCGTGCACATGCCCACCACCCTGCTGGGCATGGTGGACGCGGCGGTGGGCGGCAAGACCGGCATCAACACCGCCGAGGGCAAGAACCTGGTGGGGGCGTTCCACAATCCGGCCGGCGTGCTGGCGGACCTGGACACGCTGCTCACCCTGCCGGCCAACGAGCTGATCTCCGGCCTGGCCGAGGTCGTGAAGTGCGGCTTCATCGCCGACCCCGCGATCCTCGACCTCATCGAGGAGGACCCGGCCCAGGCCCAGAACCCGCACTCCCCGCGGCTGCGCGAGCTGATCGAGCGTTCGATCCGGGTCAAGGCGGACGTCGTCTCCCGCGACCCCCGCGAGTCGGGCGCCCGCGAGGCGCTGAACTACGGCCACACGATGGGGCACGCGATCGAGCTCGCCGAGCGCTACCAGTGGCGCCACGGCGCCGCGGTGTCCGTGGGGCTGGTCTTCGCGGCCGAGCTGGCCCGCTCCCTCGGCCGGCTCGACGACGCCACCGCGGACCGGCACTGGTCGGTGCTGACGGCGCTGGGCCTGCCCGTCTCCTACCGCGGGGACCGGTGGCAGACCCTGCTCGAGGGCATCCGCCGAGACAAGAAGAACCGCGGCGACCAGCTGCGCTTCGTCCTGCTGGACGGGCTCGCGCAGCCCACCACCGTGGACATCCCGGACGCGTCCCTGCTCTTCGCGGCGTACCAGGAGATCGCGGAGTGAGCCGCCGCTGACCCCGGCCCCGCGCGGGGCCTCCCGTAGACTGGCCCGCGCACATCCAAGACCCCACCCACTGCAGGCGGACCCGTGACGGTCCGCGAGACCGATCGGGAGCACACACACGTGGCAACGAGCAACGACATCAAGAACGGCGCCGTCCTGAAGCTGGAGGGCCAGCTCTGGAACGTCACCGAGTTCCAGCACGTCAAGCCGGGCAAGGGCGGCGCGTTCGTCCGCACCAAGATGAAGAACATCACCACGGGCAAGGTCGTGGACAAGACCTTCAACGCCGGCGCCAAGGTCGAGTTCGCCACCGTGGACCGCTCCGACTACCAGTACCTCTACCAGGACGGCGCGGACTACGTGTTCATGGACGTCAAGGACTACGACCAGATCACCGTGCCCGGGGCCGTGGTCGGCGACGCCGCGAAGTACATGCTCGAGAACACCCAGGTCGTCATCGCCCTGCACGAGGGCACGCCGCTGTACCTCGAGATGCCGGCGTCCGTGGTCCTGGAGATCACCTACACCGAGCCGGGCCTGCAGGGGGACCGCTCGTCGGCCGGCACCAAGCCCGCCACCGTGGAGACCGGCGCCGAGATCCAGGTGCCGCTCTTCGTGGAGCAGGGCACCCGCGTCAAGGTCGACACCCGCACCGGCGACTACCTCGGCCGCGTCAATGACTGAGCGGGCCTCCGCCGGCTCCGCTGCCAAGCGGGGGACCACGGCGCGCAGCCGCTCCCGGCAGCGTGCGGTGGAGATCCTGTTCGAGGCCGAGCAGCGCGGCTCCACCGCGCTGGAGGGCATCCGCACCCGCCGCGAGAGCACCGACCTGCAGGTGAACGCCTACACCCAGCGGCTCGTGGAAGGCGTCATCGCGGACCAGGAGCGGCTCGACGAGGCCCTGAGCTCCTACTCCCGCGGCTGGTCCCTGGACCGCATGCCCGCCGTCGACCGGGCGATCCTGCGCGTGGGGGCCTGGGAGCTGCTGTTCCAGGACGACGTGCCGGACGCCGTCGCGATCTCCGAGGCCGTCGCCCTGGCCGCCCAGCTGTCCACGGACGACTCGCCCGAGTTCGTCAACGGTCTGCTCGGCCGCCTGCAGCAGGTCAAGCCGACACTGCTCGCCTGAGCCGCCGAGAGCTCCGTCACGAGGCCCGTCCCGCACCGCGTCATCCGCGCCGTGGGGCGGGCCTCGCTGGTAGAGTCGGCGACGTCCCGCACGGGGGCCCACAGGCGCCCGGGGACGAACCACGCATCCTTTAAGAGCCGTCCTGTGAGGCGGGGAAGGAGGCGCCGGCATGGGAACTGATCCCGCCGCACCTCGTGCTGCCCGGACCGTGCTGTCCGCGTCCGAGATCGACCGGGCGCTGACCCGGATCGCCCACGAGATCCTGGAGTCCAACAAGGGCGCCGAGGGTCTCGTCCTGATGGGGATCCCGCGCCGCGGGGCGCCCCTGGCCCGGCGGCTGGGCGCCCTGCTGGCCCGCATCGAGCCGGCCTTCGACCCCATCGCCGCCGTCGGCGAGGTGGACGTGACGCTCTACCGGGACGACCTCCGCCGCGGCACGGCCCGCACCCCGATGCCCACCCGCCTGCCCGAGGTCCCCCTCGACGGCGCCGTCGTCGTGCTCGTGGACGACGTCCTCTTCTCCGGCCGCACCGTGCGGGCCGCCCTCGACGCGATCGCCGACCTGGGCCGCCCCGCCGCCGTGCGCCTGGCCGTCCTCGTGGACCGCGGGCACCGCGAGCTGCCCGTCCGGGCCGACTTCGTGGGCAAGAACCTGCCGACCTCCACCGCCGAACGCGTCCAGGTCCGGCTCATGGAGGTCGACGGCCCCGAGGGCACCGGCGAGGTCACCGAGGACGCCGTGAGCATCGTCGACCGTGTCGCGACCCGGGAGGGCTGAGCCGTGCGCCACCTGCTGTCCACCGCCGACCTCTCCCGCGCCGACGCCCTCGCCGTCCTCGACACCGCCGAGGAGATGGCCGCCGTCAACCAGCGCGAGGTCAAGAAGCTGCCCGCCCTGCGCGGCCGCACCGTGGTGAACCTCTTCCTCGAGGACTCCACCCGCACCCGCATCTCCTTCGAGGCCGCCGCCAAGCGGCTCTCCGCGGACGTGATCAACTTCTCCGCGAAGGGATCGTCCGTCTCCAAGGGGGAGTCGCTCAAGGACACCGTCCAGACGCTCGAGGCCATCGGCGCGGACGCCATCGTGATGCGCCACTGGTCCTCGGGCGCGGCCCGCCAGCTGGCCGACTCCGGCTGGGTGCGCTCCGCCGTCGTGAACGCCGGCGACGGCACCCACGAGCACCCCACCCAGGCCCTTCTGGACGCCTTCACCCTGCGCCGGCGCCTCGCCGCGGCGACGGGAGAGGACCTGGTCGGCCGGGACCTGACCGGCATGCGCGTGGTGATCGTGGGGGACATCCTGCACTCGCGCGTGGCCCGGTCCAACGTGTGGCTGCTCAGCACGCTGGGCGCACAGGTCACCCTGGCCGCCCCGCCCACCCTGCTGCCCGTGGGCGTGGCCGCGTGGCCGTGCCAGGTCACCTACTCGCTGGACGAGGCCCTCGACGCCGGCCCCGACGCCGTCATGATGCTCCGCGTCCAGGCCGAGCGGATGGGCGGCGCCTTCTTCCCGTCCGCGGGGGAGTACACCCGGACCTGGGGCCTGACCGACGACCGCTTCGCCCGCCTCACCGCCGGCCGCGGCGCCCTGCTCGACGAGCCCGTGGTCATGCACCCCGGCCCGATGAACCGCGGCCTGGAGATCAGCCCGGCGGCGGCGGACTCGCCCCGCAACACCGCCCTCGAACAGGTCGCCAACGGCGTGTCCGTCCGCATGGCGGTCCTGCACCTCGTCCTCAACCACGACCAGGAGGTCCGCCCGTGAGCGCCCCCAGCCCCGCCCCCCTGCTGCTGCGCAGCGCGCGCCTGACCACGGGCGAGACCGCCGACGTGCTCGTCGCCGAGGGCCGGATCGCCGCCCTCGGCCCGGACGCCGCGGCCCACGCCGCCGGCCTCGACCCGGCCCCCGAGGAGGTCGACTGCGCCGGCCTGGTGCTGCTGCCCGGGCTCGTCGACCTGCACACCCATCTGCGCCAGCCCGGCAAGGAGGACGCGGAGACGGTCGAGACCGGCACCCGCGCCGCCGCGATGGGCGGTTTCACCTCGGTCCACGCGATGGCCAACTCGACGCCGACGGCCGACACCGCCGGCGTGGTGGAGCAGGTGTGGCGGCTGGGCCGGGACGCGGGCTGGTGCGATGTGCACCCCGTGGGCGCGGTGACCGTGGGCCTGGCAGGCGAGGCCCTGGCCGACCTCGGCGCGATGGCCGACTCGCAGGCCCGCGTGCGCATGTTCTCCGACGACGGCATGTGCGTCCACGACGCCGTGCTGATGCGCCGGGCCCTCGAGTACGTGAAGTCCTTCGGCGGCTTCGTGGCCCAGCACGCGCAGGAGCCGAACCTCACCGCCGGCGCCCAGATGAACGAGTCCGAGCTCTCCGGCGTCCTCGGCCTGGCCGGCTGGCCCGCCGTGGCGGAGGAGGCCATCATCGCCCGTGACGTGCTGCTGGCCCAGCACGTGGACTCCCGCCTGCACGTGTGCCACGTCTCCACGGCCGGCTCCGTCGAGCTGATCCGCTGGGCCAAGGCCCAGGGCGTGGCCGTGACCGCCGAGGTCACCCCGCACCACCTGCTGCTCACCGAGGAGCTCGTCCGCTCCTACGACCCCGTGTTCAAGGTCAACCCGCCGCTGCGCCGCGAGTCCGACGTGATGGCCCTGCGCGCCGGGCTGGCCGACGGCACCATCGACACCGTGGGCACCGACCACGCCCCACACACCGCCGAGACCAAGCAGTGCGAGTGGACGGTCGCGGCGATGGGCATGACGGGCCTCGAGACCGCCCTGTCCGTGGTGCAGCGGGCGATGGTGGACACCGGCCTGATGGACTGGGCCGGCGTCGCCCGCGTGATGTCCACGGCGCCGGCCCGGATCGCCGGCCTGACCGACCAGGGCCAGGCCGACGAGCGCGGCGTCCCGCGCGTCGGCGCGGTGGCCAACCTCGTGCTCGTGGACCCGCAGGCCCGCCGCACCGTGGACCCCGAGCAGCACCTGACGAAGTCCCGCAACAGCCCGTACCGGGGCATGGAGCTGCCGGGCGCGGTGCGCCACACGGTCTATCGCGGTGCCCGCGTCGTCGCCGACGGCGCCCCCGCCCGGCCGTACCGCCACCCGGCCCTGACGGAGACGGGGGAGCGCGCGTGAGCATCACCCCCCTGGCCGCCGCCCTGGCGGCCCGACCCGTCCCCCCGCGGACCCCGACGAAGGACTACGCGGACGTGTGGCTGCCGGTGACCCTGGGCACCCTGGCCGTCGTCCTCGTGCTGCTCGGCCTGCTGGCCCTCGGGTGGCGGGCCCGCCGCCGGGCGCAGGCCGGGATCCCGGCCCCGGCCCCCGTGCCGACGGCCCTCTACGACGCAGAGCCGACGCTGTCCGCGGAGGGCATGCACGTGGGCACGGTGCGCGGCGAGGACCGACTGGACCGCGTGGCGGTGCACGGCCTGGGCCTGCGCTCGCGCGCCGTCCTCGAGGTCCACGACGCCGGCGCCCACCGCGGCCTGCTCGTGCTCCGCCCCGGGGCCGCCAACCTGTTCATCCCCGCGGACGACCTCGTCGAGGCCGGCCTGTCCGCGGGGATCGCCGGCAAGTTCGTCGAGCCGGGCGGGCTCGTCGCCTGGGGCTGGCGCCTCGGCGACGTCGAACTCACCTCCGCCTTCCGCCCCGACCGCCCCGAGGACCGCGACCGGCTCCTCGCCGCCCTGCAGACCATCATCGACCCCGCCCCGGCCGACCCGGCCGGCCGCGCAGGAGAAGGAGACCCCCGATGAGCACCCCCACCGACGACCTGGCCCTGCTCGTCCTCGAGGACGGCACCGTCCACCGCGGCCGGGCCTACGGCGCCCGCGGCCGCACCCTGGGCGAGGCCGTGTTCACCACGGGCATGACCGGCTACCAGGAGACCCTCACCGACCCGTCCTACGCGGGGCAGATCATCGTGCAGACCTCCCCGCACATCGGCAACACCGGGGTCAACGACGCCGACCGCGAGTCGCGGGCGATCTTCGCCGCCGGCTACGTGGTCCGCGACGCCGCCCGGCGTCCGTCCAACTGGCGCGCCGAGCGCAGCCTCGACGAGGAGCTCGAGGCGTTCGGCGTCGTCGGGATCCGCGAGGTCGACACCCGGGCCATCACCCGCCGCCTGCGCACCGAGGGCTCGATGCGCGCCGGCGTGTTCTCCGGTGAGCACGCCGCCCGCCCCGAGGCCGAGCTGCTGGCGGAGGTGCGCGCCCAGCCGTCGATGGCCGGCGCCCGCCTCGCGGAGTCCGTCACCACGGAGGAGCCGTACGTCATCGAGCCGGCCGAGCACGGCTGGGAGGGCGAGCCGATCGCCGAGATCGCCGCCCTCGACCTCGGCATCAAGGCCGCCACGCCGCGGCACCTGGCCTCCCGCGGCATCCGCGTGCACGTGCTGCCCGCGGCCACGGACCTGGCCGGCATCCGCGCCGTGAACCCGGACGGCGTCTTCCTGTCCAACGGCCCCGGCGACCCGGCCACGGCAGACGCCCAGGTGGAGCTGCTGCGCGAGGTCCTCGACGCCGGCCTGCCGTTCTTCGGCATCTGCTTCGGCAACCAGATCTTCGGCCGCGCGCTCGGCTTCGACACCTACAAGCTGAAGTTCGGCCACCGCGGCCCGAACCAGCCGGTGCTGGTCAAGGCCACGGGCCGCGTGGCCATCACCTCCCAGAACCACGGCTTCGCCGTGGACGCCCCCCTCGGCGAGCCGATCGAGGCGCCGGAGTCGCGCTTCGGCCGCGTCGAGGTCTCCCACTGGTCCCTGAACGACCAGGTCGTCGAGGGCCTGCGCCTGCTCGACCGGCCCGCCTTCTCCGTGCAGTTCCACCCGGAGTCCGCGGCCGGCCCCAACGACACCCTCGACCTGTTCGACCGCTTCGTGCAGCTGCTCACCGAGCACCGCACCGCCACCACCCCCGCCACCGAAGGAGCCTGATCCATGCCCAAGCGCACCGACCTGAAGTCCGTCCTGGTCATCGGCTCCGGCCCCATCGTGATCGGCCAGGCCGCCGAGTTCGACTACTCCGGCACCCAGGCCATCCGCGTCCTCAAGGAGGAGGGCGTCCGCGTCGTCCTCGTCAACTCCAACCCGGCCACGATCATGACCGATCCGGAGCTGGCCGACGCCACCTACGTCGAGCCCATCACCCCGGCCGTGGTCGCCAAGATCATCGAGAAGGAGCGCCCGGACGCCCTGCTGCCCACCCTGGGCGGCCAGACGGCGCTGAACACCGCCATCGCCCTCGACAAGGACGGGGTGCTCGAGCGCTTCGGCGTCGAGCTGATCGGCGCGAACATCGAGGCCATCGAGCTCGGCGAGAACCGCGAGCTGTTCAAGGGCGTCGTGGAGCGTGCCGGCGGCGAATCCGCCCGGTCCCACATCGTGCACACGATGGAGGAGGCCCTGGCCGCCGTCGAGGACCTGAAGTACCCCGTGGTGGTGCGCCCCTCGTTCACGATGGGCGGCCTCGGCTCCGGCATGGCCTACGACGAGGCCGACCTGTACCGCATCTGCGGCGCCGGCCTGCAGTACAGCCCGACCTCCGAGGTCCTGCTCGAGGAGTCCATCCTCGGCTGGAAGGAGTACGAGCTGGAGATGATGCGGGACAAGAACGACAACGTCGTCGTCGTCTGCTCCATCGAGAACGTGGACCCCGTGGGCGTGCACACCGGCGACTCCATCACCGTGGCCCCGGCCATGACGCTGACGGACCGCGAGTACCAGAAGCTGCGGGACATCTCGATCAACGTCATCCGCGAGGTCGGCGTGGACACCGGCGGCTGCAACATCCAGTTCGCGGTGAACCCCGTGGACGGGCGCGTCGTCGTCATCGAGATGAACCCGCGCGTCTCCCGCTCCTCGGCGCTGGCCTCGAAGGCCACCGGCTTCGCGATCGCCAAGATCGCCACCAAGCTGGCCCTGGGCTACACGATGGACGAGATCCCCAACGACATCACCCAGAAGACCCCGGCGTCCTTCGAGCCGGTCCTGGACTACGTGGTCGTGAAGGTCCCGCGCTTCGCGTTCGAGAAGTTCCCGGCGGCGGATCCCACGCTGACCACCACCATGAAGTCGGTCGGCGAGGCCATGGCCATCGGCCGCAACTTCACGGAGGCCCTGCAGAAGGCCCTGCGCTCGCTCGAGCAGAAGGGCTCGGAGCTCGCGTTCCCGCAGGACGCCGACCCGCAGGCCCTGCTCGCGGCGGCGAGCACGGCCACCGCCGACCGGCTCTCCCAGACCCAGCAGGCGCTCTACGCCGGCGCCACGATCGAGGAGGCCTTCGAGGCCACCGCGATCGACCCGTGGTTCCTGGACCAGTTCGTGCTCATCAATGAGGTCGCGGACGAGATCCGCGACGCCGAGGTCCTCGACGAGGCCCTGCTGCGCCGCGCCAAGCGGCACGGGTTCTCCGACGCCCAGATCGGCTCGCTGCGGCACATGGACGCCGCGGTCGTGCGCGGCGTGCGTCACGCCCTGGGCGTGCGCCCCGTCTACAAGACCGTGGACACCTGTGCCGCCGAGTTCGAGGCCTTCACCCCGTACCGGTACTCCAGCTACGACCTCGAGACCGAGGTCGCCCCGCACGAGGGCGAGTCGGTGATCATCCTCGGCTCGGGCCCGAACCGGATCGGCCAGGGCATCGAGTTCGACTACTCGTGCGTGCACGCCACCATGGCGCTGCGCGAGGCCGGCTACGAGACCGTGATGGTCAACTGCAACCCGGAGACGGTATCCACGGACTACGACATCTCCGATCGCCTCTACTTCGAGCCGCTCACGCTCGAGGACGTCCTGGAGGTCATCGCGGCAGAGGAGGCCTCCGGCGGCGTGCGCGGCGTCTTCGTGCAGCTCGGCGGCCAGACCCCGCTCAAGCTGGCCCAGCAGCTCGCCGACGCCGGCGTGCCGATCCTGGGCACCTCGCCCGCGGCCATCGACCTGGCCGAGCACCGCGGTGAGTTCGCGCTCGTGCTCGAGCGCGCGGGCCTGGTGGCGCCGAAGAACGGCACGGCCGTCTCCTTCGACGACGCCAAGCGCGTGGCGGACGAGATCGGCTACCCCGTGCTCGTGCGCCCCTCCTACGTGCTCGGCGGCCGCGGCATGGAGATCGTGTACTCCGAGGAGGCGCTGGCCCACTACGTGGAGCACGCGACGGAGATCACCCCCGACCAGCCGATGCTCGTGGACCGCTTCCTCGAGGACGCGATCGAGATCGACGTCGACGCCCTCTACGACGGCACCGAGCTGTACCTCGGCGGCGTCATGGAGCACATCGAGGAGGCGGGCATCCACTCGGGCGACTCCGCGTGCGTGCTGCCCCCCGTCACCCTGGGCCCGGACGTGCTCGAGCGCGTGCACCGCGCCACCGAGCGGATCGCGGCCGGCGTCGGCGTGCGCGGCCTGATCAACATCCAGTTCGCGCTCGCCTCGGACGTGCTGTACGTGATCGAGGCGAACCCGCGCGCCTCGCGGACCGTGCCGTTCGTCTCGAAGGCCACGGGCGTCCAGCTGGCCAAGGCGGCCGCGCGGATCGGCGTCGGCGAGAGCATCGCCGACCTGCGCGCGGCCGGCATGCTGCCCACGGCGTACGACGGCGGCACCCTGCCGATCGGCGCGCCCGTGGCGGTCAAGGAGGCGGTGCTGCCGTTCACCCGCTTCCGCACCGCGGAGGGCCGCGTGGTCGACTCGCTGCTGGGCCCGGAGATGCGCTCGACGGGCGAGGTCATGGGCATCGACAAGCACTTCGACACCGCGTTCGCCAAGTCCCAGTCCGCCGCCGGCGGCCCGCTGCCCACCTCGGGGCGCGTGTTCGTGTCGGTCGCGAACCGGGACAAGCGCACCCTCGTGGGCCAGGCCAAGCGCCTCGTCGACCTCGGCTTCCAGGTGGTCTCCACCGGCGGCACCGCCGAGGTGCTGCGGCGCAACGGCATCCCCGCGGAGGTCGTGGCGAAGATCGCCGACGCCGGGCACGAGGACGGCGCGGGCACCGTGCTGGAGCAGCTGCACGCCGGCACCGTCGATCTCGTGCTGAACACGCCCTCCGGCGGCGACGCCCGCACGGACGGCTACGAGATCCGCGCGGCCGCGACGTCGCTCGGCGTGCCGGTGATCACGACCACGGCCGAGTTCGGGGCGTGCCTGCAGGCCATCGAGGCCATGCGGTCCTACGAGTGGTCCGTCACCTCACTGCAGGAGCACGACGCGCGCCTGCAGCAGGCTGTCGCCGGTCCGGAGGCCGCGGCGTGACCACGACGGCGACGGGCGGCGCGGGGCCCCGCGCCCCCTTCGGGCGGCGGCTGGCCCACGCCATGGAGACGGCCGGTCCGCTGTGCCTCGGCGTGGACCCCCATCCGGGCCTGCTGCGGCAGTGGGGCCTGAGCGACACCCCGGCGGGCCTCGAGGCGTTCTCCCTAACCGCCCTCGAGGCGGCGGTGGGTCCCGAGGGGCCCCGCGTGGCGGCGATCAAGCCCCAGGTGGCGCTGTACGAGCGCCACGGATCGGCCGGCCTGGCGGCCCTGGAGCGGCTGCTCGCGGCCGCCCGGGACGCCGGGGTGCTCACGATCGCGGACGCCAAGCGCGGTGACATCGGCTCCACCATGGACGGCTACGCCGCCGCGTGGATCGCCGACGCCTCGCCCCTGGCCGCGGATGCGGTGACGCTCAGCCCGTACCTGGGTTTCGGCACCCTCGTGCCGACCATCCGCGCCGCCCACGAGGCCGGCCGCGGCGTGTTCGTCCTCGCGCTGACCTCCAATCCGGAGGGCCGCGAGGTCCAGCACGTGGGCGAGGGGTCGGCCGAGGGATCGGTCGCCCGGCGCATCGCCGCGGCGGCGGCCGCCGAGAACGCGGCCCTGCGCGGCGACGACGCGTGGGGGCCGGTGGGACTCGTCTTGGGCGCCACGGTGGCCGCCGAGGCGGACCGCCTCGGCCTGGACCTGCCGGCCCTCGGCGGGCCCCTGCTGGCGCCCGGGTTCGGTGCCCAGGGCGCCACGGCCCGGGGCATGCGGGCCGACTTCGGGACGGCCTGGCCGCAGGTCTTGGCGACCTCGTCCCGCGGCATCCTGAGCGCGGGCCCGTCGGTGGCCTCGCTGGTGGACACGATCGAGGAGAATCGCGCCGCCCTGCGGTGACGCCCGCGTCCTCCCGGCGCGCCCGTGCCGTGTGGACGGGATGGTATCTTCCCTTTCGATCGGCTGTGCTCGTCGTCCTTGACCATGGAAGGGTCACGACGGGGCCGGTGGGGAACGAGAGGCATCGAGGTCAGACCCATGGCGTTGCGGCAGCTCAGTGTGCAGGAGAGGGCGGAGGCCCGGAGGAAGGCCCTCCAGGCCCGCCAGGCGCGGGCGGAGCTCAAGGCGGCCTTCGCCGCCGGTGAGGTCGGCCTGGCCGACATTTTCGCGCGCGCGGACGCCGACGACGCCGTCGCCCGTCTGCGGACCGTGGACCTGCTGCTGGCCCTGCCGGGCGTGGGCGAGGTCCGGGCCCGGGAGGCGATGGCGGGGTGCGGCATCTCGCCGCGGCGTCGGCTGGGCGGCCTGGGCCGTCGTCAGCGCGAGGCGCTGATCGCCTATATTGGCCGGTGACCCCCACATCCCGGCGGGTCGGCGCCGGCCCGGGTGACGGGTCTGCGAGGCCCGCCCCACCCGGAGGATGCGTGACCGACACGTTCGACCCCGGACCCGCCCCCGCCGTCCCGGTGGCCCGCACCGCCGTCCAGGAACGCCCCCCGGGCCCGGGCGTCACCGTCCTGGCCGGCCCCACCGCCGTCGGCAAGGGCACCGTGTCGGCCTATGTCCGCGAGCACTACCCCGAGGCCTGGCTGTCCGTCTCCGCCACCACCCGCCCGGCGCGCCCGGGCGAGGAGGACGGGGTGCACTACTACTTCACGACGCCGGAGGAGTTCGACTCCCTCGTCGAGGCGGACGAGATGCTGGAATGGGCCGTCGTGCACGGCGTCCACCGCTACGGCACGCGGCGCGACCGCGTGATGGAGGCCGTGGCGCAGGGCCGCCACGTCCTGCTGGAGATCGACCTGCAGGGAGCGCGCCAGGTCCGCCGTGCGCTGCCGGAGGCCACCTTCGTGTTCCTGGCGCCGCCGAGCTGGGAGGAACTCGTGTCCCGGCTGCTCGGCCGCGGCACCGAGAGCCCGGAGGAACAGCGCCGCCGGCTCGAAACGGCTAGACTGGAACTCGCCGCGGAACCCGAGTTCGACGCCGTCGTCGTGAACGACCGCGTGGAGCGGGCCGCCGAGGAACTGGTGAGACTCATGGGGCTGGACCCCGAGCGCCGTCCGACCGAGGCCTGAGGACCGGCCGCACCGACGCCGCACCCGGCGCCGACGTGACAGTGAGATGAAGACTTTGGAGACCCCGTGACCGAACAGTACGAAGGCATCGTCAACCCGCCCATCGACTCCCTGCTGGAGCGGGTCGACTCGAAGTACGCCCTGGTGCTCTTCGCCGCCAAGCGGGCCCGGCAGATCAACGCCTACTACTCGCAGCTGCACGAGGGGCTGTTCGAGTACGTCGGCCCGCTCGTGGACACCCAGCTGAACGAGAAGCCGCTGTCCATCGCCCTGCGCGAGATCGAGGCCGACCTGCTCGTGTCCCGCGAGGCCGTCGAGGCCACCCCGGAGGCCGACCTGGCCGCCGAGGACTTCGGCGACTTCTCCCTGCCGGGCGAGGACGACCCGTTCGCCACCCTCGAGTCGGCCGACGCCCACCAGCCGATGGGCGATCCCGCCGCCATCGAGGAGGCCGCCGAGACGGTGCGCGCCGAGGAGGGCACCTCCGAGGACGCCCCGGAGGCCTGAGCCCGTCATGGAGATCGTCCTCGGGGTCGGCGGCGGCATCGCGGCCTACAAGGCGGCGCTGCTGCTGCGCCTGATGACCGAGGCCGGCCACGGCGTGACCGTGGTGCCCACCGCCAACGCCCTCGAGTTCGTGGGCGCGGCGACGTGGGAGGCCCTCTCCGGTCGCCCGGTCCGCACGGACACGTTCGAGGCGGTCGACGAGGTGAACCACGTCCGGCTCGGCCGGCGTGCGGACCTCGTGGTGGTCGCGCCGGCCACCGCCGATCTGCTCGCGCGCACCGCCGCGGGGATGGCGCCCGACCTGCTGGGCAACGTGCTGCTCACCGCCACGTGCCCCGTCGTCCTGGCCCCCGCCATGCACACCGAGATGTGGCACCACCCCGCCACGGTCGCCAACGTCGCCCTCCTGCGCGAGCGCGGCGTCACGGTCGTGGACCCCGCCGTGGGCCGGCTCACCGGGGCCGACTCCGGCGCCGGGCGGCTGCCCGAGCCCGCCGAGATCTGGGAGCGTGTGCAGGCCGCCGCGGCCGCGGGCGCCCCGCGCCGTCCCCGGGCCTCCGGGTCCGACGCCGAGCCGACACCCGGCCCGCTGGCCGGTCGCACCGTGGTGATCACGGCCGGGGGCACCCGCGAGGCGCTGGACCCGGTCCGCTACCTGGGGAACCGCTCCTCCGGCAAGCAGGGGGCCGCCCTGGCGCGCGCCGCCCTCGAGGCCGGCGCCACCGTGCGGTTCGTCGCCGGGTCCATGTCCGTCCCGACGCCCGAGGGCGTCGAGCGCGTCGTGCCCGTGGAGTCCACGCAGGACCTGCTCGAGGCCGTGCTGGCGGAGGCCGCCGACGCCGACGTCCTCGTGATGGCGGCGGCCGTTGCGGACTTCCGACCGGCCGAGGTCTCCGACGCCAAGATGAAGAAGGGCGACGACGGCGGCGCGCCCGTCATCGTGCTCGAGCGCACCCCGGACGTGCTCGCCACGGCCGTGCGGACCCGCTCCGAGGGCGGGCCCATGGCCCCGCTCATCGTCGGCTTCGCCGCGGAGACCGGCGACGCGACGTCCTCCGTGCTCGAGTACGGCCGGGCCAAACTGGCGCGCAAGGGCTGCGAGATGCTCGTGGTCAACGAGGTCGGCACGGACAAGGTGTTCGGCCGGGACGAGACCGCCGTGACCATCCTGTTCGCCGACGGCCGCCCCGCCGTGGAGACCGTGGGCTCCAAGGACCAGGCGGCGGCCGCCGTCGTGCAGGCGATCGTGGATGACCTCGCCGGTCGCGACCCCGCCGGCGCGTCGGGCCGCTGACCTAGACTGTGCGGCATGACCGATGCCGCCTCGCTGAGCCCCGCCCGCCACGCCGACCCGTATTCGGGGGTGGGCGGCGGAGAGCTCCGCCTCTTCACCTCCGAGTCCGTCACGGCGGGCCACCCCGACAAGATCTGCGACCAGATCTCCGACGCCATCCTGGACGCGATCCTCGCCGCCGACCCGTCGGCGAAGGTGGCCGTGGAGACCCTGACCACCACCGGCCTGGTGCAGGTGGCCGGCGAGGTGAACACCTCAGCGTACGTGGAGATCCCCAGGATCGTGCGCGAGACCATCCTGGACATCGGCTACGACTCCTCGGCCAACGGCTTCGACGGCGCCCAGTGCGGCGTGAACATCTCCATCGGCCAGCAGTCCTCGGACATCTTCGCCGGCGTCTCCCGGTCCCTCGAGGCCCGCGAGTACGGCTCGGCGGACGAGGTGGACGAGCAGGGCGCGGGGGACCAGGGCATCATGTTCGGCTACGCCACGGACGAGACCCCGGCGTACATGCCCATGCCCATCTACCTCGCGCACCGGCTCTCCGAGCGGCTCACCGCGGTGCGCCGGGCGGAGAACACGCCCATGCCGTACCTGCTGCCGGACGGCAAGACGCAGGTCACCATCGGCTACGCGCCCGGCCACGTGCCCACCACGGTCGAGGCCGTGGTGGTCTCCACGCAGCACCACGAGTGGGTCACGCAGGAGCAGCTGCGGGCGGACGTGGAGGAGCACGTGATCCGGCCCGTCATCGAGCGCTCCGGCCTCGACACCTCCGGCATGCGGATCATCATCAACCCGGGCGGCAAGTTCGTCATCGGCGGCCCCGTGGGCGACGCCGGCCTCACCGGTCGCAAGATCATCGTGGACACCTACGGCGGCATGGCCCGGCACGGCGGCGGCGCCTTCTCCGGCAAGGACCCGTCCAAGGTGGACCGCTCCGCCGCCTACATGCTCCGCTGGGTCGCGAAGAACGTGGTGGCCGCCGGCCTCGCCTCGCGCGCCGAGTTCCAGGTGGCCTACGCGATCGGTTCGGCCCGGCCCGTGGGCCTGTACGTGGACACCTTCGGGACGGCCACGGTGCCGGAGGAGAAGATCATCGAGGCCGTGAACGCGGTGTTCGACCTGCGTCCGGCCGCCATCGTGAAGGAGCTGAACCTCCTGCGGCCCATCTACCGACGGACCGCCGCGAACGGCCACTTCGGCCGGGACGACGCCGACTTCACGTGGGAGCGCACGGACCGCGTCGAGCAGCTGCGCGCTGCCGCCGGCCTCTGACCCGGAGGCGGGCATCACAGACGCGCTGTTCGCCCTCCCGGAGCCGGAGGACGCGCCCCGACTGCCGGAGCGGGCCGAGGGGTGGCCGGAGCGGCCGATCGCACGCGTCCTGCTGGACTCGCCCGTGCCGCACCTGGACCGCGAGTTCGACTATCTCGTGCCCGTGGCCCTGGACGACCGGGCGGTCCCCGGCTCCCGCGTGTCCGTCCGCTTCGGCGGACGGGCCATGACGGGCTGGCTCGTCTCGCGGGAGCAGGAGCCGGCCACCGGCGCCCAGCTCACCGAGCTCACCGGCGTGCTCACCGTCATCCCGCCGCTGACGGAGGAGGTCCTGGCGACCGCGCGCGCGGTGGCCCGCCGCCAGGCCGGCGTCGTCACGGACGTGCTGCGGGCCGCGGTGCCCCCGCGCGTTGCGCAGGTCGAGAAGGCCGCCCTGGCGGAGGACGCGGAAACCGCCGCGGACCACCCTGTGACGCTGACCGGCACGGACGCCGAGCGCCCGGAGCCTCCCGCGGCGGAGGAGGGCCTCGTGCCCACGGTGTGGGAGTCCCTCGAGGGGGGCACCGCGTTCGTGTCCGCCGTGCTGGCCGGGGACGCCGCGCGGGCGGCCGCCGTCGTGCCCTCGCGCCTGTTCGAATGGGACGAGGCGGGCGCGCTGGCCGCTCTGGCGCGCACGGTGGCCGCCTCGGACGGCGGCGTCCTGCTGCTGGTGCCCGACCACCGCGACCTCGACCGGCTCTGCGCCGCCCTCGACGAGCACGTGGGGGAGGACGCCTACGCGCGGATCGGCTCCGAGGACGGCAACACGCCCCGGTACCGCGCCCACCTGGCCGCGCTGCGCGGCACCCGGCGCATCGTGGCCGGCACCCGGGCCGCCGTGTGGTCGCCCGTGCGCGACCTGAGGCTGGTGGTGCTCTGGGACGACGGCGACGACGCGTGGGCAGAACCCCGCGCGCCCTACTTCCACGCCCGAGAGGTCGTGTTGGAGCGGGCCCGCGCGACCGGCGCGGCGCTGCTCTTCGCCGGGCCCTCCCGGTCCGTCCCGGTGCAACGGCTCGTCGAGTCGGGCTGGCTGCTGCACCTGGGCCCCTCCCGCGCGACCCAGCGCGAGCTCGGGCCACGGGTCGTCTCCACCGCCGACGCCTGGGAGACGGCGCGCGACCCGTTCGCGCAGCGGGCGCGGCTGCCGCAGGCCGCCTGGGCCGCCGCCCGCGCCGCGCTGCTCGGGCCACGGCCGGGCCCGGTGCTCGTGCAGGTGGCCCGGGCCGGCTTCATCCCCGCCCTCGTGTGCGAACGGTGCCGCACGCCCGCCCGCTGCCGCGTCTGCGCGGGGCCGCTGGGCTTCCGCGACGCGCGGGCCGCCCGGCACGGGGAGGTGGCCTGCCGGTGGTGCGGCACCCGGGAGCGCGGCTTCCGGTGCACCGAGTGCGGCGGCACGACGCTGCGGGCCGGCGCCCGCGGCGTGGACCGCACGGCCGAGGAGCTGGGCCGGGCGTTCCCGCGCGTGCCCGTGCACGCCTCCTCGGCGCAGCACATGCTCGGCTCGGTGCCGCCCGGGCCCTCCCTGGTGGTGGCGACCGTGGGGGCCGAGCCGGCGACGCCCGACGGCTACGCGGCCGCCCTGCTGCTCGACGGGGACAGCCAGCTCCAGCGCGAGGGCCTCGACGTGCCGGGCCGCGTGCTCGCCCGCTGGCTCGCGGCCGCCTGCCTGGTCCGCCCCGCCTCCGACGGGGGCGTCGTGGTGGTCACCGCGGACGCGGGGGAGGCGGTGAACGCGCTCGTCCGACGGGACCCCGACGGCTTCGCCGCGCGCCAGGTCGCCGAGCGGCGCGAGCTGCACCTGCCTCCCGCCGGCCGCCTCGCAGAGGTCACGGGGGAGGCCGCCGCCGTCGCGGAGTACCTCGAGCTCGTGGAGGCCGCCCGCCGGGAACGGCCGGACGAGGACGTCCACGAGGATCCGCACTCGGCCCCGCTCGATGGCGGCCCGGCGCGGCTGCCCTGGATTGGGCCGGTGCCGGACCCCGCCGACGAGACCCGCTCCCGCGCCCTGCTGATCTTCCCCTACGCGGCGGCCGAGGCCACCGTCGGCGCCCTGCGCGCCGCCCGGTCCGCAGCGAGCGCTCGGCGGGAGACCGCCCCGGTGCGGGTGCGGCTCGACCCGGCCGGGGTGCTCTGAGGGGGCGGCCGGACCGACCCGCAGCCCGAGGGGCCGGAGCGCGGCGACGCCGGGGCGATGACGGCGTCAGCGGCCGGCGCGGCGGAGCCAGTCGCGGATCAACGCCGCACAGGCGGCCGGCCGCTCGTAGTGCAGCAGATGCCCGACGCCGTCGAGGACGTGCAGCTCCGCCGTGCCGCCCGCGTCGTCGATCGCCGCGGCGAGCGCCTCCTGTGCCGGCACCGAGCCCAGCGGATCCTCCCGCCCCGCGACCAGCAGCACCGGCAGGCTGAGGCGGGCGGCGACGTCGGCCACGGAGCCCGTGCTCGAGGCGCGGTACGCCTCGGAGAGCATGCGTGCGGAGGCGAAGTCCGAGAAGTGGCGCCGGTGCTGGTCATGGGTGTACGCGAGGACATCCCTGTCCCTGGTGCGGGTCATGGCGAGCGTGGTCACCCACACGACCGGCGGCGCGCCCAGCAGCAGCCGCGCCGGGCGCTCGGGCAGGCGGGCGGCGACCTCGTAGTACCCCTCGGCGACGGCCGCCAGCACCCGACTCGACACGGACGCCGACGCCTCCAGCGCGGGTTCGGCGATGGGGTTGAGCAGGACCAGCCGTCCCCACCGGGACGGGTCCCGCGCGACCAGCTCGGCCGCCACCGTCGTCCCGTAGGAGTGCGCGACCAGCACGGGGGTCGCCCGCAGACCCAGGGCGGCGACGACGGTGGCCACCGCGTCCGCGTGATGGGCCACGGTGTGCTCGGCGTGGGGGAAGGGCTCCGAAGCCCCGAAGCCGGGCAGCTCGATCGAGTGGATCGGATGCTCCGGGAGCGCGTCGGCCAGCAGGGCGAGGCCGTGGTGGTCCCCGCGGAAGCCGTGCACGAACACGAGCGGGGCAGCGGCCGCGTCCCCCTCGGGTGCGCCGGGCGATCCCGGCGCGGCCACCGGAACGGGGGTGTACTCCCACACGGCCACGGACGACCGGATCCCGCTGACGGGGTCCGGGACGGCCAGGGTGTGCCGGCGGGGCGTCCGGGCCGGGTGGCCCGTGAGCACGCGGGGATCGGCGGGCGCCGCGGGCGGGCGCAGCAGATCGCGCAGGCGGACGGGCGGGCCCGGGGCGGCGGACGGCGTCGGGACAGGCACGTCCCCACCCTAGCCAGGCCTTCGACCGCCGACGCCGTGGCGCCTCGTCTCCGCTGGACGCGGGGACGGGGTCCGCCGAGATGCTCGGCCTGATCGCGACCGCGGCGTGCCAGCGGGAGGGCGGCCTTGGGGTGGGCCTGAGGCCACGCTGCCCGGAACCCGGCGACGCCTGGTCCTGGCCACGATGGCGCGCGCGTGCCTACCGTACTCCGGCCCGTCCTCGGTCCCGGGGCCCGCACGGGCGCACCCCGTCCCCCACGAAAGGCCCATGCGTGCAGCACCCCGTCGCGCTCAGATCCCTGAAGATCGCCCTCGCCTTCGTCGGCCTGCTCGTCGGCGCCGGCTTCGCCACCGGCGCCGAAGTCATCCAGTACTTCGTGGGCTTCGGCTGGATCGGCGTCGTGGGCGCGGGACTGGCCGGCCTGCTCGTCACCGCCGGCGGCGCCGTCATCCTCCAGCTGGGCAGCGTGTTCCTCGCGGCCGACCACAAGGTCGTCTTCCGCAGCGTCTCGCACCCCGTGATGGCCCGGATCCTGGACGTCGTGGTGACGGTGACGCTCTTCGCGATCGGCGTCGTCATGCTCGCCGGGGCGGGCTCGACGCTCGCCCAGCAGTTCGGCTGGCCGACGTGGGCGGGCTCCACCCTGATGACCCTGCTCGTGCTCGTGACGGGCATGCTGGACGTGGAGAAGGTCTCCGCGATCATCTCCCTGATCACGCCCCTGGTGGTCGTCGCGGTCGTGGCCGGGTTCGTCCACGTCCTGGTCACCCGCGACGGCGGCTTCACCGCCCACGAGTCCCTCGCCGTCCAGGCCACCACGCCGGTGGACCCGTGGTGGCTGTCCTCGGTCAACTACTTCGGCCTCGTCGTCGTGATGGCCGTGTCCATGTGCCTCGTGATCGGCGGGTCCATCACTCACCCCCGGGAGGCGTTCCTCGGCGGCCTCACCGGTGGCCTGATGTACACCGCCCTGCTCCTGATGGCCTCCACGCTGCTCTACCTCGGCTACGCCGAGATCGGCCGCGCCGACGTCCCCATGCTGCGGCTGTTCGCCTCGATCGCGCCCTGGCTGGGCTGGGCGATGGTCGTGGTGATCTACCTGATGATCTTCAACACCGCGATCGGCATGTTCTACGCGCTGGGACGCCGCCTCACGGCCGACCGCCCGGGCCGCTACCGGCCCGTGTTCGCCGGCGTCACGCTGCTGGCCTTCGCGGTGAGCTTCGTCGGCTTCGGCGACCTGATGAACGTCGTCTACCCGGCGCTGGGCCACCTGGGGATCGTGCTCGCGCTCGTGCTCCTCGTCTGGTGGCTCACCCACCGCCGGCAGATCTCCGCCGAGTCGGGGCTGCGTCTGCGCCTGCTCGCGCTGCTCCGCCTGCGTGAGCATCCGGAGAAGACCTTCACGGCCCAGCACGCAGTGCAGCTGCAGGAGGCGGTCGGGGACTCCGTGGCGGCCCCGGACGCGGTGACGGAGGCCCTCGAGGACGAGGTCGCCCAGGTGCTCGAGGAGGACGACGCGCTCACCTCCGGAGGGGCGCGCCCCGGTCCCGACGCCGGGCCCGAGCGTCCGGCAGGCGGCAGCCACTCCGCCTGAAACCGCGTGCCCGGCCGGGCACGGCGTCTCGGAGCGGCCCTGCGGCCGGGCCGGGGCGCCGTCGCCGTAGGATGGGGTGGCCGGCCGTGCCGCCGGCCCCGTCCGCGCCGCCCGAGGGCCGGCGCCCCATCCCGACTGCGTGAGGACTCGAACCGCCGTGAGCCAGACCCCCGACAGCGCCGTGCCGGCCACCCCCAGCATCCCCGCCGACGCGGAGTACTCGTTCCGTGACGTGGAGGCCCGCTGGGCCGGGTACTGGGAGCAGGCCGGGACGTTCGCCCCGCGCGAGGACGGCTCCGAGACCCGCACCGTGGTCGACATGTTCCCGTACCCGTCGGGCGACCTGCACATGGGGCACGCCGAGGCGTTCGCGATGGGCGACGTCGTCGCGCGCCACTGGATGCAGCGCGGCTTCGACGTGCTGCATCCCATCGGCTGGGACTCCTTCGGCCTGCCGGCCGAGAACGCCGCCATCAAGCGCGACGCCCACCCGGCCGAGTGGACCTACGCGAACATCGAGACGCAGAAGCGCTCCTTCCAGCGGTACGGCATCGCCGTGGACTGGTCCCGTGAGCTGCACACCTCGGACCCCGAGTACTACCGGTGGACCCAGTGGCTGTTCCAGCAGCTGTACCGCAGGGGCCTGGCGTACCGGAAGGACTCCCCGGTCAACTGGTGCCCCCAGGACCAGACGGTGCTCGCCAACGAGCAGGTCGTGGACGGCCGCTGCGAGCGCTGCGGCACCGAGGTCACCAAGCGGACCCTGAACCAGTGGTACTTCCGCATCACCGAGTACGCGGACGCGCTGCTGGACGACATGGACCAGCTCACCGTCCACTGGCCCGAGCGCGTGCTCGCCATGCAGCGCAACTGGATCGGCCGCTCCGAGGGCGCCCACGTCGACTTCCAGGTCGAGGACGGCCCCGTCGTCACGGTCTTCACCACCCGGCCGGACACGCTGCACGGCGCGACCTTCATGGTGGTCGCCGCCGACGCCCCGCTGGCCGCCGAGCTCGCCGGCGACGACGTGCGGGCCGAACTCGAGGCGTACCGCGAGGACCTGAAGAAGGTCTCGGACATCGACCGCCAGGCCACGGACCGTCCCAAGAGCGGCGTGTTCCTGGGCCGCCACGCGGTGAACCCGCTGACCGGTGAGCGTCTGCCGATCTGGGCCTCGGACTACGTGCTGGCCGACTACGGCACGGGCGCCATCATGGCCGTGCCGGCCCACGACCAGCGCGACCTCGACTTCGCCCGCGCCATGGGCCTGCCCGTGCGCACCGTGCTGGACACCGGCGAGGAGGACCCGGCGGTCTCCGGCGTCGCGACGACCGGCGAGGGCATCCTGGTGAACTCCGGGGAGCTCGACGGCCTGGACAAGACCGCCGCCATCGCGCGGGCCATCGAGATCGTGCAGGAGCGCGGCACCGGCCGGGGCACCACCACGTACCGCCTGCGCGACTGGCTGCTCTCCCGTCAGCGCTTCTGGGGCACCCCGATCCCCGTGGTCCACTGCCCGGACTGCGGCGAGGTGCTCGTGCCGGAGGACCAGCTGCCGGTCACCCTGCCGACCGACCTCAAGGGCGAGCAGCTCGCCCCCAAGGGCCAGTCGCCCCTGGCCGCGGCGACGTCGTGGGTCGAGGTGGACTGCCCGCAGTGCGGCGGCCCCGCGCGACGGGACACCGACACCATGGACACGTTCGTGGACTCGTCCTGGTACATGCTCCGCTACGCGTCCCCGAACGACGACGCCCGCGTTTTCGACCCCGACGCCCTGCGCCGCTGGCTGCCCGTGGACCAGTACGTGGGCGGCGTGGAGCACGCGATCCTGCACCTGCTGTACGCCCGCTTCTTCACCAAGGCCCTGCACGACCTCGGCCTGGTGCCCTTCACCGAGCCGTTCCGCGCCCTGCTCAACCAGGGCCAGGTGCTCAACGGCGGCAAGGCCATGTCCAAGTCGCTGGGCAACGGCGTGGACCTGGGCGACCAGCTGGACGAGTTCGGCGTCGACGCCGTGCGCCTGACCATGGTGTTCGCCTCGCCGCCCGAGGACGACGTGGACTGGGCCGACGTCGCCCCGGGCGCCGCCGGCAAGTTCCTGGCCCGCGCGTGGCGCCTGGCCCGCGACGTCCGCGCGACGGGCGCCCCGGCCGGCACGGACCCGGCGGGCGGGGCCGTGACCCTGCGCCGGGTGACCCACCGGACCGTGCACGAGGCCCAGCAGCTGCTGGACGACGGCAAGTTCAACGTGGTCGTCGCCAAGACGATGGAGCTGGTCAACGCGGCCCGCAAGGAGATCGACGCCGGCGCCGGCGCGGCCGACCCCGCCGTCCGCGAGGCCGCCGAGGCCGTGGCCGTGCTGCTCTCGCTCGTGGCGCCGTACACGGCCGAGGACATGTGGGTGCTGCTCGGCCACGAGCCCTCCGTGGTCCGCGCCGGCTGGCCCGCGGTGGACGAGGCGCTGCTGGTCGAGGACACCGTCACGGCGGTCGTCCAGGTCAAGGGCAAGGTCCGCGACACCCTCGAGGTGCCCGCGGACATCACCGCCGAGGATCTCGAGGCGCGCGCCCGCGCGTCGCAGAAGGTGCGGAACTTCATCGGGGACGCCGAGATCGTCAAGGTGATCGTGCGCGAGCCCAAGCTCGTGAACCTGGTGATCCGCTGACCGCGTGAGACCGTCCCCGACCGGGCCGGGGGAGAGGAGGCAGGCCGTGGCGAGCATCGAGCAGTGGCGCGACGATGCGCTCGTCCGCCTGCGCTCCCGCCGCTCCCAGCTGGCCGGGCGGGCACGCTACGGGCTGCGCCCGCCCCGCCGGGACCGCACGGCCGTCGTCACGGACTCGGCCGCGGCCCTGCCCGGCGCCGTCCTCGGACACGGTCTGGCCGCGGGGATCCGCCAGGTGGCGCTGCCCGTCATGGTGGGCGAGCAGATCCACACGGAGGGCACGGACGAGCTCGCGCTGGAGCTGCCGCTGGCCCTGGCCGCCGGCACCCCGGTGCGCACCTCACGGCCCTCGCCGGGCGCGTTCCGGACGGCCTACGCCGAGCTGGCCCGCGCCGGCTACGCACGCATCCTCTCCGTCCACCTGTCCGGCGAGCTCTCCGGCACCGTGGAGGCCGCGCGCCTGGCCGCCGCGGAGGCCGAGCGCCCGGTGACCGTGGTGGACTCGCGCACCGTGGGCTTCGCGCTGGGCATGGCCGTGGTGGACGCCGCCGTGGACGCGGGGGTGGGCATGCCCGTGGCCCGCATCCGCGAGCGGCTCGAGGCCACCGTGGACTCCAGCCACGTGCTGTTCACGGTGCCCAGCCTCGAGCAGCTGCGCCGGGGCGGGCGGATCAGCGGGCTGGCCTCGCTGCTGGGCACGCTGCTGCAGGTGCGCCCCGTCATGGCCGTCGACGACGGCGCGATCGGCCTGGTCGACCGCCCGCGGTCCGCGGCCCGGGCCGTCGACCGGCTCGTGGAGCTCGCGACCGAGCGGGCCGGCGAGGACCCGGTGCGGATCGCCGTGCACGAGTACGGCGACCCCGAGACGGCCGTGCAGCTCGCGGAGCGGCTCCAGCCGGTCTCCACCACCCCCGTGCCCGTCGTCGAGCTGCCCGCCGTGCTCGCCGCGCACCTGGGCCTGGGCGCCCTGGGTGTGGTGATCTGCCCGCTGGAATCGCCCACGGGGGGCTCGGGGGACTGAGGCCGCCCGTGCGGGAGCGCCGAGGAGACGGGCGCGTCCGTTCCTGCACACCACCCTGGACCGCGGAGGTCATCCCCAGGTCGGGTGCGGGACGCGCCCGACTCGGCGACGGGGCCGCAGACTGCCCGCATGAGCCCCAGCCACCGCCTCTGCGACGATCCGCCCGCCTTCGCCCCGGACCCCGCGCCCGCGGCCGCCCCCGACGTCGACACAGCCGGCCCGCACGCCGCGTCCCGGTGGGAGCGCACCCCACCTCGGGGCCCGGTGCTGCGGTGGCGGCCGGCCCTGCTGGCCGTCACCGTGCTGCTCGTCGCCGCCACGGCCTGGTGGGCGGTGGCCTGGCTGACCACCCCGGCGCCGCCCGCGGCCATCCCGGCGGCCGCGGCCGGTGCAGGCATCCCGCAGACCGACGCGCCCTCCACCGCCCCGTCGGCGGCGGGCACCGACGCGCGGACGTCCGAGGCGGGGCCGTCGGGGGAGGCGTCCGGCCCCGCCGGGTCCGGCCCGCTGCGGGTGCACGTGGTGGGCGAGGTCGCCCGGCCGGGAGTGGTCAGCCTCGCGCCGGGCTCCCGGGTGGCCGACGCCGTGGGCGCCGCCGGCGGCCCGACCCGGCACGCCCGGGCGGAGCGCATCAACCTCGCGGCCCCGTTGGACGACGGCCAACAGGTCCTCGTCCCCTCCGCCCGCACACCGCAGGACGCCCTGGACCGGGTGGCCGGGGCCGCGCAGGCGCAGCCCACGCCGACCACGGGCAGGGCCGGTGGCGGAGGCGAGCCGGGCGGCGCCGAGTCCGGCGACACCGTGGACCTGAACACCGCCGACGCCACGGAGCTGCAGACCCTGCCCGGCGTCGGCCCCGCCACGGCGGAGAAGATCATCGCCCACCGCGAGACGGTCGGCCCGTTCACCGGCCTGCAGGACCTGGACGCGGTGCCCGGCATCGGCCCGGCCACGCTCGACCGGCTGCGTGACCACGTCTCGTGGTGAGCCCGGCCCCGGGCCCGCCCAGCGATCCCGTGGACCGCCGCGCCCGCCACCGCGAGGTGCCCGGCCCGCTCGAGGCCCGGTGGGTGCCCGCCCTGCTCGTCTGCCTGACCCTCGGGATCCTCGGCGTCGCCTGGGACGCCCCGGCCCGCTCGGCGGCGGCCCTCACCGGGCTGGCCGTCGCCGCGACCACTGTCCTGGGCGCCGCCCGCTCGACCGGTCGGATACGGGGCGTGGCCACCGCGACGACGCTGGCCGGCGTGGCCGCGGCCCTGATGCTGCAGCACTCGGCCGGGCCCGCCGCCGCGGCCAGCGCCAGCGGCTGGACCGGCGCGGTGCACGCCGGCTCACCGCTGCGGCTCGAGCTGACCCTGGACGGGCCCGCCACCCGGAGCGAGGCGACCTTCGGCCCACGCTGGAGCGTGCCCGTGCGGGTCGAGACGTTCGGTCATCCGCCGCGGGCCCCCGAGGCGGCCGTGACGGCCCGACTCACGGGCGGGGGCGCACCGCCCGCGACGATCGCCGCGCCGTTGGACGGGACGGCGGCCCCCGGCGGCGGGCCGGGATCGCGGGTGTGCGTGGTGGCCCGGCCGTCGAGGTCCGGCTCCACCGTGTTCCTGGCCGCCGCGGCCGCCCCGCAGCCGGGACCCTGCCCCGGCGGGGCGGAGCCGGCAGGCGGGGCCACCGACGGCGGCCCGGGCCCGCCGCGGCGGGAGGCGCTGCGCGCCGCGTTCCGTCAGTCCGCGGAGGGCACGGTCGGCACGGCGCCGGAGCTCATCCCGGGGCTGGTGCTGGGCGACCGCTCCGCCCAGGGGGCCGCCCTCGACGACGCCATGAAGGCCTCGGGCCTGTCGCACCTGTCTGCCGTGTCCGGGGCCAACGTGGCCATGATCCTCGGCGCGGTCGCGATCACCCTGCGCAGCGCGCGGGTGCACCGGGCGGTGGTCCTCAGCGCCGGGCTGGCGGTCCTCGGGGTGTTCGTGGTCGTCGTGGGGCCGGAGCCGTCGGTCCTCCGGGCGGCCGTGATGGGCGCTCTCGGCGCCCTCGCGGTGTTCTTCGGCCGCGCGCGGCAGGCGTTCGGACTCCTGACGGTGGGCGGCACGGCCCTGCTCGTCGCGGTGCCGGCCCTCGCCGTGGAACCGGCCTTCCACCTCTCCCTGGCGGCGACCGCGGGCATCGTCCTGGGCGGCGCGCCCCTCGACCGTGCGCTGCACGCCGGGCTCGGCCGGGTGCTGCCCGACGTCGTGGCGCGGTGGCTCTCGGCGTCGCTCGCGGTGACCGTGGCCGCCCACCTGGCCTGCCAGCCGATCATCCTGGCCATGACCGGTGAGGTGTCGGCCTACGCGGTGCCGGCCAATCTGCTGGCCGCCCCGGCCGTGCCGCCCGTGACCGTCCTGGGCACCCTCGCCGCGGCCCTCGCCCTGCCCGCGCCGGGGATCGCCGCCGCCCTCGTCGCCGTGATCCAGTGGCCCGCGGCCTGGATCGGGTGGGTCGCCCACACCAGCGCCTCCCTGCCCGGGGCGCTGCGTCCGTGGCCGGCCGGAGCCCTCGGCGCCGGGCTGGGCGTCCTGCTGGTGGCCGCGACGCTCCTCGGATTCGCCGCCGTGCTCCTGCTCGAACGACGCCGGGCCGCCCCGGTGCGGCGTGTCGGCCGCAGCGCGCCGCGGACCCGCGAGCGCCTCCCCGCCCTGGTCGTGCTCGCCGCCGCGCTGGCCGCGGCCACCACGGGTGCGGTCGGGGCGGTCCTCGTGCCGCGGGCCTCGGGCGCGGCCCCGCCGGACTGGGCGGTGGCGTTCTGCGACGTCGGCCAGGGAGACATGGCCGTGTTCCGGTCCGGCCCGCGCGCGGGGGTCGTCGTCGATGTCGGGCCCGAGCCTGGGCTCGCTCGTCGCTGCCTCGACGACCTCGACGTCGACCGGGTGGACGCCGTGCTGCTCACCCACCTGCACGCCGACCACACCGGGGGACTGCCCGGCGTGGTCGACCGCGCCTCCCGCGGGGCGGTGCACTACGCGACCCGGGACGCGCCGGCGCAGGGCAGGGGAGGGCGCGGCGGCGAGGCGGACGGCGTCGACCGGCCCGCCGACGCGGCACGGCTCCGCACCGGCGCGACGGGCACGGCCGGGCCGGTGCGGTGGCACGTGCTGCTCGCCGACGCGCGGGCCCCCGAGGAGAACGACGCCTCCGCCCAGGTGCTGGTCACCGTCGAGAGCGAGGCCGGTCCGGTCACGACGCTGATCACCGGCGACATGGAGGAGGACGCCTCCGCGGCATGGGTCGCGGGGCACCGGTCCGATGCCGCCGCTCCGCCGCGCGTGGACGTGCTCAAGGTCGCCCACCACGGGGCCCGCAACGGTGGGACGGCCGTGCCGCGCGCGGTCGGCGCCCGCCTGCACATGGTCTCCGTGGGCGCCGACAACCCGTACGGACACCCCCACCGGGCCACGGTGGACGCGCTCGGCCGCCTCGGGCCGGTGGCCCGCACCGACCTGCACGGCACGCTGGCCCTCACGGCCGCGGACGGCCCCGACCCCGACGGCGCGCCCGAGATCACGGCTCACACCGTCCGCCCGCCCTCGAGCGTCCGCACCGGACCCTAGGATGGGACGCATGTCCGCCGCCCGCAGCCCCCGTTCCGGCCGAGCCGGCCGCACCGACCCGCTGGCCTGGCGGCGAGCCGAGCCCGCCCCGCTCATGCTCCTCAAGGGACCCGAGGACCATGCCGCCCGCTGGGTGACGGACCGCGTGACCCAGGCTCTGCGCGAGCGCCACGGCCAGCTGGAGATCCACCGGCTCCGCGCGGGGGAGTACCAGCCCGGCCAGCTGGCCACCGCGGCCAGCCCGTCCCTCTTCGCCGAGCCCACCCTCATCACGGTCGAGGGCCTCGAGGCCATGAACGACGCGTTCCTCGAGGACGCCCTGCGCCTCGTCCAGCAGGGCCCCGGCGCGGACGACGTCACGCTCGTGCTGCGCCACACCGGCGGCAACCGCGGCAAGAAGCTGCTGGACGCCGTCGCCCAGGCCGGCACGGTGGTCGAGTGCGTGCCGCTGAAGAAGGACGAGGAGCGGCTGGCCTTCGTGCAGGCCGAGTTCCGCGACCGGCGTCGGCGCATCGACGAGGAGGCGGCCCGCGCGCTCATCCGCGCCACCGGCGCCTCGCTCACGGAGCTCGCGGCCGCGTGCGCCCAGCTCGTCGACGACACCGAGGGCGTCGTCACCGTCGAGACCGTGGACACCTACTACAGCGGCCGCGTGGAGGCCACGAGCTTCGCGGTGGCCGATGCGGCGCTCGAGGGGCAGGCGGCGAGGGCCGTGTCCCTCGTGCGGCACGCGATGGCCACCGGCGTCCACCCGGTGATGATCACCGCGGCGCTCGCGCTCAAGGCGCGGCAGGTGGCGCGGATGATCGACGCCCGCCGGCCCGCCGCCGAGCTGCCGTCCCTGCTCGGGGTGGCCCCGTTCCAGGTGCGCTACATCCAGCAGGCGGCGCGGCACTGGACGGCGGCCGGCATCGCGCAGGCCGTGGAGTGGATCGCCCAGGCCGACGCCGAGGCCAAGGGCGCCTCCCGCAACCCGGAGTTCGCCGTCGAGCGCGCGGTCATCCGCGTGGCCACCGCCGTCAGCCGCTGACGGCGCCGCCGGACGGCACCCCACGGGGGCAGCCCGGACACGAAACGGCCCCCGCACCGATCGCTCGGGGCGGGGGCCGCGGTCACAGCCGGGGGCGTGGATTAGCCGAGGAGGGCCTTCACGCGGGCGGCGATGCCGGACTTGCGGTTCGCGGCCTGGTTCTTGTGGATGACGCCCTTCGAGGCGGCCTTGTCCAGCTTGCGGGAGGCGGTGCGCAGGGCGGCGGCGGCGGCCTCGGCCTCGCCGGCGGCGACGGCCTTGTCCACGGCGCGGATGGCGGTCTTCAGCTCGGACTTCACCGCGACGTTGCGCTGGCGCGCCTTCTCGTTGGTGAGGATGCGCTTCTTCTGGGACTTGATGTTAGCCAAATCGGGTCCTTCGTCGTCGGCGGCGCGGACGAGGGTCCGGGCGCCGCATGAACAGGGGGTCGTGGAGGGTGCCCGGATCCGTGGACTGAGCGGCGTGGGGAACACCGATGATGACCCGTTCCGGGGGTGCCCGTCGACCGGCGGACACAATGCGGACGATCCTACCACCCAGACCCCGCGATCCGCGCGGCCGACTCAGCGCACCCGCCTCCGGGCGCGGGCCAGCGCGGCCGTGACCCGGTCGAAGGCCGCCCGGTCCAGGACGCCGCCCTCCCGGCGCACCGCGGCCGGATCCACGCGGACCACCCGGTCCAGCTTCACCTCCGAGGCGCGGCCGGACCGGTCCCAGGCGCCTGCGCCCACGTCCACGTAGTCCTCGTCGCGGGTCAGCGCGTTGTTCCGGTCCCGGCTGGTCAGCATGAGCCCGAGCAGGAGCGCCCCGTCCCGGCCGATCAGGAGCACGGGGCGGTCCTTGCCCCGGCCGTCCATCTCCTCGTACGGCACCCAGGTCCACACGACCTCGCCCGGCCCGGCCGTCGGCCCGGGCGCGGGCGCGTATTCGACGCGGACGGTCCCGGTGAAGTCCGGCAGGGACACGTGGCGGTCGGTGTCCTGTCGCCGGGGCAGGCGCTCCTGCCCGGGCCCGGGCATCGGCCACGAGTCGGTGGGCTCCGTGGGGTCCCACGCGGGCCCGGGAGGCCCGGGCGGGCCCGGGAAGGGCGACGGGCCGCTCCGTTCGCCGGCCCGTCGACCGGCCTCAGAGGCGGCTCGACGCGGCCGGGCGTCGTCGCGGAGGGCGCCGATCAGGCGTGCCGTCCGGCGGCCGAGGGACAGGGCGCGATGCAGGTCGAAGGCCATGGGCGTGAATCTAGTGGACGCGCGGGCCCGGCGTCCGGGTCGGGTCGGCGGCGGGACATGAGAGACTAGGCGGTCAGAGTCCCGTCCCCGTCACCCGTAGAGGAAGTGCCCGTGTCGCCCCTGGCGTCGAACCCCCCGGTGCCCGCTGCCACCGACCCCTCGGTGATCCGCAACTTCTGCATCATCGCCCACATCGACCACGGCAAGTCCACGCTGGCGGACCGCATGCTGCAGGCCACCGGCGTCGTGCAGCCTCGCGACATGAAGGCCCAGTACCTGGACCGCATGGACATCGAGCGTGAGCGCGGCATCACCATCAAGTCCCAGGCCGTGCGCATGCCCTGGTCCGTGGACGGGGTGGACTACGCCCTGAACATGATCGACACCCCCGGGCACGTGGACTTCACCTATGAGGTCTCCCGCTCGCTGGCCGCATGCGAGGGCGCGATCCTGCTGGTGGACGCCGCCCAGGGCATCGAGGCCCAGACCCTGGCGAACCTCTACCTCGCCATGGAGCACGAGCTGGAGATCATCCCCGTGCTCAACAAGATCGACCTGCCCGCCGCGGATCCGGACCGCTACGCGGCCGAGCTGGCCTCCCTGATCGGCTGCGAGCCCGAGGACGTGCTGCGCGTCTCCGGCAAGACGGGCGTCGGCGTCGAGGACCTGCTGGACCGCGTGGTCCGCGCCATCCCCGGCCCGGAGGGGGACGCGGACGCCCCGGCCCGCGCGATGATCTTCGACTCCGTGTACGACACCTACCGGGGCGTCGTCACGTACGTGCGCGTCGTGGACGGCCGGCTCTCCCCGCGGGAGAAGGTCCGCATGATGTCCACGGGCACCACCTACGAGCTCCTCGAGATCGGCGTCTCCTCCCCGGAGCCCGTGCCCACGAACGGTCTGGCCGCGGGCGAGGTGGGCTACCTCATCACCGGCGTGAAGGACGTGCGTCAGTCCAAGGTGGGCGACACGGTCACCAACCACGCCCACCCGGCGGAGCAGTCCCTGGGTGGCTACGAGGACCCCAAGCCCATGGTGTTCTCGGGCCTGTATCCCATCGACGGCTCGGACTATCCCGTGCTGCGTGACGCCCTGGACAAGCTCAAGCTCAACGACGCCGCGCTCGTCTACGAGCCGGAGACCTCGGTCGCGCTGGGCTTCGGCTTCCGCGTCGGCTTCCTCGGTCTGCTGCATCTGGAGATCGTGCGCGAGCGCCTCGAGCGCGAGTTCGACCTCGATCTCATCTCCACCGCGCCCAACGTGGTCTACGAGGTCACCCGGGAGGACCGTGAGGTCGTCACCGTGACCAACCCCTCCGAGTTCCCCGAGGGCAAGATCCTCGAGGTGCGCGAGCCCATGGCCTCGGCCACGATCATCGTGCCGGCGGAGTTCATCGGCGCCGTCATGGAGCTGTGCCAGGCCAAGCGCGGCAACCTCAAGGGCATGGACTACCTCTCCGAGGAACGCGTGGAGATCCGCTACTGGATCCCCCTGGCCGAGATCGTGTTCGACTTCTTCGACCAGCTCAAGTCCCGCACCAAGGGGTACGCCTCGCTGGACTGGAAGGCCGACGGCGACCAGGTCGCCGACCTCGTCAAGGTGGACATCCTGCTCCAGGGCGAACAGGTGGACGCGTTCTCCTCCATCACCCACAGGGACAACGCCTACGCGTACGGCGTGATGATGACGGGCAAGCTCAAGGAGCTGATCCCGCGCCAGCAGTACGAGGTGCCGATCCAGGCCGCCATCGGCTCGCGCATCATCGCCCGCGAGAACATCCGCGCGATCCGCAAGGACGTGCTCTCCAAGTGCTACGGCGGAGACATCTCCCGCAAGCGCAAGCTGCTCGAGAAGCAGAAGGAGGGCAAGAAGCGCATGAAGATGGTCGGCCGGGTCGAGGTCCCGCAGGAGGCCTTCATCGCCGCCCTATCCTCGGACGGCGCCGGCGCCGACCAGGCCGCGAAGAAGTAAGTGCCCGCCCTGCCCCTCGGCGAGCCCGTCCCCGACGACGGCCGGCTGCCGGCCGACGTCGGGCAGCGGGTGCGCGCGGCCGCCCGCGACGGCGCGGCGCGCACCTTCAGCCTGTACGTCCACGTGCCGTTCTGCACGGTGCGCTGCGGCTACTGCGACTTCAACACGTACACGGCCGTCGACTTTGGCCCCGGCGCGGGTCGCGGCGACTACTGGGAGTCGGCGGTCGCGGAGCTGGACTTCGCCGCGGACGTGCTCGCGTCCTCGGACGTGCCCGCCCGCCCGCTGCACACGGTGTTCTTCGGCGGCGGCACGCCCACGCTCCTGCCGGCCGCGGACCTCGTGCGCATCCTCCAGGCGGCGGTGGACCGGTTCGGGATCGCGCCCGGCGCGGAGGTGACCACCGAGGCCAACCCGGACACGATCACCCCGGAGTACGCCCGCCAGCTCGCGGCCGGCGGCTTCACCCGCCTCTCCCTGGGCATGCAGTCCGCGATGCCGCACGTGCTCGCCACGCTCGAGCGCACCCATCGGCCCGAGTCCGTCCCCGCCGCCGTCGCCGCGGCCCGCGAGGCCGGCCTGGAGGTGTCCCTGGACCTGATCTACGGGACCGCGGGGGAGTCCCTCGCCGACTGGCGGGCCACGCTCGAGGCCGCAGTCGTCCTGGCCCCGGACCACGTGAGCGCGTACTCGCTGATCGTGGAGGAGGGCACCAAGCTCGGGGCCCAGGTGGCCCGCGGCGAGGTGGCGGACGTGGACCCCGACGACCAGGCGGACAAGTACCTGCTCGCCGAGGAGCTGCTCAGCGCCGCCGGCTACCGCTGGTACGAGGTGTCCAACTGGGCGCGGGATCCGCGGGGGTCCGGGGTCCACCGCGCGCGGCACAACGTGGCGTACTGGGAGGACCAGGACTGGTGGGGGATCGGCCCGGGCGCGCACTCGCACCTCGCCGGCGTCCGGTTCTGGAACGCCAAGCACCCCGCCGCCTACGCGCAGCGGCTGGCCACGGGGGTCACCCCCGCCGTCGGCCGCGAGCGGCCCGACGCCGACGCGCGGCGCCTCGAGCGCATCATGCTCGCGGTGCGCACGGTGGGCGGGCTCCCGACCGCGGAGCTCGTCTCGGAGACGCCGGGGGAGGCCGCGCGGATCCGCGGGGCGATCGCCGAACTCATCGCCGCGGGCCTGCTGGACGGGCGCGCCGCCGTCGACGGGCGCATCATCCCGACGCTCGAGGGGCGGCTGCGCAACGACGCGATCGTCCGGGCGCTGGCCGGCTTCTGACCGGCCGGCCCCGGGTCAGCGCAGGATGCGCAGGTTGAACGGGTACCGGAACGGACGGCCCTTGGACACGTGCGAGGCGCCCATCACGCCGTAGACCGCCATGGCGGCCCACGTGAGCGCGCCGAGGATCGCGAAGATCGGGCCGACCACCGGCAGCAGGGACAGGAAGAAGAACAGGAGCGTGATGAGCGTGGGCGGCCCGGAGAAGTTCAGGGCCTCGCGCGACTCCTGCGAGGTGAACGGGCCGCGGTCGCGGTAGAGCAGCCACACGACCAGCGGGCCGAGCACGCCGAACGCCAGACTGAGGTGGGCCAGCGCCGCGCGGTCACGGTCCTGCTTCGCCGTGAGCGGGGCGCCGCGGCCGCCGGCCGAGACGAGCCAGGCGGGCGGGCCGTGGCCGGTGCGGCCGGCGTCGGGCTGCGCGCGGGTGTTCACGAGGGGCTCCTCCTGGATCGCGGGACCCGCGCGCCGGGGACCGGGCGCAGGGCATGGGCCAGCATAGCGCGGGCGGGCGGGGGCCGCGCCGAGATCAGTGCTCGGGTGCTGCGGTGAGGAAGTCGATGAGCTCCTCCACGCGGCCCAGCAGGGACGGCTCGAGGTCCGCGTACGTGGTGACGTGGGAGAGCAGCCGCTTCCACCCCAGCCCCGTGGCCTCCTTGCTCCCGTGCGGCCAGCCCAGTCCCCGCAGGATCCCCGTCTTCCAGTCCTGCCCCTTCGGCACGACGGGCCACGCGGGGATGCCGAGGACGGAGGGCTTGATGACCTGCCAGACGTCCACGTAGGGGTGGCCGAGGATGAGCACGTTGCCCGCGGCCCCCGGCACGCGCATGGCCTCGGCCGCGAGGCGCTCCTCCTTGGACCCGGTGACGAGGTGGTCCACGAGGATCCCGAGCCGGCGCCGCGGGCCGGGGGCGAACGTGCGGATCGCCCCGGCGAGGTCGTCCACGCCGTGCAGGGGCTCCACGACGATGCCCTCGAGGCGCAGGTCCTCGCCCCACACCTTCTCCACCAGCTCGGCGTCGTGCACGCCCTCCACCCAGATGCGTGAGGCGCGGGCGGTGCGGGCGCGCGCCCCCTCGACCCGTCGCGAGCCGGAGGCGGTGCGGGCCGGCGCCGCCGGGGCCGCGGCGGTCGGGGGGACCAGGGTCACGGGCTCGCCGTCGATCCAGAAGCCGCCGCCGAGGGGGAAGCCGCGGCGCACGCCGCGGTGGTCCTCCAGGACCACCACGTGCACGCCGCCGGAGCGCTCGATGCCGATCACGGCCCCGGTGAACCCGGAGGCCACGTCCTCGACCACCGTGCCGGGGGCGGCGGGCACATCGGGGACGGTCCGGGCGGGGCGGCGCGTCAGGTCGTCGTGGCCCGCGGGGCCCCAGCTGCTCCAGTCCATGGGAGAGCACGGTAGCAACGGGGCCGGGCGATCACCGTGAGCGAAGCCGTGCGGACCGGTCGGGTGGTCCACCCGGGTCGGACGGTAGCATTGGCACTTGACCCGCCGGAGTGCCAGTCAGGGGCACCTCCGGGGTCGCCCCGGATCCCGACGGACCAGAGGAGGACCGAGATGTCGGAGCAGCCCCGCCGCCTGCAGGTGCTCCAGGCGATCGTGGAGGACTACGTGGCGCTGCGCGAGCCCGTGGGCTCCAAGGCGCTCGTGGAACGGCACGCCCTGGGCGTGTCCTCCGCGACCGTGCGCAACGACATGGCGGCGCTCGAGGAGGAGGGCCTCATCGTGGCCCCGCACACCTCCGCCGGGCGCGTCCCCACGGACAAGGGCTACCGCGTGTTCGTCGACCGCCTCTCCGAGGTGAAGCCGCTGTCCCCGGCCGAGCGCCGGGCCGTGAGCACCCTGCTGGACCCGGAGACGGACACCGAGCACATGATGGAGTCCACGGTGCGCCTCCTGGCCCAGCTGACCCAGCAGGTCGCCGTCGCGCAGTTCCCCCACGAGGACGGCTCCACGATCCGCCACCTCGAACTGGTCTCCCTCACGCCCACGCGCCTGCTCGTGGTCCTCATCCTGTCCACGGGACGGGTGGACCAGCGGCACGCCGTCCTGGACCGGCCGGTCGACGAGGCGGAGCTGTCCGTGCTCCGCGGCCTCCTGCTGGACGCCCTGCTGGGGCTCGGTCCGGTGCAGGCGGCCGCCGTGATGGACGACGTCGTCACCCGGGTCCGCCCGGAGCACCGGCCGGCCGCGGCCCTCGTGGCCGCGGCCGTCCAGGACCTGCTCGAGGCCGGCCGGCAGGACCGCATCGTCCTGGCCGGCACCGCCAACCTGGCCCGCTCCCCGGGGGACTTCGGCGCGTCCATCGGGCCGATCCTGGAGGCGCTCGAGGAGCAGGTGGTGCTGCTGCGCCTGCTCACGGAGATGGAGCAGGACGCCCACGGGGTGTCCGTGCGGATCGGCTCCGAGAACGCCGGATCGCTCGCGGACACCTCGGTGGTCGCGGCCGCCTACGGCCCCGGCGCCGTGGCGAAGCTCGGCGTCATCGGTCCGACCCGGATGGACTATCCGGGCACCATGGCCGCCGTCCGGGCGATCGCCCGCTATCTCTCCCGCATCCTGACCACCTGACGTGCCTCCGCGCGTCCTGGCGGGCCCCGTCCCGCACCGCCCCACGTCCCGCTCGCCCCGAGAGGAATCCCCACCGTGACCGACCACTACGAGACGCTCGGCGTCAGCCGTGACGCCAGCACCGAGGAGATCCGCCGCGCCTACCGCAAGCTCGCGCGCACCCACCACCCGGACGTCAACCCCGACCCGGAGGCGGCCGAGCAGTTCAAGCGCATCTCCCACGCCTATGAGGTGCTCTCGGACGAGGACCGGCGTCGGGCCTACGACACGACGGGCAATGAGAACGGCCAGGCCGGCTTCCCGGGCGGCTTCGGTGGGGCGGGCGGCTTCGGGGGCTTCGCCGACATCTTCGAGACCTTCATGAACGCGGCCGGCCAGGGCGGCCGCGGTGGCCCCGCCAGCCGCGCCCGCCGCGGCCAGGACGCGCTGGTGATCGCGCGGATCGACCTGCGCGACGCGGTCTTCGGCGGCGAGCAGACCATTGAGCTGGACACGGCCGTGCGCTGCGAGCGGTGCGGGGGCTCGTGCTGCGAGCCCGGCACCCAGCCGGAGACCTGCCAGACCTGTCAGGGCCACGGCATGATCCAGCGCCCCGTGCGGTCGCTGCTGGGCACCGTCATGGCCACCGAGGCCTGCCCCGCCTGCCAGGGGTTCGGCACCGTCATCCCGACGCCCTGCCACGAGTGCGACGGGCAGGGCCGCGTCCGCACCCGGACGCCGCTGACCCTGCGCATCCCCGCGGGCGTGGACGACGGCACCCGCATCCACCTCGCCGGCCGCGGCGAGGCCGGCCCGGGCGGCGGCCCGAACGGCGACCTCTACGTGGAGATCGCGGTCCGCCCGGACGAGACCTTCCGCCGCGAGGGCGACCACCTGGCCACCACCGTGACCGTCCCCATGGCCGCCGCGGCCCTGGGCACCACCGTCACGCTGGACACCCTGGACGGCAAGCAGTCCCTCAGCCTGGACCCGGGCGTGCAGTCCGGCCACGTCGAGGTCCTCCACGGCCTGGGCGTCGGTCGCCTGCGCGGGCAGGGCCGTGGCGACCTCAAGGTGGACGTGGTGGTCACCACGCCCACCGACCTGGACGACGAGCAGCGCCAGCTCCTGGAGCGCCTGGCCGAGGTGCGCGGCGAGGAGGTCGTGCACGGCGCACCCCAGGCCAAGGGCATGTTCGCCCGGCTGCGGGAGAACCTGAGGAACCTGTGACCGCCCCCCTGTTCCACCTCGAGCCGGGCGCCCTGGCCGGCGCGAGCGCGGGCGCGGAGGTCGTCTTCGACGGCGCCGAGGCCCGGCACGCCGCCGCGGCCATGCGCCTGGCCCCCGGGGAGGCCGTGCTCCTGGCCGACGGGTCGGGCACGCTCGGCCACGGCACCGTGCTCGCGGCCGCCCCGGACGCGGTGTCCGTGCGGCTGGACGCGGTGGCGGAGGAGCCGGCGCCCACCCCGGCGCTCGTGCTCGTCCAGGCCCTCGCCAAGGGCGACCGGGACCTCATGGCGGTCCAGGCCGCCGTCGAGCTCGGCGTGGACGCCGTGGTGCCCTGGGAGGCGGAGCGCTCGATCGTCCGCTGGAAGGGCCCCAAGGCCGCCAAGGCCCGCCAGAAGTGGGCGGACACGGCCCGCGCGGCCGCCAAGCAGGCGCGTCGCGCCCGGGTGCCCGCGGTCCGGGACCACGTCTCCGGGACGGCGGTCGCCGGGCTGGCCTGGGACGACGACGGCGGCCGGCTCGTCCTCGTACTGCACGAGGACGCGGAGCACGGGGTGTCCGCGGTGCCGGCGGAGCGACTCTCCGCGGCCGTCGAGATCGCCGTCGTCGTGGGCCCCGAGGGCGGGATCGGCCCGGCCGAGCTCGAGGCCTGCGTGGCCGCGGGGGCCGTGCCGGTGCGGCTCGGCCCGCACGTGCTGCGCGCCTCCACGGCCGGCCCCGCCGCCCTCGCCGTGCTCCAGCACCGGCTCGGCCGCTGGTGAGCCCCGGCAGGACGGCGCGCCGACGCCTAGACTGGTCGGGATGTCCCGCCCCCGCGACCCCGAGGTGATCCGCCCCATCGTGACCGTGCCCCCCACGACCCCGACCCCGCCCGCCACCGCGCACGAGGGGGTGGCGTTCGAGTCCGCCGACCTCATGGTCCGCACGCTCGGACCGCAGGACGCCCTGCTGCGGATCCTCGGCGGCGTGTTCCCCACCGTGGACGTCACGGTCCGCGACCAGCGGCTGGACCTGGCCGGGCCGGTGGCCGAGGTGGCCACGGTGCGGCGCGTCGTCGAGGACCTGCGCTCGATCGCCCGCCGCGACCAGGCCGTCACCCCCGAGGTGATGGGCCAGGTGGTCCACCACGTCCGCGACGCCGCCACCGGGCGCGGCGCGGGTCAGCTGCACCTGGACTCGATCCTCTCGGGCCGGGGCCGCCGCATCCGCGCGAAGACCCTGCACCAGCAGGACTACGTGGAGGCGATCGACCGCTCCACCGTCGTCTTCGGCATCGGCCCGGCCGGCACCGGCAAGACCTACCTGGCGATGGCCAAGGCGGTGCAGGCGCTGCAGGCCAAGGAGGTCAACCGGATCATCCTCACCCGCCCGGCCGTCGAGGCCGGCGAACGGCTCGGCTTCCTGCCCGGCGGGCTCTCCGAGAAGATCGACCCGTACCTGCGCCCCCTGTACGACGCGCTGCACGACATGATCGAGCCCGAGTCGATCCCGCGGCTGATGGAGGCCGGGACCATCGAGGTCGCCCCGCTGGCGTACATGCGCGGCCGCACCCTGAACGACGCGTTCGTGATCCTCGACGAGGCCCAGAACACCACCGGCGAGCAGATGAAGATGTTCCTGACCCGCCTCGGCTTCGGTGCGCGCATGGTCGTCACGGGCGACACCTCGCAGGTGGACCTGCCGCGCGGCACCCAGTCCGGCCTGGCCCAAGCCGTCGAGGTGCTCGAGGGGATCGAGGGACTGGAGATGGTCCGCTTCGACTCCTCGGACGTGGTCCGGCACTCGCTGGTGAGCGCCATCGTGGACGCCTACGACGCCGCCCGCGGCCCCGCGGAGCGGTCCCAGAAGCGAGGAGGGGCCCGCCGTGGCCGTTGAGATCCTGAACGAGTCGGGGATCGAGGTCCCCGAGGACGCGCTGCTGCGCATGGCCCGGCACGTGTACGCGCGCCTGCACGTCCACGAGCGCGCCGAGACGGCCGTGACCGTCGTGGACGCCGCACGCATGGCCGAGCTGCACGAGGAGTGGATGGACCTGCCCGGGCCCACCGACGTGATGAGCCTGCCCATGGACGAGCTGACCCCCGGCTCGCCCGAGGCGCCGGCCGAGGGCGTGCTGGGCGACGTCGTGCTCTGCCCCGAGGTCGCCGCCGAGCAGGCGGCGCGCGGCGGGCACTCCCGTGACGATGAGCTGCTCCTGCTGCTCACCCACGGCATGCTCCACCTGCTCGGGTACGACCACGTCGAGGACGCCGAGCGCGAGGAGATGTTCACGCTCCAGGATCGGCTCGTCTCCGAGGTCCTCGGCCGGCCCGCCCCGGCCCCCACCGTCGAGGATTGACGGCACCGCCCATGCTGACACCCGCCGTCCTCTTCGCCCTCTTCCTGGTCTTCCTCGGCCTGACCTGGACGCTGTCCCTGGCCGAGTCCGCGTTCTCCTACCTCTCCCGGCGGGACGCGGAGGACATCGTCCGCGAGCGGCCCGGCTCCAAGGTCCTGGAGATCGCCCGCGAGCGGGAGAGCCACCTCGGCGCCCTGCGGGTCTGGCGCTTCGTGGCCGAGGCCCTGTCGGCCGTCTGCCTGACCGCGGCCGCCGACGCGGTGGTGGACGACACGTGGCTCGCCGTGGCGATCGCCGCGGTCGTGCTCGTGGGCGTGGCCGCCCTGCTGGGCGTCTGGAGCCCGCGGCCGATCGGCTCCCGCAACGAGGCCGCCGTCGCCCGCCGCCTGGGCGGCCTCGTGTGGGTGCTCCGCCGGGCCCTGGGCCCGCTCGCCGCCCGCCTGGACCGGGACCGGCGCCGTCGCGAGGTCGAGCCGGAGGACGAGGACGACTTCCAGGAGCGCCACCTGCGCGAGTTCGTCGCCCGCGCCCACGACGCGGACGTGCTCGCCGACTCCGAGGCGGAGCTGATCCAGTCGGTGTTCTCCATGAACGACACCATCGTCCGCTCCGTCATGGTGCCGCGCACCGACGTCGTCACGATCGACGCCGACCACACGCTCGGGCAGGCCATGGCCCTGTTCCTGCGCTCCGGCAACTCCCGCATCCCGGTGATCGGCGAGGACGCCGACGACATCCGGGGCATGCTGCACCTCAAGGACGTCACCCGCGCCCTGCACCACGACGGCGCTGCGACCGACACCCCCGTCACCGAGGTCATGCGCGACGTCCGCTTCGTCCCCGAGTCGAAGTCCGTGGCCACCCTCCTGCAGGAGCTGCAGCGCGAGTCCACCCACGTGGCCGTGGTGGTGGACGAGTACGGCGGCACGGCGGGGCTCGTGACCCTCGAGGACCTCATCGAGGAGATCGTCGGGGAGATCTACGACGAGGACGACCAGCCGGACCGCCCCGAGGTGGAGTTCGTCGCGCCCGGCGTCTACTCCGTCGACGCGCGCATGGGCATCCACGACTTCCGGGAGGAGTTCGAGCTGCCGGAGGAGGACGAGGACGACGACGTCGACACGGTCGGCGGCCTCCTCGCCAAGGAGCTCGGCCGCGTCCCGATCCAGGGCTCGCGCGTCGTGGTCCAGGGGATCGAGCTCGTCGCGGACACCCTCGAGCCCCGCCGCAACCGGGTCGCGCGCCTGCGCGTCTCCGAGACCCCCGACCGCCCGGTGCGGCTGCGCCGGCGCGAGGAGCAGGCCCACGGCGCCGCACCCGCCGACCCCGTGGCCTGAGCCGGCCGCCCCACCCCACGCCCCGCCTGACAAGGATGACCCCATGACCGATCTCGTCGATCCGGCCCGCGCCGCGGACGGCTTCCGTTCCGGCTTCGTCTCGCTCGTGGGCCGGCCGAACGCCGGCAAGTCCACACTCACCAACGCGCTGGTGGGGGAGAAGGTGGCGATCACCTCCTCCAAGCCGCAGACCACGCGCCACACCATCCGCGGGATCGTCCACCGCGAGGACTTCCAGCTCGTGCTCGTGGACACCCCGGGTCTGCACCGGCCCCGCACCCTGCTCGGCGAGCGCCTCAACGACCTCGTGGCGGAGACGCTCAACGAGGTCGACGCCGTGGGCATGTGCCTGCCGGCCGACGAGGCGATCGGCCCGGGCGACCGGTTCATCGCCCAGCAGCTCTCCTACCTGCACCGCACCCCGGTGGTCGCCGTGGTGACGAAGACGGACAAGGTGGGCCCGGAGCAGCTCATGGCGCAGCTCGTGGCCGTGACCGCGCTGGGCGACGAGGTCCTCGGGCCGGAGAACGGCGGGGAGGGCTTCGCGGCCGTCGTGCCGGTCTCGGCGGTGGCCGGCCGCCAGGTCGACGACGTCCTGGGCGTCTTCGCGGGGCTGCTGCCGGCCGGGCCGCCCCTGTACCCCGACGGCGAGCTCACGGACGAGCCGGAGGCGGTCATGGTCGCCGAGCTCATCCGGGAGGCGGCCCTGGAGGGCGTGCGCGACGAGCTGCCGCACTCGGTGGCCGTGATGGTCGAGGAGATGTCCCTGCGCGAGGACCGCCCCGCGGATCGGCCCCTCATGGACGTGTGGGCGAACGTCTTCGTCGAGCGGGACAGCCAGAAGGGCATCATCATCGGCAAGGGCGGTTCCCGGCTGCGTGAGATCGGCGCGCAGGCGCGGGCGGGCATCGAGCGCATGCTCGGCACCAAGGTGCACCTGGACCTGCGGGTCAAGGTCGCCAAGGAGTGGCAGCGCGACCCCAAACAGCTCGGCCGACTCGGCTTCTGAGCCGGAGGCCCGACCCGGGCGCGCACGCGCCGGAGCGGGCCGCCGTCGTCGTGCGTCACACGGGGACGGCCTCCTGTGGCCCGGCCCACCTCGGTGCTAGGGTCGGGGCATGTCCCTCCGCCGCGCGACGACAGCGCCGGCCACGGCCCGCCTGCTACTTCCCGGCCGCACGGGGTCCCCGTGCCAGGCCGTGATCCACGCCGCCTGAGCGCATGCGGAGGCAGGACGCCTCCCACCGGACCGGACACCCCGTGCGGAGCCCCTGACCTCCCGGTCCGGCCACCGACCACCCACCTTTCGCGCGCCCGCCGCGCGCACGTCGAGGGAGAACACGCATGAGCGCCCACCTGCAGAAGTCGTCGGGGATGAAGTTCCACAAGTACGTCCCGTTCCAGGACCAGATCGAGGTCGCCCTGCCGGACCGCACCTGGCCGGACAAGGTCATCGAGAAGGCGCCGCTGTGGTGCGCCGTGGACCTGCGCGACGGCAACCAGGCCCTGATCGACCCCATGGGCCCCGAGCGCAAGCTGCGCATGTTCCAGCTGCTCATCGGCATGGGCTTCAAGGAGATCGAGGTCGGCTTCCCGTCCGCCTCGCAGACCGACTACGACTTCGTCCGTCAGCTCATCGAGGGCGACCACATCCCGGACGACGTCACCATCCAGGTCCTCACCCAGTCCCGTGAGCACCTGATCGAGCGCACCTTCGAGGCGCTCGAGGGCGCCGACCGGGCCATCGTGCACCTGTACAACTCGACGTCGGTGCTGCAGCGCCGCGTGGTGTTCCGGCAGGACGAGGACGGGATCGTGGACATCGCGACCTCCGGCGCGCGCCTGGTGAAGAAGTTCGAGGAGCAGCTCGAGGGCACGCAGATCACCTACGAGTACTCGCCCGAGTCCTACACGGGCACCGAGCTCGAGTTCGCCCGGCGCATCTCGGACGAGGTGGCCACGGTCCTGGAGGCCTCCACCGACCGCAAGATGATCCTGAACCTGCCGGCGACGGTGGAGATGTCCACCCCGAACGTGTACGCCGACTCGATCGAGTGGATGCACCGCAACCTGGAGCACCGCGACTCGCTCATCCTCTCCCTGCACCCGCACAACGACCGCGGCACGGGCGTGGCCGCCGCCGAGCTGGGCTACCTGGCCGGGGCGGACCGCATCGAGGGATGCCTGTTCGGCAACGGCGAGCGCACCGGCAACGTCGACCTGGTGACGCTGGGCATGAACCTGTACTCGCAGGGCGTCGACCCCATGATCGACTTCTCCGACATGGACCACATCAAGCGCACGGTCGAGTACTGCAACCAGCTGGCCGTGCCCGAGCGCTCGCCGTGGGGCGGCGACCTCGTCTTCACGGCCTTCTCCGGCTCCCACCAGGACGCCATCAAGAAGGGCTTCGAGGCCATGGAGGTCGACGCGAAGGCGGCCGGCACGGACGTGGACGGCATCCCGTGGGCCGTGCCGTACCTGCCCATCGACCCGAAGGACATCGGCCGCTCGTACGAAGCCGTCATCCGCGTGAACTCGCAGTCCGGCAAGGGCGGCGTCGCCTACCTGCTCAAGTCCGAGCACAACCTGGACCTGCCGCGCCGCGCGCAGATCGAGTTCTCCCACGTCATCCAGGATCTGGCCGACGCCCAGGGCGGCGAGGTCTCCGGCGCCGACCTGTGGCGCGTGTTCCAGGACGAGTACCTGCCCGCCGACGCGGCGGAGGCGCAGTGGGGCCGCTACCGGCTCCGCTCGGTCTCCTCGGCCTCCGGCGAGGACGGCACGTTCCGGATGGAGGCCGAGCTCGAGGTCGACGGCGTCACGCAGACCCGCGCGGCGCAGGGCAACGGCCCGATCGACGCGTTCCTGCGCATCCTCGGCGAGGAGGGCGTGGACGTCCGCGTGCTCGACTACTCCGAGCACGCACTGTCCGAGGGCGGCGCGGCCATGGCCGCCGCCTACGTGGAGGCGGCCGTGGGCGACCGTGTCCTCTGGGGCGTCGGCCTGGACCACAACACCACCACCGCCTCGCTGAAGGCCGTGGTGTCCGCGGTGAACCGCGCCCTGCGCGCGTGAGCGGCTCCGGCTCCTCCCGGCGGGGTGCGCGGCACGGCGGCTACGCGGCGAACTCGTTCCGCACCGAGGCCATCGTGCTGCGCACCCACCGTCTGGGGGAGGCCGATCGCATCATCGAGGCGCTCACCCCCGAGCACGGCCTGGTCCGGGCCGTGGCCAAGGGGGTGCGCAAGACGTCCTCCCGGCTGGGCTCGGTGGTGGAGCCGTTCATGCACTCCACGCTCCAGCTCGCACGCGGCCGGGGGGAGCTGCACACCGTGAGCCAGGCGCAGCTGCTGCACCCGTACGCGACGATGCTGGCCGCCGACTACGACGCCTACACCGTCGCCGGCGCCCTCGCCGAGGCCGTCGAGCGGGTCCCCGCGGTCGACGACGACGGCCGGCGCGCCCAGTACCGCCTGTTCCACGGCGCGCTGGCCGCGCTGGCCCGCGGCGCGCACGACCCGCGCCTGATCCTGCACTCGTTCCTGCTGCGGGCGCTCGCCCAGGCCGGCTGGGCCCCGACCTTCGACCGGTGCGCCCGCTGCGGCGCCCCCGGCCCGCACACGGCGCTGCACGTGGGCCTCGGCGGGGCCGTCTGCCCCGAGTGCAGGCCACCCGGTGCCGCGCACCCCGCCCCGGAGACCTTCGACCTGCTCTCGGCCCTCGCGGCGGGGGACTGGGCCACCGCGGACGCCTCCGGGGCCCCCGCCCGCCGCGAGGCGGCCGCTATCGTGGCGGCGTACCTGCAGTTCCACGCCGAGCGGCGCCTGGTGTCCCTGTCCGTCCTGGACCAGGACCTCGGCCTCCCCGCCCCGCGCGTCGAGAGGAGACCATGAGCGCCGACCGTGCCCCGCAGCCCCCGCCGCCGCACCCCTCGGGTGCGGTCGCCCCGCGGATCGACCCGCGTCTCGTGCCCCGGCACGTGGCGATCGTGATGGACGGCAACGGACGGTGGGCCAACCAGCGCGGCCTGCCCCGCACCGAGGGCCATCGGGCCGGCGAGGCGGCGCTGCTGGACGTCGTCGCCGGGGCGGTGGAGCTGGGGATCGGCCACGTGTCCGCGTATGCGTTCTCCACGGAGAACTGGCGGCGCTCGGCGGAGGAGGTGCGCTTCCTCATGGGCTTCTCCCGGGACGTGCTGCGCCGGCAGCGGGACACCCTGCACTCGTGGAACGTGCGGATCCGGTGGAACGGGCGGGCCCCGCGCCTCTGGACCCCCGTGATCCGGGAGCTGCAGGAGGCCGAGGAGCTCACGCGCCACAACACCGGCACCACGCTGCACATGTGCGTGAACTACGGCAGCCGGGCCGAGATCCTGGACGGCGTCCAGGCCATCGCCGAAGAGGTCCGGGCCGGCCGGATGCGGCCGGGCGAGATCAGCGAGGACGTCATCACCCGCTACCTCGACCGCGGTTTCCGCACGGGTCAGGACGTCGACGTCGTCCCGGACGTGGACCTGTTCCTGCGGACCTCGGGGGAGCAGCGCCTGTCCAACTATCTGCTGTGGCAGTCCGCCTACGCGGAGCTGCTGTTCCTCGACGTGCTGTGGCCGGACGTCGACCGGCGGACCCTGTGGGCCGCCGTCGAGACCTACGCCCGCCGGGACCGCCGCTACGGCGGCGCCGTGGACACCCCTCAGCCGGCGCCGTCGTCCGGCGCGCCGGACTCGGCCTCGGACGCCGACGGAGGCGCGTAGGCCCCCAGCCACGTGAGCGTCGCGGCACCGGCCGCCTCGCGCACCGACGCGGGGGAGGCGAACACGTCGTGCAGCGCGTCGGGGAGCCGGTGGACGGTCACCCGGTTGCCGAGCCGCAGGGAGCGTCGGGCCATGGCGTCGGGGTCCAGGACGATGTCCGAGGTCAGCATCGCCTCGGCGTAGGACGTGCCCCGATGCCCGCGCGCGGAGACGAGCACGAGGATCGGCACGGAGACGTCGAGCCGCCCGGCCACGGCCCGGTGCCCCGAGAGGACCGCGCTCAGCCAGGCGGCCGGCACCTCGAACGCGTGCGGAGGACGCCAGAGCGGGTGCAGGTCCCATTCGCCCTCGGCCTGGTCCGAGAGGGTGCGCCAGTAGTGGTCGATGCGCGGCAGCGTGAGCACGGCGTAGGGCTTCATGGCGGAGACGGGCCCCACGATGGACTTCGCCAGCAGGCGCACCCCCGCGCTGCCCTGCATCTCCAGCCAGGGGCTGTTGAGCACGAGCGCGGCGAGGCGGCCGGGATTCCGGTCCGCCCACAGCGCGGCGATCAGCCCGCCGGTGGAGTGCCCCATGAGGATGGGCGGCAGCGGGTGATCCTGGGCGATGGTCTCGAGCGCGGCCTCGAGGTCCGCGTCGTAGCGGGTCAGGTCGTCCGTCCAGCCGGGCGTCTGTCCCGCGCGCAGCGAGCGGCCGTAGTGGCGGAGGTCGACGGCGTGGAAGGCGTAGCCAGCGGCCTCGAACGCGTGGGCGAGCGGGGCGTTGTAGAAGTAGTCGCTCCAGCCGTGCACCGAGAGGATGGGCCGCCGGGCCGGGTCACGGGGGGCGTCGGTGCGCGGACGCACCACTGTGACAAGGTTTTGTCCTTGTTCATCGGTGTCGAGGCCGAGGGTGCATCGTTCGAAGCCCGGCAGTCCGTCCGGGACCCAGCCCAGGCCCGGCGGGTCGTCGAGGAACGGGCGGGTGTCCTCCTCCGTCGGTCCGCCGGCGGGGGCGCCGTGCGGGGCGGAGGGGTCCGGGGGCGGCGGCTGGATCGGGTCACGGGCCATCCGACCACTGTAGGAGGACCCTGGGCGGGCGGGAGGCCCGTGCGAGGATGGGGGCATGCAGCTGCCTGATCCCAAGTCCGCCGTCGACGGCCTCCTGACCTCCCGCGCGCCTCGCCTGTACCCGCCCTTCTTCCGTGCCGTGTTCGGCGGCATGGACGCGGAGCAGGCGCACCATCGGGGCTTCGACGCGATCCGGCTGGTCGAGCGCACCGGGGCGTCCGCCGCCCTGCGCGCCGCCTTCCGCCCGGACCCGCTGCTCGCGCGCACGGTCATGGGCCTGCGGTTCCCGACGCCCTTCGGCCTGGCCGCGGGGTTCGACAAGGACGGCCGGGGGACCGCCGCCCTGGCCGACCTCGGGTTCGGCCACATCGAGGTCGGCACGATCACGGCGCAGCCGCAGCCCGGCAACCCGCAACCGCGACTGTTCCGTCTCGTGGACGACCGGGCGCTGGTCAACCGCATGGGCTTCAACAACGACGGCGCGGCGGCCGTCGCCCCCCGCCTGGCGCGGACCCGGCAGACGCTGGAGCGCCGCTTCGGTCCGACCCGGCCGGTCCTGGGCGTGAACATCGGCAAGACCAAGGTGGTCCCGCTCGAGGACGCGGCGGACGACTACCGGGCCTCGACCCGCCTGCTCGCGCCCCACGCCGACTACCTGACGGTCAACGTGTCCTCGCCGAACACGCCGGGGCTGCGCCAGCTGCAGGAGATCGACGCGCTGGAGCCGATCCTCACGGCGGTGCGCGAGGAGGCCGACCGTGCGGTCCCGGACCGTCGCGTGCCGCTGACCGTGAAGATCGCCCCGGACCTGGCGGACGACGACGTGCGCGCCGTCGGGGCGCTCGCCGAGCGCCTCGGGCTGGACGGCGTCATCGCGACCAACACGACCGTCTCCCGGGAGGGTCTGCGCACCCCGCGTGCCGACGTGGACGCCCTGGGCGCGGGCGGCCTGTCCGGCGCCCCGCTGCAGGAGCGGTCGATGCGGGTGCTGGAGGTCCTGCGGGCGGCGCTGCCGACGGGCACCGCCGTCGTCAGCGTGGGCGGGGTGACGGACGCCGACGACGTCCAGGCCCGGCTCGACGCGGGCGCGGACCTCGTCCAGGGATACACGGCGTTCCTGTACGAGGGCCCGTTCTGGGCCGGCCGGATCACCGCCGGGCTGGCCCGGTCCCTGCGGGGCTGACGGTCTGCTCGCCGGGGACGCGACGGCCCGGACCCACCGGGGTCCGGGCCGTGGCGCGGTGTCGTGTCAGGCGGGGTACTCGCCCCGCTTGACCTGGGGCTTGGGCAGACGCAGGCGGCGGAACTGCAGGGCCCGCATGATGCCGTAGAAGCCGGTCCCGGACTCCGGCGTGCCGAAGCGCTCCGTGAGGCCCTTCTTGATGTGCCGGCTGACCAGGAAGCTCTCGATGAGCACGAGGGCCACGAGGACGTACAGGCTGATCATCAGGATCAGCTGCGCCTCGCGACCGGGGATGAACATGAGCAGGACGTAGGCGAAGACGACGGGCATGAGCCACTCGCCGATCCCGGTCCGCGCGTCCACGTAGTCACGGACCCAGCGCTTCTGCGGCCCCTTGTCGCGTGCCGGGAGACCGCGCTCGTCCCCGGTCTCCAGCGCGGCGCGCTGGCGCATCCGCTCCTGGGCCATCGCCTGGCGCTCGGCCTTGCGAGCCGCTTTGCGATCTTCGGGGACCAGAGTGCGACGGCGCGCAGCCTCCTGGTCGCGGCGCCGCGGAGTCGGGCCCTTCTTGCCCTGCGAGCGGTCGCGCGGCCCGTCCTCGGCCACGGCGGCGCCCTCGGCGGGAGCGGCCGAGGAGCCGTGAGTCGAGGGGGCGGGCGCGGTCTCGGGGGTCTTGTCTCGCTTGAACACCCGTCCAGTCTAGTGGTGGGGCGGGTCCGGACCGCCCGGGGGCACGACCCTCGGCCCGGCCGCCGTCTACGCTGGCCGTCATGACTGACATCACCTCCCGTGCGCCGCAGGACGCGGCCCTCGTCTCCGCCGTCCGTGAGGCCGTCGAGGCCCGTTTTCCGACGACCCTCCAGACCCTCACCGACCTCGTGGCGATCCCGGGCATCGCCTGGGACTCCGCGGACCGCACCCAGCTCGAGCGGTCCGCCGAGGCCGTCGCGGGCCTGCTGCGCGAGGCGGGCCTGCAGGAGGTGGAGATCGTGACCGAGACCCGCGACGACGACCGGCCCGGTGGGCCGGCGGTGATCGGCGAGAAGCCCGGCGCCTCTGACAAGCCCACCGTCTTGTTGTATGCCCATCATGACGTGCAGCCGATCGGGGACGAGGACCTCTGGGACACCCCGCCGCTCGTGGCCACCGAGCGCGGCGGGCGGCTGTACGGCCGCGGCGCCGCCGACGACAAGGCCGGCATCATGGTCCACCTCGCCGCCCTCGCCGCCCTGCGGGACGTCCTGCCCGACGCCGGCGTCGGCGTCCGCGTCTTCATCGAGGGCGAGGAGGAGGCCGGCTCGCCCACCTTCCGCACCTTCCTGGAGAAGCACCGGGCGCGCCTCGACGCCGACGCGATCGTGGTCGCGGACTCGTCCAACTGGGCCGTGGGGGAGCCCGCGCTGACCACCTCCCTGCGTGGGCTGGTGGACGGCACGGTGACCGTCCGGGTGCTCGACCACGCCGTGCACTCCGGCATGTTCGGCGGGCCGGTCCTGGACGCCGTCGTCCTGCTCTCGCGGCTGATCGCCACGCTCCACGACGCGGACGGCGCGGTCGCCGTGCCCGGCCTCGAGCCGCGGCAGACCGCGGGCCTGGACTACCCCGAGGACGTCTTCCGTGCGGACGCGGGCGTGCTGGACGGGGTGACCCTGGCCGGCCGCGGCCCGGTCGCGGACCGGCTGTGGAACGCTCCCGCGCTGAGCATCATCGGGATCGACGCGCCCTCGGTCGCGGAGTCCTCGAACACGATCCAGCCCGCGGCGCGCGCGAAGTTCTCGCTGCGCCTGGGCCCCGGCATGGAGCCCGCGGAGGCCTTCGAGGCGCTGCGCACCCACCTGGAGGCGCAGTCCGCGGCGGTGCTCGGCGCGGAGACCACGGTCACCGCGGGGGAGTTCGGTCAGCCGTTCACGACGGACACCTCGGCCCCCGCCGCGGCCGCGATGATGGCCGCCCTGGAGGACGCCTGGGGCGTCGAGCCCCGGGCGATCGGCATGGGCGGCTCCATCCCGTTCACCGCGGACCTCGCCGAGGTCTTCCCGGAGGCCACCCTCCTCATCACGGGCGTGGAGGACCCGGACACGCGGGCGCACTCGGCCAACGAGTCGCTGCACATCGACGACTTCCAGCGGGCCGTCGTGGCCGAGGCGCTCTGGCTCGCGCGGCTCTCGGCGTGAGCGCCGCCCGGCCCGTCGGTGCGGCGGGCCGGGAATGCCCCGTGGGCGGCTAGTGTTGCCCGGGAGACCACACGCGCGTGACGGCCCCGTCCGCGCCCCATGATCTGAGGAGGTCACGATGGCTCTGTCCGCAGAGGAGACCGGCGTCGAGATCGGCGCGACCCAGGACGCCGAGGGCCTGCCCCCGCACGAGGTCGAGCTGACCGACGTGGCGGCCGGCAAGGTGCGCTCGCTGCTCGAGCAGGAGGGCCGCACGGACCTGCGGCTGCGCGTCGCCGTGCAGCCGGGCGGCTGCTCGGGCCTGATCTACCAGCTCTACTTCGACGAGCGCGTCCTCGACGGCGACACCGTCCGTGACTACGACGGGGTCGAGGTGATCGTCGACAAGATGAGCGTGCCCTACCTCATGGGCGCGACCATCGACTTCGAGGACACCATCTCGAAGCAGGGCTTCACGATCGACAACCCCAACGCAGGCGGCTCGTGCGCCTGCGGCGACTCCTTCCACTGATCTGCGGGCGCCCGGAGCGCCACGGACCGCGAACCGGCGGGTCGGCCTCGGCCGGCCCGCCGTCGTCGTGCCCGGGCACCGCGCCCAGGATGCTCGGACCCGACTCCCAGACACGATCGGCACGTGTCACGGTGCGGAGAATCCGCGTGTTTCGGCTTAGACTGGCTCTGAATCATCAGGGCATACCCGTGCTCCCTGCGAGGACGCTGCGAGAAGCCGCCGAATCGCCGGGGGAGCGGGGACGCCCCTCGCACACGAGATGAAGAGGAAGGCCGTCTGTGAGAGCACAGAATGACGCCGGACGTCGGACCCGCCGCCGCTGGACCGCCGGTGCCGTGGGCACCACGGCGCTCCTGGTGCTGACCGGCTGTTCGGCAGAGGTCCAGCGCGGCTGGTACCCCGGCACCCGGGACACCACCAACCACAACGCCCAGCTCACCGACCTGTGGGTGAACTCCTGGATCGCGGCCATGGTCGTCGGCCTGCTGGCCTGGGGCGCCATGATCTGGTGCATGGTGGCGTACCGCCGCCGCAAGAACGACCAGGGCTTCCCGAAGCAGACGGCCTACAATGTGCCGCTCGAGACCATGTTCACGGCCATCCCGATCCTGATGGTCTTCACTTTCTGGGGCTTCACCGACCGCGTCCAGACCGAGGTCGACCGCCCCGTGGACGACTCGCCGCTGACCGTCACCGTGTACGGCAAGCAGTGGTCCTGGGACTTCAACTACTCCTACGAGCAGGAGAACGGCGAGGTCATCGAGGCCTACTACTCCGGCATCCAGGCCCAGCTGGACGGCACCGAGGGCGTGCGTGACACCCTTCCGGTCCTGTACCTGCCGAATGACGTGCCGGTGCACTTCGAGCTGAAGTCCCGTGACGTGGCCCACTCCTTCTGGATCCCGCAGTTCCTCCAGAAGCGCGACATGGTGCCCGGCAAGACCAACCACCTGTACCTGACCCCCCAGGAGCTGGGCAGCTACGACGGCAAGTGCGCCGAGCTGTGCGGCGAGTCCCACTCCGAGATGCTCTTCAACGTGGAGGTCGTCGACGAGGCGGAGTTCGTCCAGCGCCTCGAGGAGATGGAGCCGGGTCAGGTGGGCGACGAGTACAGCCGCAATCCCAACAACAACCCTGACGGCGCCGGGACGATGGAGCGCGATCTCCAGACCCCCCGCGGTGGAGGTAGCCACTGATGACCACTTACGAGTACGCAACGGATGAGGTGCGCTCACAGGCGCAGCCTCGTGTGGTGCCCCGTTCGCTGGGCAAGATCGTCGTCAGCTGGCTGACGACGACCGACCACAAGGTGCTCGGGTACATGTACCTGATCACGTCCTTCGTCTTCTTCTGCATCGGCGGCGTCATGGCCCTCATGATCCGCGCGGAGCTCTTCGAGCCCGGCATGCAGATCCTGCAGACGAAGGAGCAGTACAACCAGCTGTTCACCATGCACGGCACGCTCATGCTGCTCATGTTCGCGACCCCGCTCTTCACGGGCTTCGCCAACGTGCTGGTGCCGCTGCAGATCGGTGCTCCGGACGTGTCCTTCCCGCGTCTGAACGCCTTGGCGTTCTGGTTCTTCCTGTTCGGCTCCCTCATCGCGACCGCCGGGTTCCTCACCCCGCAGGGTGCGGCCTCGTTCGGCTGGTTCGCCTACGCCCCGCTCTCCAACACCACGTTCTCGCCGGGCGTCGGCGGTGACCTCTGGGTGTTCGGTCTGGTCCTCCAGGGCTTCGGCACGATCATGGGCGGCGTCAACTTCATCACCACGATCCTGACGATGCGTGCTCCTGGCATGACGATGTGGCGCATGCCGATCTTCACCTGGAACACGCTCATCACCAGCATCCTGATCATGATGGCGTTCCCGCCGTTTGCCTCCGCGCTCTTCGCGCTGGGCCTGGACCGTCGCTTCGGCGGCCACATCTTCAACCCGGAGAACGGCGGCGCCATCCTGTGGCAGCACCTCTTCTGGTTCTTCGGCCACCCCGAGGTGTACATCATCGCCCTGCCGTTCTTCGGCGTCGTGTCGGAGATCATCCCGGTGTTCTCCCGCAAGCCGATCTTCGGCTACAAGTCCATCGTGTTCGCGACGACGGCGATCGCCGCGCTCTCCGTGACGGTGTGGGCGCACCACATGTACGTGACCGGCGCCGTGCTCCTGCCGTTCTTCTCCGTGATGACCATGCTCATCGCGGTCCCGACCGGCGTGAAGTTCGTGAACTGGATCGGCACCATGTGGCGCGGTTCGATCACCTTCGAGACCCCGATGCTGTGGACGCTCGGCTTCATGGTCACCTTCCTGTTCGGTGGCCTGACCGGCGTCATCCTGGCGTCGCCGCCCCTGGACTTCCAGGTGTCCGACACCTACTTCGTCGTGGCGCACTTCCACTACGTCATCTTCGGCACCGTGGTGTTCGCGATGTTCGCCGGCTTCTTCTTCTGGTGGCCCAAGTTCACCGGCAAGATGCTGAACGAGCGTCTCGGCAAGATCCAGTTCTGGCTGCTGTTCGTGGGCTTCCACGGCACGTTCCTGATCCAGCACTGGCTCGGTGTCATCGGCATGCCCCGTCGCTACGCGGACTACATGGTGGAGGACAGCTTCCAGGCGATGAACGCGTTCTCCTCGGTGTTCTCCTTCGTTCTCGGCGCGTCGCTGATCCCGTTCTTCTGGAACGTCTACATCACCTCGCGCTATGGCAAGAAGGTCACCGTGGATGACCCGTGGGGCTTCGGCGGCTCGCTCGAGTGGGCCACCTCGTGCCCGCCGCCGCGGCACAACTTCCACTCCCTGCCGCGCATCCGCTCCGAGCGTCCGGCGCTGGATCTGCACCACCCGGAGCTCTTCCCGCACTCGCCTCAGAACACGTCTGAGGCCTTCGGAGAGAAGGTCGCACAGTGAAGGTCGCAGCCAACATCTTCTGGATCATCGGCCTGTTCTTCATCGCAGCCGCCACCCTCTACGGGTTCTGGGTCGAGTGGACCGAGTGGGCAGGCATCCCGGCCATCTACGCCGTGGGCGGGATGTCCTGGATGATCGCGTGGTACCTGAACGTCGCCGAGCGCAAGTACGGCGTCGGGCCCGCCGATGACGAGGACGGCCAGATCGTCGAATACGCCGGCACCTACGGCACCTTCGCTCCCTGGAGCTGGTGGCCGCTGGGCCTGGGCCTGGCCTGCGCGATCATCGTGACCGGTCTGGCCGTCGGCTGGTGGATCTTCATCATCGGCGTCGTCGCGGGCACCTACTTCACCTTCGGGTGGGTCTACGAGTTCTCTCGGGGCAAGTACGCCCACTGACCTGGCCGTCGTCGAACGCCGCAGGCCGGACCCCTTGGGGTCCGGCCTGCGGCGTTTTCATGCCGCGTGTGCTGCGGAGCGACACGGCGCCGTCGCGGGCAGCCAGCTCCTGCGCCGCGGGGCCGGTCACGGCGACCGGCCTACTCGCCGCTCGGGGGCCAAGCGTGGTGCCCGGGTGAAGGGTTCGCCTGGTGGCCCGTCCCGCTGTCTCGTGGTCTCCGTAGGCCCGGGCATCGACCGCCGCGCAGAGTCAGCGGCGCGCCAGGAGCGCCTCACCGCGCTGCCCATGACGACGTCTGCGTGCCGCGGCGGCACTTGAATGGGCCGTCCCGTCGCGCGTCCCGTTGATGCCCGTGCCCGCGACTCCTACGCCGCTCTCAGCGGCCGGAACGAGCCTCGTCACGTAGAGACCGGGCAGGGGAGTCGCACGGGGTGCAGGCCAGCAGGGCCGTCGCTTGTGACGGTCCACGTGGCGAGGTGAGGGTGACACTTTCGGTGGGCGCCGGACGAGGCCCCCTCCGCCCCCTCTGCACCGTCCGAGGGGGCGGGGCCGGCCCGGCCTCCGGAGAGCCCGTGGCCGCGTCCGCACGGGCACCTGCCACGCACTGTCGACAGCTCCTCGGTCAGGAAGAAAGGGCTGGCCGGTGGTTGCGGCGATGGGCCTCATCATCACCATCGGTGCATCGGTGCATCGGTGCAGCGGAGTACGGCTTGGCTCTGCACCGGTGCCCACCATGTTGACCGTGACGCCGTGGCCTGCATCCGGGCCGTCGTCCATCTCGGGGCCCAGGGGTGGCGGATGGCCACCCTGCCGGGACAGCCCCCGCCGCCAGGACACACCGTCGGGCACGGGCCCGCGGCACCTGGGAGTCCGGAACCGGGCACGTGGCCGTCAGCAGGGGCCGGGCACGTCCCAGGCTGGCGGGAAACGCTGGGCAGGCCCACGGGGGTGGCCCGGGACCGGCGGGCCTGAACCCTTCGCCGTCCATGCGGGCCGATGTGCGCCGCGGCGTCGGGGCTGCTCAGGGCAGCGCGTCCTCGAGGTCACCCTGGGAACGTCGAAGGGCCCCACGCACCATGGTGCGTGGGGCCCTTCGTCAGGGAATCAGCCGCTCGGGATCAGCGATCCAGGTGAGGGGCGTGCGAGCCGTGCTCGAGCTCGACCGCGGACTCCTCGTGGCCGTGCTGCCCGTGGGTGCGAGCGTCCACCAGCTCCTGGCGGGACACGGGGGCGACGCGGTCCTGGTAGAACATGCGGTTCAGGCCGGCACGAGCCTTCTCGATCATGCCCACCTTGCCGTTGCGGCTGGGGATGGCAGCCACCGGACGGCGGTCCTCGAAGGACACCAGGCGGTACAGCTCGTAGTCGGTCAGCTGACGGTGCCGCTCGTGGAAGCCGCCCTCGGGGGACATCTCGATGACACCGGCCTCGTGGCCGTGGAGCACGAGCTCACGGTCCTTGCGCTGCAGGGAGAGGCAGATGCGGCGGGTGACGATGAAGGCGATCACCGGGCCGAGGAAGAACAGCGCGCGCAGCACGTACAGCACGTCGTTCAGGGAGAGGCGGAAGTGGGTGGCGATGAGGTCCGAGGACGCGGCCGCCCACATGACGCAGTACCAGACGACGGCGGCCACGCCGATCCCCGTGCGCGCCGGAGCGTTGCGCGGACGGTCGAGCAGGTGGTGCTCGGTGTCGTCCTTGGTGATCCACCGCTCGATCCAGGGCCAGGTGACCATGCCGATGAGCAGGACGCCGACCGGGATCAGCGGCACCAGCACACCCATGGGCAGCGACACCGAGGAACCCCACGGCATCGGGACGTTCCACAGGAAGGAGTAGTCGCCGATCATGCCCGGCATGAGCCGCAGGGCGCCGTCGAACACGCCGATGTACCAGTCGGGCTGAGTGCCGGCCTGCACGGGGGAGGGATCGTACGGACCGTAGTTCCAGTTGGCGTTGATCGTCACCGTGGAGGCGATGAGCGCGAGCACACCGAACACGATGAAGAAGAAGCCGCCGGCCTTGGCCGCGTACACCGGGCCGACCGGGTAGCCGACCACGTTGTTCTCGGTGCGGCCCGGGCCCGGGTACTGAGTGTGCTTGTGCACGACCACCATGAACAGGTGGATGCCGATCAGCAGCAGGATGGCGGCCGGCACGACCATGATGTGCAGGGCGTACAGGCGGCCGATGATCGAGTGGCCGGGGAACTCGCCGCCGAAGAAGAAGGCGGAGAGGTAGGTGCCCACGATCGGCAGCGACTTCAGGATGCCGTCGATGATGCGCAGGCCGTTGCCGGAGAGCACCTCGTCGGGCAGGGAGTAGCCGGTGAAGCCGGCGGCCCAGCCGGCCATCAGCAGGAAGCATCCGACCACCCAGTTCAGCTCACGCGGGCGACGGAACGCGCCGGTGAAGAACACGCGCAGCATGTGGACGGACATGGCCGCCACGAACATCAGCGCCGCCCAGTGGTGCAGCTGCCGCATGAACAGACCGCCGCGCACGTCGAACGAGATGTCGAGGGTCGAAGCGTAGGCCGCGGACATCTCGATGCCGCGCAGCGGGGCATAGGCCCCGTTGTAGACGACCTCCGACATGGAGGGGTCGAAGAAGAACGTGAGGAACGCGCCGGACAGCAGCAGGATGACGAAGCTGTACAGGGCGACCTCGCCGAACATGAACGTCCAGTGGTCCGGGAAGATCTTGCGGGCGAAGAACTTCACGATCGGCGACATCCCCGTGCGGGTGTCGACGAAGTTCGCGATGCGGCCGGTCGAGGTCGCCGGCTGGAACTCATTCACGGTGGTGCTCATAGGTGTCAGCCACGCTCCCAGTAGACAGGCCCGACGGGCTCATGGAAATCGCTCTGGGCCACGAGGAAGCCCTCGTCGTCCACGGTGATCGGCAGCTGCGGCAGCGCGTGGCTGGCCGGGCCGAAGATGACCTTGCACTCCTGCGTCAGGTCGAAGGTCGACTGGTGGCAGGGGCAGAGCAGGTGGTGGGTGTGCTGCTCGTACAGGGCGATCGGGCAGCCCACGTGCGTGCAGACCTTGGAGTAGGCGAAGATGCCGTCCACGTTCCAGTCCTCGCGACCCGGGGTGATCTTCACCTTGGCGGGGTCCAGGCGCATGAGCAGGACGACGGCCTTGGCCTTCTGGTTGAGCTTGTCGGGGCCCAGATCGTTCAGGCCGTCGGGGATGACGTGCACGGCCGAGCCGAGCGTGACGTCCGAGGCCTTGATGGGGGAGCCGGTGGGGTCGCGCACGAGGCGCACGCCCTCGGCCCACATGGTGTGGCGCAGACGCTCAGGGCCGAAGTTGTGAGCCTCCTGGTCCGAGAAATTGTCCGAGTCGTCCAGATCGCGGAACACGGCGATGAACGGCAGGGGGGCCAGCAGGGCGGCGCCGATCAGGGTGTTGCGCAGCAGGGGGCGGCGCTTGATCTGCGACTCGTCCAGGATCTCGGAGATCATCCCGGTGGCGGCCACGCGGTCGTCCTCCGAGCGGATCTCGTGACGGTCCTCCACGGTCTCGTGGTCCGGCATCAGGGTCTTGGCCCAGTGCACCACGCCGATGCCGATGCCGAACATGGCGAGGGCGGTGCCCAGGCCGAGCAGCAGGTTCTGCAGGTAGATCTTGCTGAACGCCTCACCGTTGCCGATCTGCCCCACACCGAAGTAGCCGATGAAGAAGAGCACCGTGCCCACGATGGAGATGAGGAACATGACCGAGACCTGACGCTCGGCGCGCTTCGCAGCCTTCGGATCCTCATCGGCCAGACGCGGACGGTGCGGAGGCAGGCCCGGGTTGTCGATCGCGTACCGGGGCGCGTCCTCGCCGGCGTGCTCGAGGGAACCCGAGCGATGCTCGGTCCCTTCAAAGCCTTTCTCGCCCATATGTCCTGTTTCCTTTACTCGAGTGATGAATGTCGATGACGGGTGGTCGGCGCGCCTGCGCCGACGGGATCAGGAGGACCGGCTGGTGAGCCAGACCATGAAGCCGATGATCAGCGCCAGGCCAGCGGTCCAGATGAACAGGCCCTCGGAGACGGGGCCGAGCGAGCCGAGGGCGAGGCCGCCGGGGGAGCCCTGGTTCTCGATGGTCTTCAGGTAGGCGATGATGTCGCGCTTGTCCTCGGGCTTGATGTTCGAGTCGGAGAACACCGGCATGTTCTGCGGGCCGGTCTCCATGGCCTCGTAGATGTGCTTCTCCTCCACGCCCTGCAGAGAGGGGGCGTACTTGCCGCGGGTGAGCGCACCGCCGGCCGCGGCCGCGTTGTGGCACATGGCGCAGTTGATGCGGAACAGGTCGCCGCCGCGGGTGATGTCCACGTCCTCGTGGTTCACATCCAGGTACTCGTCCTCGGGGACGGCGGGGCCGGCACCCAGCGAGGCGACATAGGCGGCGAGCTGGGCCGTCTGCTCGTCGTTGAACTGGTTCGGCTTGACCTGGGCCTGCGGGCCGTTCATCTGCATCGGCATGCGGCCGGTGCCCACCTGGAAGTCGACGGAGGCGGCGCCGACACCGATCAGGGACGGGCCGGAGGGGCCCCCCGCGGCACCCGTGCCGTGGCACGAGGCGCAGTTCGCGTTGAAGAGCTTCTCGCCCTCGGAGATGTCATCAGCCGAGGCGGCCGCGGTGACCTGCGTGGCCGCCTGCGCCTGGTTCACGGTGCTCGCGACGGAGTACAGTCCGCCGGTCACCAGGAGTCCCAGCAGGAGGAGCGCCAGCCCCATCAGGGGATGGCGTCGGTTCTGCGAAAGTGCCTTCACGGGGGTTTCCTATCGTTCTCTTCCCGGGCGGGCCGCTCATGCTGCCGGCCCGGGCCTGAAGTCGGTGCGGTGAGTGGGGGTCGTCTTACTTCAGGAAGTAGACGATGAAGAACAGGGCGATCCAGACGACGTCCACGAAGTGCCAGTAGTAGGACACGACGATCGCCGACGTCGCCTCGTGGTGGCCGAAGCGGCGGGCCATGTAGGCGCGGCCGATGATGAAGAGGAACGCGATCAGGCCGCCGGTCACGTGGATGGCGTGGAAGCCGGTGGTGATGTAGAACGCCGAGCCGTACGCGTTCGCCGCGACGGTCACACCCTCGGAGACGAGAACCGCGTACTCGTAGGACTGCACCGCCACGAAGATCGAGCCCATGATGAAGGTCAGGATGAACCACTCGACCATGCCCCACTTCCCGAACTGCAGGAAGCCGCCGGTGCGGCGGGGCTGAAGGCGCTCGGCGGCGAGGACGCCGAACTGGGCGGTGACGGAGGAGAGCACCAGGATCGTCGTGTTCACCGCGGCGAGCGGGACGTTGAGGATCGCGGTGTGCTCGGCCCAGAGCTCCGGAGACGTGGAGCGCAGGGTGAAGTACATGGCGAAGAGCCCACCGAAGAACATGAGCTCGCTGGCAAGCCACACCATGGTCCCGACCTGCACCATGTTCGGCCGGCTCGGGAGCCCCGTGGTGGGCTGATGGAGAGTGGGGTTAGCTGTGGTCACCCAGCCATTATGGCCCCAAACACCGCCCGGGCGGTAAATCGAACTTACCGTGTCGCAGGACAGGTCGTCAGCACCGTCGGGGGGTTTCAGTGTCAGTCGGAGGCTGGCGTCCAGGGGATGTCCAGGTTCACGGCGGGCGGCGCATGACACGACGCGGTGCCGGGTGCGGCCGGGCCGCTAGGCTCAGTGCGTGAGCACCCCCGAGAACACCGCAACAGTCCTGGGGACCTCCTGGCCGGAGGTCTTCCGCGCCCTCACCGTCGGTGAGGACCTCAGCGACGACGTCGCCGCGTGGGCCATGGGGGAGATGATGGCCGGCGATGCCACCGAGGGGCAGGTGGGCGGATTCCTCCTCGCCCTGGCCGCCAAGGGGGTGACGGTGCCGGAGCTGCGCGGCCTGACCGAGGCGATGGTCCAGGCGGCGAACCCGGTGCACGTGCCGGGGGAGACCCTCGACGTCGTGGGCACGGGTGGCGACCGCCTGGGCACCGTGAACCTCTCCACGATGTCCTCGCTCGTGGCCGCCGGTGCGGGCGCGCGGATCGTCAAGCACGGGAACCGCGGCGCCTCGTCCACCGCCGGCGCGGCCGACGTGATCGAGGCCCTCGGCGTGGACTTGTCCATGCCGACCCGGAAGGCCGAGGAGTGCGCCGAGGCCGTGGGCATCACGTTCCTCTTCGCCCAGAACTACCACCCGTCCATGAAGTATGTGGCCCCGGTGCGCAAGCAGCTCGGCGTGCCCACCGTGTTCAACTTCCTCGGCCCCCTGAGCAATCCGGCCCAGGTCACCGCCCAGGCCCTGGGCTGCTCGAGTGAGGCCATGGTCCCGCTGCTCGCGCAGGTGCTCGCGGACCGGGGGGTGCGCGGCTTCGTCTTCCGCGGGGCGGACGGCCGGGACAAGATCACGACGTCGGGGCCGTCGACCGTCATGGAGGTCCGGGACGGTGTGCGCACCCACGAGCTCGATCCCCGGGAGCTGGGCATCGACCTGGCCCCCGTTCAGGCCCTGGCCGGGCGGGACGGTGCCTACAATGCGACCCTCGTCCGCGCTCTGCTGGCGGGGGAGAAGGGTCCGATCCGCGACGCCGTCCTCCTCAACGCGGCCGCGGGCCTGACGGCCTGGGACCGTGACGCGGACGCGCCGCTGATGGAGCGGCTGGCGGCCAACATGGCGCGGGCCGCCGAGTCGATCGACTCCGGCGCCGCGCGTGACGTCCTGGACCGCTGGGTCGCCTTCTCCCGGTCCTGATGGTGCGACGACGGGCCCTCGCCGGCGAGGTGGGGCCCGTCGTGGGGAGGACGCTCAGGAGTCGAAGCCGAGCGCCCATCCCTCGCCGAGGTCCTCGGACGAGTAGGTCCGGAAGGCCAGCATGGTCTCGGTGTCCTGGATCCCGTCGACCTTGGAGAGGTGGTCGGCGATCACGTCGGCGAGGTCCTCGTAGCGGCGCACCTTGACCATCGCCACCAGGTCCCACGCGCCGGTCACGGAGTAGACCGACCCGACCCCCTCGAGCGCGGCGAGGGTCTCGGCGGTCTCCGGGATGCTGGATTTGTCGGTCTTGATCAAGACGATGGCGGTGACCACGGGCGGTCCTCATTTCCTCGATGCTGTGGGTCCGGTGTCCGGGATGATCCTAGCTGCGCGCCGGGCCCTCACCTCCGGGTGCGGCGCACCAGCCAGGCGGTCACGGCCCGGCGGCCCAGGAGCAGGACGCCCAGCACCCCGAGCGCCACGAGCACGAAGGACACGGGTGCGCCACCGAGGCCGAAGGCCACGCGTAGGACCATCCCGACGGCGACGGTCCCCAGCCACACGATCACGCCGTGGGGCCACACGCGGGCCCAGGTCCGGTGTCCGGCGGTCAGCCCGGTCATGACCAGGAGACCCGCGAGGAACGGCGCCGCCGTGACCAGCAGCCCCAGCGGCCCGCGCTCTGTCGCGTGCTGCCCCTGGCCCAGAGCCACGAAGAGGAGGGTGAGGAGGAGGTCGACGGCAAGTGCCGGCTGGGCGCCGCGCGGGTCACGGTGCTCGGCGGGCACGGCACGACGGGCGGTGGGGGAGGACGTCATGCATCCAGTCTGGCCCACCGCAAGGTCGAGGCGGCGCGTCCAGCCACAGGTGACTCGGTGGACGGGGCCTATGACAAGATGCCAATGTTGTCAGAGGTAGGCTCTCTGTATGGTGTTCGTGCATCTGGTGCCCATCCGACCGACCGCTGCCACGGCCGACGACGCCCGACGTCTGGCAGCGGTGCTGCTCGATGATCCTCACCCGGACGCGTCCGTAGCCGCGGCGGTGTGGCGTGGCGACGAAGGGAACCCCGACGCCGATGCAGCGCCGGGCGACGGCGAGCTGGCCGTCACTCTCGACGGCATGGCGGCGGGGGTGGGCCTGGCACTGTGGGCCGTGCGGTCTGGGTCCTGGGCGGTGCTGCTGGATACAGAGGGCAACTACGACAAGCAGTCAGCCTTGTCACATATCACAGCCGGGGAGCGGCGCCGCGCCCGGCGGGCACCGGGACGGCTGGTGCTGCCGCACGGACGACGCCCGGGCCGCGCCTCGGAGACCGGCCGAGAGGCTGATCTGCGCTGTGCAGAGGCCACCCTGCAGCTGGTCGCCACGGTGGAACGGCGCCGGTCCGCTGATCAGCACGCGGCGGGGCGGCTGGTCGAAGCCGGCGCCAGTCAGCGAGAGGCGGCGGCGGAGCTCGGGATCAGTCAGCAGGCCGTCCATTCCCGGTTGCGGCACGGGCTCTGGCACGAGAGCCGGACGGCGGTGGCGGCTGTCCTGCCGTTGCTGGAGCGGCTGTCCGCAGACCCGGGGGAGTGAACCCCGGCACGCGGTGTCGGTGCCGCCCGGCGCGACCTCCTGGGCCAGGTCCCGACGCGGCGCGTGCCGTGCAGGCGGCCTCCGAAGGGGAGGCGAAGAACGGGCTAGTTGACATAATGTACATTATCGGCGCACTGCGGAACGGTGGACAGGGCGCCCTCCGCGGCGGGTCTCGCGCGTAGCCTGGACCCATGACGATCATGACCGACCAGCGCGACCGCCCCCTGCACGCGACGATCGCCGTCGTCCTGGCCATCGCCACGGCGGGCTACCTGGCTCCGTGGGCCGTCGCCGCCGTCCGTGGCCGTTCCAACGTGTGGGCGGTGTTCTGGGTGAACCTGCTCACCGGGTGGACCGTCCTCGGCTGGTGCATCGCGCTGTACATGTCGCTCACCAGCCATCGTCGGCTGCGGTCCTGGGGTCCGCGCGGCCTCTGACCGCGCGGACCGCCCCTCAGGTAAGACGCGCGACGACGGCCCGCACGCCGTCTCCCTCGGCGACGAGGCACCGCGGGCCGTCGAGGTCCGCCTCGTCCGTCTCCGACAGCTCGACCGGCACCTCGAGCTCCCCCGTCGCATCGACGCCGATCACGCGGAGGGTGAGATCCGGGGCGCGCGTCTCGAGGTAGGTCCCGGACTCGTCGTGCATCTCGAGCCGGGCCTGCGGGATCTCGCCGCGCACGCCCGCCGCGAGGATGCGGCGCGCGTCCGGGTCGGTGGCGGCGTCCACGACCCAGCGGCGTCCCAGGACGGAGTGCTCCGCCTCGGCCACGACGTCCCCTTCGGCGGGTGCGTCGCCTCGGTAGGCGAACGCGGTCTGGTAGAGCCGGTCCCCCACGCGCACGAGCATCGACTCGACGCCGATCTCGCCGGTGGGATCGTCGAACCGGTACGAGCCGACCTTCTCGGCGGTCACGTCCTCGGGCAGTCCGTGCGCCACGAGGCGGCGGCGGATCCAGTCGGGCTTGTCCGGGTCCAGGCGTGCGGTGTAAATGAGAGCCATGCCCCGACCGTAGCCCTGACGTCGTCCGCCCGCGAGGGCCCGCCGGCCGGCGGCGCGGATCAGCCCTGCACGGCCCGCACGGCGTGGTCCATGGCCCGGTAGGCGTCGAGCTCGCGGGCTTCGGCCGCGCCACCGATTAGGCGCACCGCCTCCGGCGCGTAGCCCGCGGCCACCAGGTCCTCGACGAGATCCGTCTCGGACTCCTGCCCGGCGCACACGACGACGTCCGTCACATCCAGGGTCAGCGGCACGCGTGTCTCGGGGTCCTCCGGGGATGGCGCGGTCACGCGCAGGCCGTCGGGGCCGAGGCCCTCGTAGGTCACACCGGAGTGCAGGTGGACCCCGTGCCGCCGCAGCTCGGCGCGGTGCACCCAGCCGGTGGTGGGGCGCAGTCGCACGCCGATCGGTCCGGGGCTGCGCTGGAGCAGGTGGACCTCGCGTCCGGGGTCGGCCGCGGCCGGCTTCGCCAGCTGGCCCGGCGTCTCCGAGGTCAGTGCCACGCCCCAGCGGGCCCGCCAGTGCGCCTGCGTCTCGGGTGTCCCGTCCGGCCGTTCCGTGCCGGCCGCCAGGGCCTCGGCGACATCCACGCCCACGCCGCCGGCGCCGATCACCGCGACGCGCGGACCGACGTCGACGTGCCCCAGGACCACGTCGTCGTACGCATGGACGGCGGGCGCACCCGGCTCCCCCGCCCCGGGCAGATCGACGGACCGGGGCCGCACGCCGGTGGTGAGGAGCACCTCGTCGTAACCCGGCCGCCCGTCGTCGGTCAGGAGTGTCTGTGCGGACACCTCCTCCCCGGTGACGAGCGTCACCCCGGACGCCGCCGCGCGGGCCGCCAGGTGCTCCAGCGCGGGACCGAACTCCTCCTTGCCGGGGATGCGCCGGGCGAGCCGGAACTGCCCGCCGGGCTCGGCGTGCCGGTCGAACAGGGTGACCTCGTGCCCGAACCGGGCCGCACGCTCCGCGGCCGTCAGGCCCGCCGGCCCGGCACCGACCACGGCGATCCGGCGCCGGCGGCCGAGGGCCACCGGGACGGGCGCGGCGTACTCCGGCTCCGTCTCCCGCCCGGCGCGGGGGTTCATCAGGCACGAGACCTTGGCCCCGGTGAACACGTGGTCGAGGCAGGCCTGGTTGCAGGCGACGCACGGGGTCAGGGTCCGAGCGCGCGGGTCGCTGATCGCGGCCATCCACTCGGGGTCCGCCAGCAGGGGCCGGGCCAGCCCGACGAGCGCGGCGGCCCCGGACGTCAGCGCCTCCTCCGCCTCGGCGGGGGTGGTCAGCCGGTTGGAGGCGATCACCGGGATGTCGACGGCGGCGGTCAGGTCAGCCGAGGCGGCGAGGAACGCGGCGCGCGGCACGGAGGTCACGATGGTCGGCACGCGGGACTCGTGCCACCCGATGCCGGTCATCAGGACATCCGCTCCGGCGGCCTCGAAGGCCCGGGCGGTGTCCGCGATCTCCGCGCGCGTCTGCCCGTCGGGGACGAGGTCCGCCGCCGAGGTGCGCACCGAGAGCACGCCGCGCTCCCCCAGCGCCTCGCGCACGGCCGCGACCACCGCCACCGGGAACCGGCGTCGGCGCTCGGCGTCACCCCCGTACTCGTCCGACCGTCGGTTCGTCGCCGGGGCGAGGAACTGGTTGAGGAGGTAGCCCTCCGAGGCCATGATCTCCACGCCGTCGTATCCGGCCTCCAGGGCCAGCGTGGCCGCGCGTGCGAACGCGCTCACGGTCCGCTCGATGTCCGCGGTCGTCATCTCCCGGGGCGTGTGCCGGGAGATCGGGGCTCGCACCGCGGAGGCCGAGACCAGGTCGGGGCTGGGGGCGTAGCGCCCGGCGTGCAGCAGCTGGGCGAGGATCCTGCCCCCGGCTGCGTGGACGGCGTCCGTGACGACGCGATGGGCGCGCGCGTCCTCCTCGCTGGCGAGCATCCCCCCGCCCAGCGTCACCGTGCCCTCGGGGACGACCCCCAGGCCCCCGGTGACGATGAGTCCGACGCCGCCGCGTGCCCGCTCCGCGTAGAACGCCGCCAGCTGCGGCAGGTCGTCGTGCCGATCCTCCAGTCCCATGTGCATCGAGGCCATGACCACCCGGTTGGGCAGCGTGAGGGGGCCCAGAGTGATCGGCTGGAGCAGGGGCGAGACCGCGACGGGTGAAGATGTCATGCAGCTCACATTACCGGGCGGTAGCCCCCTCCTTCCAGGACCGCCTGGGGACAGGCTGTGTCCTGCGGCACTGCGTAGGGCAGGATGGGGATCACACGTCGACGCGCGGCAGACCCGACCGCGCACCCGACACGGAGGGGAGCGCACGCATGGAGTGGATCGAGGCGAACGCGGGCTGGCTGTGGCTGGTGCTGGCCGCCGGCCTGGCCGGCGTCGAGCTGCTGACCCTCGACCTCGTCTTCCTGATGATCGCCGCCGGGGCCGGCGCGGCGGGGGTGGTCGCGCTCGTGGGCGGCCCGCTGGCGCTCCAGCTCGCGGCGTTCGCCGCCGTCGCCCTGCTGATGCTCGCCGCCGTGCGCCCCGTCGCCCTGCGCCACCTGCGCAAGGACACCGGCGCCGGTGCCTCCTACCTGGACACGCTCCCGGGGCGTCGCGTCGCGGCCCAGGGCGCGATCACCGGCGACGCCGGCACGCTCGCCGTCGACGGCGACACCTGGTCCGCCCGCGTCGAGCCCGGGGCGCCCGACGTCGCCCCCGGCGACGAGGTGACCGTCCTGCGCATCGACGGGGCCACCCTGGTGGTCCGCCCGCTCCCCCGCATCGACTGGGAGGCGGACGGCGCCTGAGCCGCCCCACGTCCTCGTTCCGACCGCACCGACCGCACCGACCCCAGAAGAAGGGACCCCGATGGAAACCCTCATCGTCCTCGTCGTCCTCGCCGTCCTCGCGGCGGTGATCGTGGCCTCCTCGGTCAAGATCATCCCGCAGGCGCGGACGGCCAACATCGAACGCCTCGGCAAGTACAACCGCACGGCCGGCGCCGGGCTGACCCTGATCATCCCGTTCGTGGACCGCATGCTCCCGATGGTGGACATGCGCGAGCAGGTCGTCTCCTTCCCGCCCCAGCCGGTGATCACCGAGGACAACCTCGTCGTCTCCATCGACACGGTCGTCTACTTCCAGGTCACGGACGCCAAGGCCGCGACCTATGAGATCGCCAACTACATCCACGCGGTGGAGCAGCTCACCACCACCACCCTGCGCAACGTCGTGGGCGGCATGAACCTCGAGGAGGCGCTGACCTCTCGCGACTCCATCAACTCCCAGCTGCGCGGCGTGCTGGACGACGCCACCACGCGCTGGGGCCTGCGGGTCTCGCGGGTGGAGCTCAAGGCCATCGACCCGCCCATGTCCATCCAGGACTCGATGGAGAAGCAGATGCGCGCCGAGCGCGACCGCCGCGCCGCCATCCTCACCGCCGAGGGCACGAAGCAGGCCGCCATCCTCACGGCCGAGGGCGAGCGCCAGTCCCAGATCCTCTCCGCCGAGGGCGAGGCTCAGGCCCGCGTGCTGCGCGCCAACGCCGAGGCGGAGGCGATCGAGGTGGTCTTCGACGCCATCCACTCCGGCGGCGCCGACTCCGAGGTCCTGGCCTACCAGTACCTGCAGTCCCTGCCCAAGATCGCCGACGGCCAGGCCAACACCATGTTCGTGGTCCCCGCCGAGCTCACCCGCGCCCTGCAGGGCCTCGGTGAGGCGTTCGCCCCCGGCGACGGCGACCGCCCCGCCCCGGAGCACGCACCCCGGCGTCGGGACTCCGGGGACCGCGCGGGCGAGTCGGGAGCCGAGCACGCCGGCGTCACCCCGGAGCGCGCGCGGCGGCCGCGTGGGTCCCGGCCCACCACCGCGGACGCCCTGCGCGCCAGCGGCGTCATGGACGCGATGACCGCCGGCGCGGTGACGGCGGAGGACATGCCGCAGACCTCGCTCGACGAGGCCCTGGCCACCCCGCAGGAGATCGAGCCCGACCCGTCGGCCGGCCGCACCCCCGGCACCCGCCCGGCCGGCGAGGCGGACGGGAATGCTGTGGGACACTGAATGGTTCCATCAGTGAGGACGACCCGCCGCGCCTCGATCGGCCCGCGCCCCCGCGCGGGCCTCGGCGCGGCCTGACGAGGAGGAAACGTGAGCGATCGCAGCCTGCGGGGCATGCGCCTGGGCGCGCAGTCCCTGGAGTCCGAGGCCGGCGTCGAGCCCGCCGCCCGGCAGCGGGTGGAGTACCGCACGGAGGACGGCGAGCAGGTGTTCGTGACCTTCTCCGTGGAGGCGGACGTGCCGGCCACCTGGACCTCGAAGACCGGCAAGGAGGCGTTCCTCGTCAGCGGCGAGAAGCCGGCTGAGACCGAGGGCAAGCCCGTGCGCACCCACTGGGACATGCTGCGCGAGCGCCGCAGCCTCGAGGAGCTGGAGGAGACCTACAAGATCCAGCTCAACAAGCTGCGCGCCAGCCGCGGCGAGGACGTCGACGCCTGACCCGCCGCTCCCCCATGCATGACGGGGCCGGATCCGCCATGGATCCGGCCCCGTCGTCGTTCGGGGGCTGTGCGCCTCAGAGGCCGAGGCGGGCGCGCAGGCCCTCCCAGCGCGCGGCCAGGCCCCACCGGGTCACGTTGACCACGGCCTCGCCGATGATGCCGCCGCTCATCTTGGACTCGCCGAGCTCACGCTCCACGAACGTGATCGGGACCTCGACGATCCGCTTGCCGAGGCGGGCCGTGCGGAAGGTCATGTCCACCTGGAACCCGTAGCCCTTGGACTCGATCGCGTCCAGGTCGATCGCACGGAGCGTGTCGGCCCGGTAGGCGCGGTAGCCCGCCGTGATGTCCGTCAGGTCGAGGCCGAGCATGATCCGCGGGTACAGGGACCCGGCCCACGAGATCATCTTGCGGGAGGTCGGCCAGTTCACCATCTTGCCGCCCGGCACGCGGCGCGAGCCGATCACCAGGTCCGCGGTGCGGACGGCCTCCAGCAGGCGCGGCAGCTGCTCGGGCTGGTGCGAGCCGTCCGCGTCCATCTCGACCAGGACGTCGTAGCCGCGCTCCAGGCCCCAGCGGAACCCGGCGATGTAGGCGCCGCCCAGGCCGTCCTTGGTGGTGCGGTGCAGCACGTGCACGGAGGGGTCCTCGGCGGCGCGGGCGTCGGCCCAGTCGCCGGTGCCGTCCGGGGAGGCGTCGTCCACCACGAGAACGTCGGACTCCGGGACGGCGTCACGGAGTCGGCCGAGGGTCAGCGGCAGCGACTCGATCTCGTTGTACGTGGGGATGATGGTCAGCACGCGCATGTGCGGTTCTCGCCTTCCGGCCGGGGTCGTGGGGGCGGCCCGCCGGTCGGACGGGCCATCGCATCCGTTCGAGTATAGGAAGCGGAGGTCTCAGGCCGGCGTCGCGCCATCGCGCGCGTCGCGGGCCACGTCCTCCGCGGCGATCCGGCCGTCCACCCAGGTGGCCCGCCAGCGGGGCAGGGCGGTCTCGGCGTCGAGGGCCGGCAGCAGCGGCGTGCCGGCCCGGGTGTCCGTGCTCCATGCCGCCACCCGGCCGTCCGGCGACTGCACGGCCACCGCGTCCGCGTCCCAGACGCCGAACACGGCCGGGGCCGACACGCTCAGGCGCGGGGCGACGGACAGGCCTGCCGCCGGAGCGTCGGGCAGCGCGCGCAGCGGGGTGCGGGTCGCGGCGGCGAAGGCGGAGCGGGCGGAGATGCGCTCGTCCGGGTCGGGGTGGGACAGCGCCGACCGGACGGCGGCCCACGGGTCCCCGGCCGGGCCGGCGCCCAGGCACACGGAGACGGCGTCGGCCAGCAGGCTCGCCACCGGGGCGTGCAGCACGCCGTCCGCGTCGGGGACGACGGTGGCGCTGACTCCGGCGGCGGCCAGGAAGGCGCGGTCCACGGCGGTGACGGAGTGGGTGACCACGAGCCGATGGCGCACGCGGCCCAGGGCGGCGGTGCCGAGTTCCTCCGCGACCGAGCGCAGGGCGGTCAGGGCCACGTCCTGGGCGGCGGGCCCGGCGTCCGCACCGCCGTCGGGGACGAGGTAGGCCTGCTCCCCCGCCTGGGTCGAGGCCGTCAGGAGACCGGCGAGCGTGGCGGGGTCGGTGTCGGCCCCGACGGGCAGCCACACCCCGGCCGCCTCGGCGTCCACGCGGTCCGCGTGCCGGTAGACGACGGTCTGGACGTCCTCGTCGGCGGGCGCGGCGCCCGTGTCCTCGGGCCCGGCCAGGACCGTCACGACGGCGGTGCCGCGGCTCAGCGCGTCCCGCGCGTCCGCGGGCCGGGCCAGCGGCTCGACGAACACGGGCACGACGACGGCGCCGTCGAGGTCCCGCCGTTCGTCACCCGGGTCGGCCACGCGGTCCGCGGAGTCGTCCGCGCCGAGCCAGGCGATCACCCCGTCCCGGACCAGCAGCGCCTGTGCGTACGGGTCCGTCGTCGAGTGGATGATGCCGTGGGTCAACAGGTGTGCGCTCACCCGCCCACCCTAGCCCGTGTCAGTCCTCGTCCGCGCGGGGCGCCGAGGCCGCCGGCAGCGAGGTGGCCACGACGCCGCGGGAGACGAGGTCCGCGGCCCGGCGGCAGGCCCGGCTGCGACGGGCGTCCCCGGGGACGTTGGCCAGCTGGTCCAGCACGTCGATGACCTGCCGCGCCCAGCGGACGAAGTCGCCCGCGGCGAGGTCCGCGCCCTCGAGGGTGCGGCGCAGGGTGGCCCCCCGCACCCAGCGATGCATGGGCGCCACCAGGCCGGGGTCCGTCCGGGGCGTGGGCTCGAGCCGTGCCTGGGCCTCGTCCGTGCGCAGGCGCTCCTCGATGCGCTCGGCGGCCTCCGCGACGCGTCCGAGCCGGGGGGTCGGCATCGGGACCAGTCCGGGCTCGGTCTCCCCCTTGCCCTGGTACACGAGCAGCGCGGCGACGGCGGCCCACTCCTCCGGCGTCAGGCCGTCCGTGGCCGGATCCTGCAGCACCAGGGAGGTGAACAGGTCCCGCTCGCCGTAGATCCGGCGCAGGGCCTCGCCGCGCTCCGTGAGCGCCGCACGGGGCGAGGACGCGTCCTCCTGGACGTAGCCGTAGGCGCGCAGCAGAGCGACCACGCGGTCGAACGTGCGGGCGATGGTGTTGGTGCGGCCCGCGATGCGCTCCCGCAGGACGAAGACCTCCCGCCGCATGGCCCACCAGCGGTCGCCCCAGCGGGCGTGCTCCTCGCGGTCCTGGCAGCCGTGGCACGGGTGGCGGCGCAGCGCCCGGCGCAGCTCCTCGACCCGGGGCGCGGCCGGGTCCTCCCGGAGGCGGAAGCCCGCCGTGCGGCGGCCTCCGGCGGGCGGGCGGCCCGTGCGCACGGCCTCGCGCATGAGGGCGGCGACGTCCTTGCGCTGCGTGGGCGTCTTCACCTGCACCACCTGGGGCAGGGCGGCGCCCGCCACCGGCTCGACCGGCCCGGCGACGTCGTCCACCGTGATGCGGCGCAGCTGCGCCTTGTCCGTGACGACGCCGACGCGCGGGTTCTGGGGGTTGCCGGCGGGGAACACGACGACGGCCCGTCCGAGCGAGCGGCCGGCGTCGAGTTCGACGACGTCCCCGACCGCGAGGTTCGCGAGCGAGTCCTTCACGGCTGCCAGGTGGGCTCGACGGCGCCCCTGCGAGCCGGACTTCTCCGCGGCAGCGAGCTCCTTGCGCAGGGTGAGGTATTCGGCGAAGTCGCCGAGGTGACACTGCATGGCCTCCTCGTACTTCTCGAGGCTGGCCTGCTTCGAGCGGACTTCGCGGGCCAGCCCCACCACGGAGCGGTCCGCCTGGAACTGGGCGAACGAGGACTCGAGGATGCCCCGCGCCCGCTCCGCGCCGACCTGCGCCAGCAGGTTCGCGGACATGTTGTAGGTGGGCCGGAACGAGGAGCGCAGCGGGTAGGTGCGGCGCGAGGCCAGGCCCGCGACGGCGGCCGGGTCCAGCCCGGGACGCCACATCACCACGGCGTGGCCCTCGACGTCGATGCCGCGGCGGCCCGCCCGGCCCGTCAGCTGGGTGTACTCCCCCGGCGTGATGTCGACGTGGTTCTCGCCGTTGAACTTGACCAGCTTCTCGATCACCACGGAGCGGGCCGGCATGTTGATGCCGAGGGCGAGGGTCTCCGTGGCGAACACGGCCTTGAGCGCGCCGGCGGCGAACAGGTCCTCGACGGCCTCCTTGAACGGGGGCAGCATGCCGGCGTGGTGGGCCGCGAAGCCCCGGGACAGGCCGTCCCGCCACGCCCAGAACCCGAGGATCTCCAGGTCCTCGACGGGCAGCAGACGCGCCGCCTCCTCGACCCGCTCGGCCACGAGCGCCTTCTCCCGCGCCGTGGTGAGGTCGAGCCCGGCCCGGAGGCACTGTTCCACGGCGGCGTCGCAGCCGGTCCGGGAGAAGATGAAGGTGATGCACGGCAGCAGCCCGTCGCGGTCGAGGGCCCGGATCATCTCCGGGCGCGACGTGGACAGCCGCGGTCCGCGCCGCTGGCCGCCGTCGTGACCGCCCGGCCGACCGGAGACCGGCCGCTCCCGGTCCAGCGCGGAGGAGCCGGTCCGGCCTCGGCCGCCGTCGCGACCCGTGCGCCGACCGCCCCTGGCCCGCCCCTTCGGGACGCCCCCGCGCCCGTCGCGGTGCTGCTGCCGCCCGGGGCGCCCCCAGTCGGCGCGCTGGAACCGGCGCTCGGCCTCCTCCCCCAGGCGCTTGAGCTCGGGGTTGAGCAGGGCCTCCCCGTCCCGGTCCGCGGTGTCCTCGAAGGCGATGTCCTCGGCGAACAGGTCGTAGAGCCGGCCCCCGGCCATGACGTGCTGCCACAGCGGCACCGGCCGGTGTTCGGAGACGATCACGGTGGTGGCGCCCCGGACCGTGTCGAGCCAGGCGCCGAACTCCTCGGCGTTGGACACCGTGGCGGACAGGGAGATCAGCTGCACGTGCTCGGGCAGGTGGATGATGACCTCCTCCCACACCGGGCCCCGGAACCGGTCGGCGAGGTAGTGGACCTCGTCCATGACGACGAAGCCGAGGTCGATGAGGGTGTCCGACTGCGCGTACAGCATGTTGCGCAGCACCTCGGTGGTCATCACGACGACGGGCGCGTCCGGATTGATGGAGGTGTCCCCCGTGAGCAGGCCGACGTTCTCCGCGCCGTGCACGCGGGCGAGGTCCGCGTGCTTCTGGTTGCTGAGGGCCTTGATGGGGGTGGTGTAGAACGCCTTCGTGCCGCGGGCCAGGGCCAGATGGACGGCGAACTCGCCGACCACTGTCTTTCCGGCGCCGGTGGGCGCCGCGACGAGGACGCCGTGGCCGTCCTCGACCTCGGCGCACGCGCGGCGCTGGAAGTCGTCGAGGGGGAAGCCCACGCGTGCGGCGAACCGGCCGAGCTCGGAGCCGGCGTGGTGCCGGGCCGCCCGGGCACGGGCGTAGCGCTCCGCCGGGCTCAGCTCGGGCTCGTCGTGCGGGGTCGCGGACGCGGGATGGTGGGCCATGGCCCCACCCTACTGGCGGGTCCGGACACCGTCGTGCTCGTGCGTCCGGGCGCGAGGGCTGCGGCGGGCGCCGCTCAGATCTGATCGAGCGGCTTCGGGCCTGCGGCGAGCTCCGCCTCGACGTCCATCTCGCGCTGGCCCTGCCGACGGTCGCGACGCCGGTCGCCCCACAGGCACAGGACGATGGCCACGCCGAAGAGGACGACGAGCGGGATCGCCATGTAGAACATGGAGATGGCGTCCGCACCGGGGGCGGCGATCGCGGCGATCAGCATGATCACGAAGACGGTGATGCGCCAGTGGTGGACGATCGTGCGGCCCGGCAGGATGCCGAGCATGTTCAGTCCCACCAGCAGCACCGGCAGCACCATGGCCACGCCGAACGCGAGGTAGAGACGCGTGACGAAGCTGATGTACACCGACGCCGTCGGGAGGTTCGCGCCGCCCTCGGGAGTGAAGCCCACGAAGAACTGGACGGCCTGCGGCATCACGAGCCACCCCAGCGCGATGCCGAAGATGAACAGGGGCACGGCCGCGGCGATGAAGCCCAGGGCGTACTTCTTCTCGGCCTTCTTCAGACCCGGCACGATGAATGCCCAGATCTGGTAGAGCCAGACCGGGCTGGACAGGATGAGCCCGATGAACAGGCTGACCTTGAGCATGAGGTCGAACGGCGAGGCCACCGTGTCATAGGCGACGGCCGCCGTGTGTCCCTGGCTGGCGATCTCCTTGACCGGGCGGAACAGCTCCGCCATGACCGGCTGGTAGACGAGGAAGCCGACCACCATGCCGACCGCGACGGCGAGTCCCGACTTCAGCAGTCGGTTGCGCAGCTCCGTGAGGTGCTCGCGCAGCGGCATCTCGCCGGTGGGGTTGTCCCGCCGCTTCCGGCGGCGCCGGGTGCGGCGGGCGACCTCGTCGACCTCGGTCATCGGGTGGGGGTCCTTCCGGCTCAGCGCGGGTCGCGCGGGTCGGTCTCGTCACGCTCGACGACGCGGCCCTCGACCGGCTCGTCCGCGGCGGTGGAGCCGGCGCCGGAGCGCTCGTCCGTGGTGCCCTTGCCCTCGGTGCGCATCTGCTTCACCTCGGAGGAGAAGATGCGCATCGACTGGCCGAGGTTGCGGGCCATCGCGGGCAGCTTCGGCGCCGCGAAGAGCAGGATCGCGAGCAGGATGATGATGACGAGCTGCCAGCCCTGGAGTCCAGCCATGATGAGGGGTCCTTTCGATGGGGTTCCGGGGTCAAGGCTACCGCGCCGGCAGGGCCGCGAGGGCATCGCCCAGCGCGTCCGCCACGGACGTCCGGAGGTCGGCGGGGGCCAGCACCTGGACGGCTCCGCCGTGGCGTCCGACCAGCGCGGCGGCCACGCCGGCGTCGGTCAGATGCACCCGGGTGAGCCGGTCGCCGTCGGGCAGGTCGGCCTGGGCGTCCGGGCGGTAGCCGGCGGCCGCGTCGCGGACGGGATGGGCCCAGCGCAGCAGCACGGGCACCCCCGCGGCGTCGTCGGGGTGGACCCGCCAGCGTGCGGGCCGGGCCCGGGGCGCGAACGTCTCCCCCGTGGGTGCGGGCGCGCTGATCCGGTCCACCCGGAACACCCGGTGGTCCTCGGCGCGACGACACCACGCCTGCAGGTAGAGGCGCGCCCCGTCCTGCACCAGGGCCAGCGGCTCCACGTCCCGCTCGGTGAGGGCGTCGGCATGCACGGAGCGGTAGGTCAGGTGGACGACGGTCCGCTCCGCCACGGCGGCCAGCAGGGTGCGCACCGTCGCGGGGTCCACGGCCACGTCCCAGTGGGCGGCGACGGCGACCGGGGGCTCGCCGGCGGTGTGCGCCTCGGCCTCCCGGAGCGCGGCGTCGTCCGCGTCGTCCGCGTCGTCCGCGTCCGGGGCCCCCGCGTCCAGGACCGCGGCGCGGATCCGGCGCTGAGCGGAGCGGGCGGCCTCGCGGTCGGCCTCGTCCAGCACCGGCAGGTCCGCGACCGTCTGCAGGGCGGCGACGAGGCTGTGCGCCTCGGGGCGCGTCAGCCGCACGGGACCGGCCAGGTCGGCGGCGCGCTCCACGTGGACGCGGCCGGCCACCTCCGCCACCTCGAACTGGAAGCCGGGGAAGTCGCGCTCGGGCATGCCGCAGTAGCGCAGCGTCTCGAGGTCGGCGTCGAGGCGCTCGTCGGTGATGCCGAGGCGGGCGCGCAGCTCCGCCCGGTCCACCCCACCGGCCCGGTTGGCCAGCCCCACGATGTCCAGCAGGCGGCCCACGAGGTCCTCGCTCGAGTCGCGGGCGCGGCGCCGGACGGGCGCGGCGAGCGCCACCTCGAGCAGGGCCGGGTCGGCGGGACCGGCGTGGGTCTCCGCCGCGGCGGCCAGGCCCGCGCGGACGCGGTCGGTCAGGTCCGGGTGCGCGGCCGAGGGCACGGCCCGGCCCAGCAGGCCGCCGATCTCCGCGGCGAGGCCGTCCTCGCGCGGCCCGGCGGGGGCCTCCCAGAGCTCCCAGTCGGGTCCCGGTGCGGCGCCGTCCTCGACGCGGGGCTCGGCCGGCTCACCGACCGCGCGGACGCCCTGACCCCGGCCGGGCGCGAGCCACACCCGGACCCGCTCGGCGTCGGCCTGCCCGGCCAGGCGCGCCACGAGGCCGGCGTGGTCGTGGTCCTCGGGACGGCCGGGGGCGTCCGTCGCCCGCTCGACGCGGCGCGGCTCCCCCTCCATCCGGGTGAGCCGGAAGCTGCGCTCGGCGCCGCGGTCGAGGTCCCAGCCGGTGAGGTACCAGCGGCCGCGCACGAGGGTGAGGAACCAGGCCCGCACGGTGCGCCGGGTGGCCCGCCCCCGCGCGTCGCGGTAGGGGAAGCGCAGCACGGCCTCGTCGGCCACGGCCTGGGTGAGGGCCTCGAGCCGGGGGTCGGCCCGGGGCATGAGGGTGTGGTACCCGGCCAGCTCGTCATCGCCCGTGAGGTCGGTGGCCGGCTGGAACAGCAGGCCCACGGCGCGGACGACGTCGGCGCGCAGCGGCGAGTCGCCCCACAGGCGCCGCGCCCGCACGAGGGCGCGGCGCTCGTCCACGGTCAGGTCGAGGTCGCGCAGCAGCAGCGCGTCGCGGACGACGCGGTGCCGCACCCCCGCCTCGCCCTCGTCGAAGCCCGCGGGTTCGAGCGTCTCCAGCGGGACCCCCACGGCGCGCAGCACGCGGCGGTCCCGCTGGAAGAGCTTCTCGAAGGCGGTGTCCGTGAGCCCCTCATAGCCGACGACCTGCCGTCGGATCCGGTCACGCTCGAGGCCATGCGGCGCCGAGAGCAGCAGCCACAGCAGCGAGATGATGCGCTCGGCGGCCTCGTCGCCGGCGCGCCGCGGGGTGGGTGGGGTCACGGGGCCCGGGGTCAGTCGACCGAGACGAGGTCGCAGACGAAGATGAGCGTCTCGTTCGGCCCGATCGCGGAACCGGCGCCGCGGGCGCCGTAGCCCAGGTGCGGCGGGATCTCGAGGCGGCGGCGGCCGCCGACCTTCATGCCGAGCAGGCCCTGGTCCCAGCCGGCGATGACCTGGCCGACGCCGACGGTCAGGGGCAGCGGGGTGCCGCGGTTCCACGAGGCGTCGAACTCCTCGCCGGTGGACCAGGCCACGCCCACGTAGTGGACCTGCACGCGGGATCCGGCCTCGACGGCCGGGCCGGAGCCCTCGATCAGGTCCTCCACCACGAGCTCGGTGGGCGGGGTCTCGCCCGGGAAGTCGATCTCGGGCTTGGTGCGGTCGTAGTCGCGCTGTCCGAAGGACACGGTGCTCTCCTCTGGGGTTCTCGTGGACGGGGTCAGTTCGCCGACTCGGTGGCGGGCGCCTGGGCGTCCAGGATGTCCACCACGAACAGCAGGGGCTCGTTCTCGCCGATGTCCGGCGGGCTGCCCTGCTCACCGTAGGCCTTCTCGGCCGGGATCGACAGGAGGACGCGCGAGCCCACCTTCTGGCCGGCCAGACCCTCCTTCCAGCCCTCGATGACCTGATTGAGGGAGAACGTGATCGCCTGGCCCGTCTCCCAGGACGAGTCGAAGACCTCTCCGTCGGACCACGTCACGCCCTCGTACTGCACGGTCACGGTGTCGTCCGCACCGACCTCGCGGCCCTCGCCCTGGATCAGCGGCTGGACCACCAGCTCCTGGGGCGCCTCGCCGTCGGGCTTCGCGATGCTCGGCCGGCCGCTCTGCTCGTCCACGGTGACGTCGGGCAGGCGTTCGTCCCGCTCGGTCACCTCCTCACCCTCGGCCTGCTTCGGCAGGATGGCGTCGATCTTGTAGACGAACAGCTGGGCGGGCTGCGTCTGGGTGGAGGGGGAGGCACTCGGCGACGCGCTCTCGGTCTGCGGGACGGAGACGTCGTACTGGGGGCTGTACGCGGCGACGATCGTGCCGGCACCGCTGCCCACCAGCATCTCGTGGATCTCCGGGTTCATGGACTTGAGCTGGTCGTCCACGGGCACGGCCTCCGGTTCGCCGCTGAAGTTCTCGGCGACCACCTCGCCGCTGGCCGGATCGACGACGGCGATCGACATCTTCAGGACGTCGCCCTCCTGCACCTGCTCCCCCTCGCCGGCGGTCAGCACCCGCGTGGTGGGCTGGTCGGTGTCGATCTCCCCGTCGATCTCGACCGTCGGCGCCCCGCCGTCGCCCTCCGTGAAGGTGACACCCGTCAGGGCGTCCGGCTCCCCCTGGCCCTCGCCGACGGCCGCCCGCTCGGGGGCGGCCGACGTGGAGGCCGACGCGGCGTCGCTGTGGGGCTGGTCCGCGCCGTCGTCGCCGGTGGCGCAGGCGGTGGCCAGCATCAGGCCCGCGGCGCCGAGGGACAGCAGCGGCAGCAGGCGGCGACGGCGGCGGGCCGTCGGGGGCTGGGGGGTCTCGAACGAACTCATGCGGGTCACCCTAACGGCGCGTCCTGGACGCGCGCTGTCAGGCGATCCGCTCGAACAGCCGGTCGACGGCGGCCGACGACGTGTCGAACGGGTCCTTCGTCACGATCGCGTGCAGCGGATGGTCCGTGAGCTTCAGGGTCGTCCAGTCGACGGCGTAGTCCAGGCCGCGCTCCCGGGCGCGGGCCACGAAGTCCGCGCGCACGCGGGCCCGGGTGGTGGGCGGGGCGGTCTCCACGGCGGACCGGGCGGCGTCCTCGGGCAGCAGGCGCGCGACGGCGCCGCGCCGCAGCAGCAGGCGGAACAGCCCCCGGTCGGGGTCGATGTCGTGGAACGCCAGGTCCAGCTGGGCGAGGCGGGGCGCGTCCCAGCCCAGGTCGTGGCGGGCCCGGTAGTCCTCCAGCAGGCGCAGCTTGATCGCCCAGTCGATGCGGTCCTCGATGCGGGACCGGTCACCGGTGCGGACGGCGTCGAGCACCTCGCCCCACAGGGTGAGGATCTCCCCCACCCGGTCGTGGTGGGCACCCTCCGCGGCGACGAAGGCGCGGGCCCGCTCGAGATAGTGCTCCTGCAGCTCGAGCGCGGAGGCCTCCCCCTCGCGGAGCGCGATGCGGGCCGTGCCGGTGAGGTCGTGGGAGATCTGCCGGACCGCTCGGGTGGGGTGGGCGACGACGCGGTCCCCGAGCGGGAAGCCCGCCTCGATCATCCGCAGCAGCAGGTCGGTGGCGCCGAAGCGCAGCAGGTGGGTGTGCTCGGAGAGGTTCGTGTCCCCCACGATCACGTGGAGGCGCCGGTACTCGGAGGCGTCCGCGTGCGGCTCGTCCCGCGTGTTGATGATCGGCCGGGACCGCGTGGTGGAGGAGGACACGCCGTCCTGCACGAAGTCGGCGCGCTGGGAGAACGCGAAGTGGGCCGGGCCCTCGCCCTCGGGCCACGTGCCGGCGGGCACGACGCGGCCCGCGCCCACGAGGATCTGCCGGGAGACGAGGAACGGGACGAGCGCCTCGGTGAGCCGCCGGTACTCGGTGCGCCGGCGCAGCAGGTAGTTCTCGTGAGAGCCGTAGGAACTGCCCGAGGAGTCGGCGTTGTTGCGGTAGAGGTGGATCCGGCCGCCGACCCCGTCCGCGGCCATGCGCTCCTCGGCCTGGACCACGAGGTCGTGCAGCAGCAGGTCCCCCGCCCCGTCCGAGGCGATGAGCTCGTCGAGCGTCGAGCACTCGGCGGTCGCGTACTCGGGGTGAGACCCGACGTCGAGATAGAGCCGCGAGCCGTTGGCCACGAACACGTTCGAGGACCGCCCCCACTCGACGACGGGCCGGAAGAGGTAGCGGACGACCTCCTCGGGACTGAGCGGGCGTCCCTCCGGGTTCCAGTGCTGGACGCCGTACTCCGTCTCCAGCCCGAAGATCCGGCGGGCGCGGTCCGCGTCGGTCACTGGCCGCCCTTCTGGACGAAGCCCTTGACGAACTCCTCGGCGTTGGACTCCAGCACCGAGTCGATCTCGTCCAGCAGGCTGTCCAGGCCCTGGTCCTGGGCCGCGGGCTTCACGTGCGCCTGGCCCGCCGCGGCGCCGGTCTCGTCGTCGCCGCCGGACGGGCGTGGGCGGATCTGCTCCCGGGACATGGTGGCCTCCTCGTGCGTCGACGCGGGTCGGTGTGCTCCGTCCGCGTCCACCCATCCTGCCCCACGCGCGGGCCACGTTTCAGCCCCACGTCCCCGGGTTGCCCCGCGCTGGCAGGATGGGGGCATGCGTCTGTGGACCCTTCACCCCCGCCACCTCGACCGTCAGGGCCTGACGGGCGCCTGGCGCGAGGCCCTGCTCGCGCAGGCCGTCCTGGCCGGCCGCACGCGCGGGTATCGGGACCACCCGCAGCTGCTGAGGTTCCGGGAGCACCCGGACCCGTCCGGCGCGATCGGCGCGTTCCTCTCCGGCCTCGAGGCCGAGGCCACGGCGCGCGGCTATCGCTTCGACCACTCCCGGATCGACCGGCCGTGCCCCGCCCCCGACGGCGCGGTGCGCATCCCGCCCGCCGGTCTCGCACCGATCCCGGCCACCACGGGCCAGCGCGACCTGGAGTGGCGTCACCTGTGCGCCAAGCTGGCCGCGCGCAGCCCCGCCTGGCTCGAACGGTGGTCGGACACGCCCGTCCCCGACGTGCACCCGCTGTTCACGATCGTCCCGGGGCCGGTCGCCTCCTGGGAGCGCGCCTGAGGGCGGGCCGCGGTCGGGCCCGGTCTGGCACGGTGGGCGCATGATCCGCGACGAGAGCATCGAGAGCTATCTGGGGCGCCTCGCCTCCGGCGAGCCCACCCCCGGCGGCGGCGCGACGGGCGCGCTCGCGGTCGCCGAGGGCGCCGGACTGCTGGCCATGGCGGCCCGGTTCAGCGCGGCCGAGGAGGACGCTCGGGCATCGGAGGGCCTGATCGCGGCGTGCCTCGGCCTCGCCGACGGCGACGAGCGGGGCTTCGGCGCCGTGGCCGAGGCGTTCGGGCTGCCCCGCGACACCCCGGAGGACCGGGCCCGGCGCTCGGCCGCGATCCAGGCCGCCCTGGCCGAGGCCGTCCGGCCGCCCCGCGGGATCGTCGACGTCGCCGAGCGTGCGCTGGACCTGGCCGAGCGTGTGCTGGACGCGGCGAACCCGAACGTGCTCTCCGACGTCGGTGCGGCGCTCGGCTGCGTCCGGGGCGGCCTCACCGCCGCCGCGGTCACCCTCGAGACCAACCTGGGCCCCCTCCGCGACGAGGGCCTGGAGGGCGTCCTGCGCACCGACGTCGACCGGGCGGACCGTCTCGTCGCGCGGGCGGACGCCCTGCTGGGCCGCGTGCGCGCGGCCGTCGCGGGCTGAGCGCCCGCCCTCGCCTCAGGCCCGCGCGCCGAACAGCGGCGGCAGCGTGGCCACGAGCGCCTCGTCGTCGGGCCGGGGCGCGGCGGCGTCCTCCCACCAGCCGGGCAGGTCCACGGCGGCGCCGACCAGCGGCTCGGCCAGGTGCAGCCGGTGCACCCGCTCCCCCGCCCCGCGCAGCAGCAGCGTCTCCCACGCGGCGCCGGCCACGCGGTCACCGTGGCGGCCCACGAGGTTGCCGCGGGTCCACGCGCGGGTGGCCCGCGGCGGCGTGGCGACGGCGGCACGGATCTCCGCCTCGTCGGCGAGCGTCCGGAGGGCGCCGGCGGCCACGAGGCGGCGGTGCAGGGAGCGGGCCGGGCGCAGGTCGGCGTACTGCAGGTCCACCATCGCGAGGCGGGGGTCGGTCCAGTCCGCGCCCGTGCGGGCCCGCAGGCCCTCGAGGACGCGCAGCTTGGCCGCCCAGTCGGCGCGGTCGCTCAGGGACAGCGGATCCGCGGTGGCGTCGTCGAGGTCGATGGCCCAGGCCTCCAGCACCTCGCGCGTCTGCGGATCCGTCACCCCGAAGGCGGCGCAGTGGGCGCGGGCCGCGTCCAGGTAGGACCGCAGGATCTGCAGCCCGGTCCAGTGCCGGCGCACGGGGCCGTCCGCGGTGCGTTCGAGCAGCGGCACCGTGGCCCGCAGGCCCGGGTCGTGGCTGATCGTCTGCAACGCGGCCACCGGGTCGTCCAGGGTGAGCCGGGGCGCGGTCCCGGCCTCGGCCATCGCGAGGACGAGCGCGGTCATGCCCATCCGCAGCCACGTGGCGTGCTGGCTCAGCGTCGCGTCGCCGATGATCACGTGGAGCCGGCGGTAGGCCTCGGGACGGGCGTGCGGCTCATCCCGCGTGTTGACGATCGGCCGGTGGATCGTGGTCTCCAGCCCCACGGGCTCCTCGAAGTAGTCGGCCCGCTGGGACAGCTGGAAGCCCGGCCGCTCCCCCGCCGGGCCGAGTCCCACGCGGCCCGCGCCCACGAGCACCTGCCGTGCCGCGAAGAACGGCAGCAGGACGGCGGTGAGCTCCTCGAAGTCGAGGGACCGGGCCACGAGGTAGTTCTCGTGCGCGCCGTAGGACTGGCCCTTGCCGTCCACGTTGTTCTTGTAGACCAGCACCTCCGGGGCGCCGTCGGCCTGGCCGATGTGCTCGGCCGCCGCCTGGGCGACCAGGTCCCCGGCGGCGTCCCAGACCATGGCATCCCGCGGGGTGGTCGTCTCCGGCGACGAGTACTCCGGGTGGGCGTGGTCCACGTACCAGCGCGCGCCGTTGGCCAGCACGGTGGACAGCAGCAGGTGCACGGGCTCCCCGTCCGGGCCCACGAGCGCCTCGTCGGTCAGCTGCGAGGGATGCGCCGCCGAACGCGGCAGCCGCCAGCCGCGCGCGTCCACGAGCGGCGACTCCCCCGTGTAGTCCCACTCCGTGCCGGCCACCGTCGAGCCGGACCGGGTCACCAGGTCCGCGTACGCGTTCACGAGCTCGACCGAGAGCACGCTGTGGTGCGCCCCCGGGTTGGCCGGCGCGTGGATGCCGAACTCGGTCTCCGTGCCCATCACCCGGTGCACGCCCCAGCCGGCGGCGTCCCGCCCGTTCGGGGGCACGGCCGCGCCGTGGAACAGCCGGCGCTGGCCCTCGAAGGCGGGGGTCGGGCCGACGTCGACGGCGACGGCCCGGGTGAAGCCGTCCGCGGCCCCGCGGCCGAACGCGCTCATGCCCCGACCCCCCGGACCATGCGCAGCGAGCGCAGCCGAGGACCGCGCCAGCCGGAGGTGCGCGCCCACTCGGCGGGCGCGACCGTGGCCAGCAGGTCCGTCTGGTCCTCCAGCACCGCGGCCACGGCCTCGCGCAGGTGGCCCTCGCGGACGCCGAGCGCGGCCGGGGCCTGGCCGGCGGCCAGGTAGTCGCGCACCGCGTGCCGCTTGGCGCGGTCCACGACGTCGGCCACCACGGCGCCCGAGACGAGGTCGGCCAGGTGCAGGGCGTGGGTCGTGCCGGACACGTCCGTCAGCTCCGCCAGCGCGGTGTCCGCGCCGCGGTCGTAGAGGGCGGCGACCGTCCGGGCGATGAGCGTCGCGCGGGCCGCGTCCGCGGAGCCGGCCGCGACGACGTCGTCGGCGTGCAGGGGCACGTCTACGGTGAGGTGCTTGGCCATGATCTCCGCGGCGCCGTCGGCGTCGGGACGGTCCACGCGGATCTTCACGTCCAGTCGGCCGGGGCGGAGCACGGCCGGGTCGATCATGTCCTCGCGGTTGGAGGCGCCGATGACGATCACGTTCTCGAGGGCCTCGACGCCGTCGATCTCGGTGAGCAGCTGCGGGACGATCGTGGTCTCCACGTCCGAGGAGACGCCGGAGCCGCGCGTGCGGAACAGCGACTCCATCTCGTCGAAGAAGATGACCACGGGGAAGCCGGCGTCGGCCTTCTCGCGGGCCCGGTCGAAGATGACGCGGATCTGCCGCTCGGTCTCGCCCACGTACTTGTTCAGCAGCTCGGGTCCCTTGACGTTGAGGAAGAACGAGCGCTCGCCGTCCGCGCTGCGGGCCGAGAGGGCGTTGGCCACGGCCTTGGCGAGCATGGTCTTGCCGGTGCCGGGCGGGCCGTACAGCATGATCCCCTTGGGGGCGCGCAGGCCGTGCTCGCGGTAGACCTCGGGGTGCAGGAACGGGATCTCGACGGCCTCGCGGATCCGGTCGATCTGCGGGCCGAGGCCGCCGATGTCCTCGAACGTGACGTCCGGGACCTCTTCCAGCAGCACCTCGTCCACCTCGGACAGCTCGACCCGCCGCAGCGCCCATTCGACGCGGGCGTCCACGGTGACGGCGTCCCCGTGGCGCAGGTCGACGCCCTCCAGCGCGGGCGCGCGCCGCACCACGCGCTCCTCGTCCGCCGTGCCGGCCAGGACGAGGCCGCCGTCGGGCAGCGCCTCCTTGACGCGCAGCAGCTGACCCGACCCCGTGCCCGGGGCGACGCCGACGATCGAGCTGGACTCGTCCAGCAGCACCTGGGCGCCGGGGGTGAGGCGGGCGGCGTCGAGCAGCGGGGAGACCGTCACGCGCAGCCGCCGGCCGTTCTGCACGACGTCCGCTCCCCCGCGCACCACGGCGCCGGTCTCCACGCCCTCCTCGGGCTCGCGCGGGGCGTGGACGGCCTCGAGGGTGGCGAAGGTGAACGGCGGATGCGTGACGGCGTCCAGGTTCTCCTTGAGCGTCGTGATCTCGGCGCGCGTGGCCTCGAGCAGCTCGACCATGCGCCGGTTGTTGCGGGCGGCCGTCTGCGTCTGGGCCTCGGCCGCCCGACGGCGTTCGCTCAGGCCGGCGGCGTGCCGCTGGGCGGACTGCAGCTGGTGCCGCAGCCGTTCGGCCTCGGCCTGGGATTGCCGCAGCAGCTCCCGCGCCTCGGCGAGGCGCTGCTCGGCGTGCTCCGTGCCTGATTGCGCGTGGTGGTCCACCGGTGCTCCGTCCACTCAGTCCTGCTCCCCGGTCGGGGTCCTCCCACCGTACGCGTCCACGCCCTGCTCGGCGGCGCGTGACCGCGCGGCCATGAGGCGGGCCTCCTTCGCCGCCTTGCGCGCCTTCTTGTCCGTGACCGGCCGTTCGCCGAGGGCCTCGGGCGTCCACCGGGCCTCGTCGGCCGGCTGCCAGGCCTCGACGTCCTCGGCCTTGAACTCGGAGACCTTGGAGCGCTTCTTCAGGCGCAGCGCCTCCTCGCCCGAGGCCAGGCGGCGGGCCGTGAGGAGGAAGCCGGTGTGCGCGACCATGCGGTGGTCGGGGCGCACGGCGAGCCCGTCCAGGTGCCAGCCGCGCACGAGGGTCTCGTTGGCCTCGACCTGCGTGAAGCGGCCCGAGTCCCGGATGGCCTCGGCCACGCGGGAGAGCTGGGTGGCGGTGGCCACGTAGTTCAGCCACACACCGCCGGGGGCCAGGACCTCGGCGACGGCGTCGAGGCATTCCCAGGGGGCCAGCATGTCCAGGACCACCCGGTCCACGGAGCCCGGCTCGTGGACCTTGGGCATCTCCTCCTGCGCGTCGCCGAGGTGCACCGACCAGGCGGGGTGCTCGGCGCCGAAGAAGGCCTCCACATTGGCCCGGGCGACGTCCGCGAACTCCGGGCGGCGCTCGTAGGAGTGCAGGCGACCGTGGTCGCCCACGGCGCGCAGCAGGGACATGGACAGGGCGCCGGAGCCCACGCCGGCCTCGACCACGACGGCGCCCGGGAAGATGTCCGCCTGCTGCACGATCTGCGCCGCGTCCTTCGGGTAGACCACCGTGGCGCCGCGGGGCATGGACAGGACGAAGTCGTTCAGCAGGGGGCGCAGCACCTGGTACGGCTGGCCGGCCGAGTTCTCGACCACGACGCCCTCGAAGCCGCCGATCAGGTCGTCGTGCCGCAGCACGCCCTGGTAGCTGTGGAACTCCCCGCCGGGCAGCAGGGTGATCGTGTTGAGGCGGCCCTTCGCGTCCTTGATCTGCACGCGCTGGCCGGCCCGCAGGGGGCCGCGGCGCGCGCTCACGCCGGTGGGTTCGGTCATGGGGGGCTCCTTCGGTTCAGGGACGCCGCGTCGCGTCGACGGCGGCGAGGATCGTCTCGCGGGGCACCACGGAGCGCACGAGGCCGTGCGCGTCGGTCAGCACCCACACGGGGGTCTGGGGGTCGGCCAGGCGGGCGGCCAGGTCGGGACCGGCGGCGGGGACGTCGTCGCGGACGAGGACGGCCTCCGGGGCCAGCGCGACGGCGACCGCGGCCAGGGCGGTGGTCGTGCGGCGCGCCGGGGTCAGGCCCGCCGCGGCCGTGAGGTCCAGCACGCCGCGGGGCCGACCGGCCCCGTCCACGGCCACGACGGCGCGGCGGCCGCCGTCCGCCTGGGCCAGGGCCTCGGCGACGCTGAGGTGCTCGGGCAGGGCGATGGCGGGCGCCTCGACCTGCTCGAGCCGCAGGGCCTCCAGCCGGCGGCTCCAGCGCCCGTGGCGCACGGCGTCGTCCGCGCCCCGCCACAGGGTGAGGGCGACCCAGGCCACCAGGAGGACGACGAACAGGTCCGGCGCGCGGCCCGCGAGGGTCGGGGGGCCGAGCACCGCCGCGAGGACGCCCACCGCGACGACGCGCCCGGCCCAGCCGGCCGCCTCGACGCCACGGGCCCGGGAGCCGGTGGCGGCCCAGACGGCGGACTCGACCATGCGGCCGCCGTCGAGCGGGGTGCCCGGCAGCGCGTTGAACGCGGCCAGGAGGAGGTTGGCCCACACCGTGACCTCGAGCAGCAGGGCGGGAACGGACGGGCCGGGCACGGCGCGGGCCGCCAGATGGGCGAGGCCCGCGAGCACGAGGTTCGCGGCGGGGCCGGCCATCGCGGTGAGGACCGTGTCCAGCGGTCGAGCGGACGGGCTGCGGAACTGGGTGTGCCCGCCCCACAGGGTGAGCGCGATCTCCTCGGTGCGCTGGCCGAAGGCGCGGCCGGTGAGGGCGTGGGCGGCCTCGTGGACCAGGACGGAGAGGGCCAGGAGCACGGCGTACCCCAGGGCGACCCCGTAGGCGACGCTGCCGATCGCGGGCAGCGCGCGCTGGATCTGCGGGCCGAACGCGAGGGTGATGACCGCGGCGATCAGGAGCCAGGACCAGGACAGGCGCACCGGCGCGCCGGCGATCGTGCCCAGCCGGACGGAGGCGGGCCCGCTCATCCGGCCCCGTCCGCCCCGGGCCCGCGCGCGGCGGCGATCCGGCGGACCGCGGCGAGGTCGGCCGGCGTGCGGCCGGCGAGCGTCGTCCACTCGACGGTCGCGAGCCCTGCCGGCAGCGGCAGCACGCTGGGCACGCCGACCGTCGGCAGGCCCGCGGCCACGGCCGCGCCGACGCCCACCGGGGAGTCCTCGACCGCCACACAGTCGGCGGCCGTCAGCCCCGGTGTCCGCTCGGCCAGCAGCTGCAGGCCCAGCCGGTACGCCTCCGGGTCGGGCTTGCCCCGGGAGACCATGTCCCCCGAGACGACGACGTCCAGCGTGCCCGCCGGCGCCCGCTCGGCCAGCGCGCGGGCCAGCGGGGCATGGGACATCGTCACGAGGGCGCCCGGCACGCCGGCCTCGGCGAGCGCGACGAGCAGCTCCCGGGCGCCCGGCCGCCACGGCACCCCGCTGACGACCCCCTGGACGACCTCGTCCATCGTCAGGTCGATGATCCGCTGCACGGGCAGGTCCAGCCCGGCCTCCTGCAGACGGCGCGCTCCCTCGTCGAGGGGGCGTCCCACGAGGGAGGCGGCCAGGTCCTCCGACCAGGTGCCGCCGTGCTCGACCACCAGCCGACGCTGGACGGCGTTCCACAGGGGCTCGGTGTCCACGAGGGTGCCGTCCATGTCCCACAGGACGGCGCGCGGCAGGCGGCGGGCACGGTCGTCCGGGGCGGGCGCGGGGTGGCGGGGCATGGAGTGCATCCTATCGAGCGCCGCCGCCGGGGTGTGCGGGGCGGGTCGCGGGCCGTGGCCCCGTCGTCGGGCCGTGTCTAGGCTGGCCGCCATGACCGACGCTACCTCCGAGGACCAGCCGGACGACGTCCTGGGCCCGCTGCGGACCCACCTGACGGCGACCGTGGACGAGCTCGAGGCCGGGCGGCGGGCCCCCACGGTCCTGTTGCTGGCCTTCGAGGGGTGGAACGACGCCGGGGAGGCCGCGACCGGGGCCCTGGGCGCGCTGCGGGAGCAGTGGGACGCGGCGGACGCGGGACGGGTGTGCGACGGCGAGTTCTACGACTACCAGGTCACTCGACCCCTGGTCCGGCGCGACGCCGACGGGCTGGGGACGCTGGACTGGCCGGCGGTCACCCTGCACGAGGCGCTCCTGGACCGTGAGGGTCGGCCCGTCGCGGGCGAGGCTGCCCCGCCGGACGGGGTGCGTGTGCTCCTCGCCGTCGGCGTGGAGCCGAACGTGCGGTGGCGCGCGTTCCTCGAGGAGCTGTTCACGGCGGCCGACGCGCGTGACGTGGACGCCGTCGTGACGCTGGGCGCGCTGCTGGCGGACGTGCCCCACACCCGGCCCCTGCGCGCCCGCCCGACCTCGCCGCTCGTGGACGTGCGGGTGGCCGTCGGCGCGGACCGTCCGGTCTACGAGGGGCCCACCGGGATCATCGGCGTCATCGCGGACGAGGCCGCGCGCCGCGGCCTGCCGAGCCTCTCGCTGTGGGGGACGGTGCCCCACTACGTGGCCCAGGCGCCCTCCCCCAAGACGCTGCTCGGGCTGGTCGAGGCGGTCGAGGACCTGCTGCACGTGAGCGTGTCCACGCGCGGGCTCGAGGACGACGCGAGGGCCTGGCAGCGCGGCGTGGACGAGCTGGCCGCCGAGGACCCCGACGTCGCCGCCTACGTCCGGCAGCTCGAGGAGGCCCAGGACACCCAGCAGCTGCCGGAGGCCTCGGGCGAGTCGATCGCGCGGGAGTTCGAGCGCTATCTGCGCGGGCGCGGCGGACGCTGACGCCCGGCCGCGCCCGGCGGGGTCAGCGCAGGCGCAGACCCAGCAGCGCCGCCACGACGTCGACCACCGGCAGCGGGTCGGCGGCGGCCTCGGCCAGGCCCGGCAGGGTGCCGGCCGCCCATGCGTCGATGGCCTCCAGCGCGCGGGGGGCGTCGAGGTCGTCCGAGAGCGCCGCGTGCACCGCGTCCAGCACGGCGACGCCGGCGGCGGCATGCGGTCCGTCCAGGGCGGCGCGCCAACGGGCCACCCGCGCCTGGGCGTCGGCCAGCACCTGCTCGGACCACTCCCAGTCCGACCGGTAGTGGTGCGCGAGGATCGCCGCGCGGACGGCCACCGGCTCGACGCCCCGCGCCCGCAGGCGGGAGACGAGTTCGAGGTTGCCGAGGGACTTGGACATCTTCTCGCCGTCCAGGGCCACCATGCCGGTGTGCGCGTAGGTGTGCGCGAGCGGCAGGCCGTCGACGGCGGTGGCGTGCGCGGCGGAGAACTCGTGGTGCGGGAACCGCAGGTCGGAGCCGCCGCCCTGCACCGTGAACGGAGCCGGCAGGTGGGCCCGGGAGATCACGGAGCACTCGATGTGCCAGCCGGGCCGGCCGGAGCCGAGCGACCGCCCGTCCCAGGCCGGCTCGCCCTCGCGGTGCACACGCCACAGCAGCGGGTCCAGCGGGTCGCGCTTGCCGGGGCGGTCGGGATCGCCTCCCCGCTCCGGGAACACCGCGGCCATCTCGTCCAGGCCCATCGCGGAGACCTGCCCGAGACGCCAGTCGGTCGCGGACTGGGCCGCGCGGACGTCGAAATAGACGTCCCCGTCGGGCTCGCCGTCGCCGCCCGGCACGCGGTAGGCCCGGCCCGCCGCCAGCATCGTCTCGACGGCGTCCACCACCAGGCCCACCGCCTCGGTCGCGCCGACGTAGTGGTCCGGGGCGAGCACCTCGAGGGCGGCCATGTCCGCACGGAACAGGTCGGTCTGCTCCTCGGCGAGCGCGCGCCAGTCGACGCCGGTCGCCTCGGCCCGCTCGAGCAGGGGGTCGTCCACGTCGGTCACGTTCTGGACGTAGGCGACCTCGAGACCGGCCGCGCGCCAGTAGCGGTGCAGCAGGTCGAAGGCCACGTAGGTGCTCGCGTGGCCGAGGTGCGTCGCGTCGTACGGGGTGATCCCGCAGACGTACAGCGAGGCGCGCTGGGCGTCGTTGCCCGGATGCCGGGTCCGTCCCGTGGCGGTGTCGTGCAGCCGCAGCCGGTCGGGGCGGCTCGGCACGGCGGGCGGGGCGGGGGTGCTCCAGGACTTCACGGGACTCCTCACATCGGGGTGGTTCGGCGGTGCCGGGCCGTCATGCCCGGCGGCGGGAGCGGGCTCAGGCGTTGATGACGCCCGCGCCCAGCAGGGCGAACAGGACGCCGCCCAGGAGGATGCGGTACCAGACGAACGGCAGATACGAGTTGGTGCTGATGAAGCGCATGAGCCAGGCGATGACCGCGTAGGCCACCACGAAGGCGATCGCGGTCGCGACCAGCGTCTCCCCCATGCCGTACGGACCCTGCGTGCCGGGATCGGTGAGCGAGGTGTACAGCTTGTACAGGCCGGAGGCGAACACGGCGGGCACCGCCAGCAGGAACGCGTAGCGGGTGGCGGCGGGCCGGGTGTAGCCCATGGCCAGGCCGGCCGCGATGGTGCCGCCGGAGCGCGAGACGCCCGGGATCAGCGCGAGGGCCTGGGCCAGGCCGTAGAGGACGCCGTCCCGCACGGTGAGCTTCTCGAGCGGCTTGGTCTGACGGCCGAGCCGGTCCGCCAGGGCGAGCAGGACGCCGAACACGATGAGCATGGTCGCCGTGATCCACAGCGAGCGGAACTCCGTGTCGATCCAGTCCTCCAGCAGCAGGCCCAGGACCGCGATCGGGATCGAGCCCACGATGATCAGCCAGCCCATGCGCGCATCGGGGTCCGAATGCGGGATCCGCCCCGTGACCGCGGCGCACCACCGGCCGATGATGCGGGTGATGTCGCGCCAGAAGTAGATGAGGACCGCCAGCTCCGTGCCGAGCTGCGTGATGGCCGTGAAGGCCGCCCCCGGGTCGGTCGCGGAGGGCAGGAACTCGCCCACGATGCGGATGTGGGCGGAGGAGGAGATGGGCAGGAACTCCGTGAGGCCCTGCACCAGGCCCAGGATGATGGCTTCGATCCACGTCACGGAGGGTCACTGTACGCCACGGCCCCGGGTGGGAACCCGGGGCCGTGCGATCCGTCACGAGCAGGACGGTCAGTCGTCGTCGTCCTCGTCGTCGAAGAGGTCGAGCGGGGTGACCTCCTCGGTGTCCGCGTACAGGGCGTCCTCGTAGGCCTCGAAGGCGTCGGCCACGGCGAAGAAGGCGGCTTCGACGGCGGGGTCATCCTCGCCCCGCTTGTTCTGCGCGGCCACGAGGTGTTCGTTCAGGGCGGTGGTGAGGGCCTCGAGGGCCATGCGGGCGTCAGAGCTCATGGGTGAACGGTAACCCGGTGGCCGGTGACGCGGCCAGGGGTGGGCCGTACGGGACCGGCCGCCGGACCCGACGCCGTCTGCCAGGATGGGCGGGTGCGTGAACAGCTGATGTCCTCGACCCTCGACGCGATCTCCCGCGGACAGAAGTGGGAGTACCTGGTGATGACGGTCGCCGCCCACGAGTCCCTCGCCGACGCCCGACGGCGCCTCGTGGAGCACGCGGAGTACGGCCAATGGGAGCTGCAGCGCTCCGTGCACTACCGCGACGGGGCGCGCCGCTACTGGATGCGCCGCCGGGTGATGCGCGTGGCCTCGACCCTGCAGACCCTCTGAGGCGCGGGCGCGACGACGCCGCCCCGGCCGTCGTCGCCGCCCGCGGCCCGGATCAGCGCGGCTCCAGCATCCGCTCGAGCACCCGGCAGCCGAACTCGAGCGCGTCCACGGGCACCCGCTCGTCGATGCCGTGGAACAGGGACGTGAAGGCCAGGTCGGCGGGCAGGCGCATGGGCGCGAAGCCGTAGCCGGTGATGCCCAGCCGGGAGAGGGACTTGTTGTCCGTGCCCCCGCCGAGCATGAACGGCAGCACCTGGGCCTCGGGGTCCTCCGCCTGCAGCGAGGCGATCATCAGCTCCACCAGGTCCCCGGAGAAGGGGGTCTCCAGGGCGACGTCCCGGTGCTCGGGTGCGATGGTCACGTCCGGGCCGGCGAGCTCGGCGATCGTGGCGAGGGCGGACTCCTCCTCCCCGGGGATCAGGCGCACGTCCACGGTGCCGGTGGCCGAGGACGGGATGACGTTGTGCTTGTAGCCGGCGGTCAGCCCCGTCGGGTTGGACGAGGTGCGCAGGGTGCCGGCCACCCAGGACCGGGCCTGCCCGAGCGCGTCGAGCTGCGGCGTCGGGTCCGCCTCGTCGAAGTCGACGCCCATGATCTCCGCCACCTGTTCGAGCAGCGCGCGCGTGGTCTTGGTGTACACGAGCGGCCACTCGTGCCCGCCGATGCGGGTCATGGCGCCGGCCAGCCGGGTGACCGCGTTGTCCGGGTGCGGGGCCGAGCCGTGCCCGGGGGCGCCCTGTGCGGTGAGGTTCAGCCAGGCGAGCCCCTTCTCCGCGGTCTGCACGAGGTAGGCGCGCGAGCCGTGCACCTCCGTGGAGAAGCCGCCCACCTCGGAGATCGCCTCGGTGCACCCGTCGAACACCTCGGGGTGGTGGTCCACAACCCAGCGTGCGCCGTAGACGCCGCCGGCCTCCTCGTCGGCGAAGAACGCGACCGTCAGGGGGCGCCGCGGCCGGCGGCCCGTGCGGGCCAGGTGCAGCAGCACCGCGAGCACCATGGCGTCCATGCCCTTCATGTCCACGGCGCCGCGCCCCCAGATCATGCCGTCCTTGAGCTCGGCGCCGAACGGGTCCACGCTCCACTCGTCCGCCTCGGCGGGGACCACGTCCGTGTGCCCGTGGATGACGAGCCCCGGCGCCTCCGGATCCCAGCCCGGCAGATGCCCGACGACGGAGACCCGGCCCGGCGCCGACTCGAAGAAGCGGGGGGTCATCCCCGCCTCGGCCATGAGCCGGGCGCAGTACTCCGCGGCCTCGGGCTCACCGACGGAGACGTTGCCCCCGCGGTTGGTCGTGTCGATCCGGATGAGGTCGCGGCAGATCTCCACGACGCGGTCCTCGGGGCGCGAGCGGGCGGGGTTCACGATGTTCTCGACCATGGTTTTGAGCCTAGCCCGAACCCGTGCTATCTTTCTCAAGTTGCCCGGAGCGGGACGGACCGGACAGGGCCGGAACGCGGTGGGCGACGGAGCCTCTCCCAGGGTTCCACCGATGAGCGCGAGTGGCGGAATTGGTAGACGCGCAGCGTTGAGGTCGCTGTGTCCGCAAGGACGTGGGGGTTCAAGTCCCCCCTCGCGCACCGCTCGTCGAGCAGCAGGGCCCCGGTCGTCACGACCGGGGCCCTGCGCGTTCCCCCGTCCGGCGTCCCCTCTAGAGTGGTGTCCGTGCGACGGCAGGCGCCGTCGGTGGAACCGCACGACGGCATGGAGGACCCGATGGCCCTGGAAGCCCCCGCACTGCTGCATCGGCTCGCGCGAGCCCACGGGGTGCAGCCCGAGTACGTCGGGCAGGACGGCTCGGCCCAGACCGTGCCGGACGAGGCCCTCGTGAAGGTGCTCGCCGCCCTCGGGGTGTCGGTCCGACCGGACGGGGTCGCCGCTCTGGCCGAGGCGGTGGAGGAGGCGGAGACGGCCCCCTGGCGGGACGTGCTCCCGCCCACCGTGGCCGCCCGGTCCGGTCACCGCCTGTCCGTGCCGTGCCACGTGGCCGCAGGGGAGCCGGTCGCGGCCCGCGTGCACACGGAGGACGGGCAGACCCTCGACGTGAGCGTGAGCGAGCCGGTGTCCGAGGTCCGCCTGGTCGACGGCGTCGAACGCGAGCGCGTCCACGTGCAGATCCCCGCCGACCTCGCCCCGGGCTGGCACCGGCTGGAGGTGACCAGCGGCTCCGGCTCCACCGCCTCCGCGGTCCTGGTCTGCGCCCCGACCCGGCTGAGCACGCCGCGTCCCTTCCTCGAGCGCCGCGGCTGGGGCGCGGCCGCGCAGGGCTACTCGGTGACCTCGGCGGACTCGTGGGGCATCGGAGACGCGGCGGACATGGCGTCCCTGGCCGAGATCGTCGCCCGGCACGGTGCCGACTTCCTGCTGCTGCACCCCCTGCACGCGGTCGAGCCCGGCCCCCATCCGGCGGACTCCCCCTACTCCCCCGTCTCCCGTCGGTTCCTCTCGGCGCTGATCGTGCACGTGCCCTCGATCCCCGAGTTCGCCGACCTGCCCGCCGCGGAGCAGGCGGAGCTGCGGTCGGCCGGCGCCCGCGTCCAGGCGGAGCTGGAGCGCACCGGCCGGATCGATCGGGCCGCCGTCGCCGCCGTCCTGTGGCCCGCGCTGCGCCGCGTGCACGAGGTGCCCCGCTCCCCCGAGCGCGAGGCCGCCTACGCGCGGTTCCGCGCCGAGGCCGGCCCGGGCCTGGACGACTTCGCCCTCTGGTCCGTCCTGCGCCTGGACGGCGACGGCACCGGGCCCGATCTCGCCGACCCGGCCTGGGCGCCGGGCGGGGTCGAGGCCGAGCGGGTCCGCGTCGAACGCGCGACCGACGTCGACCTGCACCGCTGGGTGCAGTGGATCGCCGCCGAGCAGCTCGCCGGCGTGCACCAGCGGGCCCGGGCGGCCGGCATGCGCATGGGCGTCATGGTGGACCTGGCGGTCGGGGCGACCCGCGAGACCGCGGACGCGTGGATGCTCGGGGACGTGCTGGTGCCGACCATGTCCGTCGGCGCGCCGCCCGAGCTGTTCAACCAGCTGGGCCAGGACTGGTCACAGCACCCCTGGCATCCGCGCCGCCTGGCCGAGACCGGCTACGCCGCGTTCCGGGACATGCTGCGCACGGTGCTGCGCGGCGCGGGCGGCATCCGCATGGACCACGTCCTGGGGCTGTTCCGCCTGTGGTGGATCCCGGAGGGCGCCGGTGCCACCCAGGGCGCGTACGTCGAGTACGACCACGAGGCGATGCTCGCCGTGCTCACGCTCGAGGCCGAGCGGGCCGGCGTCGTCGTGGTGGGCGAGGACCTCGGCACGTTCGAGCCGTGGGTGCAGCGCCGCCTGGCCGAGGCCGGCGTGCTCGGCACGTCGATCCTCTGGTTCGAGCAGGAGGACGGCGAGCCCACCCCGCCGGAGCGCTACCGGCGGCTGGCCATGGCGGCGGTGAACACGCACGACCTGCCGCCCACGGCCGGCTACCTCGAGGGCGTCCAGGTGGACCTGCGCGAACGGCTGGGCCTCTACACCGTGGACGTCGCCCAGGAACGCCGCCGGTCGGCGGAGGAGGTGCGCGCGTTCCTCGCCGCCGCGGCCCGGCGCGGGCTGCTCGCCGAGGCGGACGTGGACGTCCCCGACGCCGGCCCCGAGGTGCGCGAACGCCAGATCGTGGCCCTGCACCGCCTGCTCGCGCAGGCGCCCTCGGCCCTGCACAGCGTGGCGCTCGTGGACGCCGTGGGCGAGCGGCGCATCCAGAACCAGCCCGGCACCCTCCAGGACCAGTACCCGAACTGGACCGTGCCGCTCGGCGACGGCGCCGGACGGATGGTCTCCGTCGAGGACCTGGCGGACTCGGCGTCGGCGGCCCGACTGTTCGACGCCGTGGACGCCGAACTGCGGTCGTCCGTGCCGGTGGGGATCGGGGTCAGCCTGCACACCTCCCCCCTGGCCCAGCCCGGCCGCGGCGACGCCGGCGGCATGAACGTCTACGTGCGGCAGGCCGCCGTCGCCCTGGCCCGCCGGGGCGTGCGGATGATCCTGCTGACCCGGGCGGAGGAGCCGGTGGGAGCGGACGGCGCACGGGTCCGGATGGTGGACGCCGGCGGGCAGGCCCCGCCGGTCACGGTCGTGGACCTCGCCGCCGGGCCGTCCGCTCCCGTGCCCAAGGAGGAGCTGGCGGGACTCGGCGCCGAGTTCACCCGCGCGGCCCTGGACTGGCTCGCCTCGGACGCCGTGCCGGGCGGCCCCGTCCTCGGTGGCGCGGACGCCCCGCCCGTCGCGTTCGTGCACGGCCACTACTGGCTCTCCGGGTCCACCGCCGCGGCGCTGGCGCGGGCGGCCCACGCCCCGTACCTGCAGACCATGCACACCACGGCGGCGGCGAAGATGCTCGAGGACCCCGAGCTGCGCGAGCCGGACGCCCGGGTCGAGGCCGAACGCGGAATCGTCGAGCGGGCCGACCTGCTCGTGGTCAACTCCGCCGCCGAGGTCGCCGACCTGCGCGAGCTGCTGGACGTGCCCCGCGCCCGCACCCGGGTGCTGCCCCCCGGGGCCGACCTCGAGACGTTCACGCCGGACGGCGCCGCGCAGTGGCCGGGCGCGCCGGAGGACGACGGGGCCCTGCGCGTCCTGTTCGCCGGTCGCGTGCAGCGTCACAAGGGCCCGCACCTGCTCGTGTCCGCCCTCGGGGTGCTGCGCGAGCGGGCCGGTGGCGCGGGCGTCGACCCGGGCGTGCGCCTGCATGTGAACGGGGCCGCCTCGGGGGACAACGGACTGGACCTGGCGGGACTGGCCGCGCGGGAGGGGGTCGCCGACCTGGTGACGTTCTCCGGGCCGGTGCCCGCGCCTGCCCTGGCCGCCCAGTTCCGGGCGGCGGACGTCGTGGCGATGCCGAGCGCGTCCGAGACCTACGGCCTGGTCGCCCTCGAGGCACAGGCCTGCGGCACGCCCGTGCTGGCGCACCGGGTCGGCGGACTGGTCTACGCGGTCCTCGACGGCGTGTCCGGCCGCCACGTGACGGCGGGCACCCCCGAGGCGTGGGCCGAGGCCCTGGCCGAGATCCTGGCGGATCGTGATGCCTGGGCGGCACTGGGGACCGGCGCCGTGCGCCACGCCGCCGGTCACTCGTGGGAGGCCTACGCGGACGGGCTGCTCGAGGCCGTCGCCGCCGTGCCGCGGCGGTCGCCCGGGCTGGACGCCTGACCGCCCGAACGCACCGGCCCGCCGAGACAGCGAGTCTCGGCGGGCCGGTGCGCGGGCCCGGGGGCCGTCAGGACTCGAGCGGAGTGATCTCCCCGGAGAAGTGCGGGCGCCGGCGCCGCGCATCCCAGCCGTACACGCGCGTGCCGCCGTCAGGCCCGGGCTCGTAGCGGACGGCCACGGTGGTCGGCAGCACGACGGGCGCCTCGAAGTCGATGTGCCAGCGGAACCCGGCGCCGGCCGGCTCACGGCCCTCGAGCATCCGGGCGGCCAGGAACATCCCGTGGGCGATCGCGCCCTTCATGCCGAACAGTCGAGCCGAGACGCCCGTCAGGTGGATCGGGTTCCAGTCCCCGGAGACGCCCGCGTACCGGCGTCCGGCCCCCGTCCCGAAGCGCCACTGGGCGGTCGGCGTCGGGGGCACGAAGTCCGGGCGGGCGGGCCGCTCGGGACGCAGGCCGGAGAGGTGGACGCCCTTGGCGAGGTACCGGGAGACGCCCTCCCACAGCAGTGCCTCCCCGCCGTCGTCGCCGGGCCCCTCGACGGTCACGACGACGTCCACGGCGGTACCCGCGTGGTGCGGGACGAGACCCACCGCACGCGCGGTGACGCGCAGCGGGGTCTCCGCCGGGACGGGCCGGTGGTGCAGGACGGTGTTGCTCAGGTGCACCAGCCCGGGCAGGGGCAGCGGGAACTCGGGGTCGGCCATCAGCTCCATCGCCGCGCCGAACACCTGGGTGTGCACCAGGACCGAGGGCAGGTCCGCCGGATCCGCGGACCCGACGGCCCCGCGCCACGCGGTCACGGCCTCGGCCGGGATGCGGTGGCCGGTCACGACCACCTGACGGTCCGGGAGCTCGCGGGGACGGCGCCGACGGACGACGGCGTCCGTGGCGGCCCGCCCCGCGGCGCGGACGTAGAGCCGGCCGAGGGAGGGCGGGGCGGACAGCTGCGTGGTCTGCATCCTCACGCCCCCAGCTTCGACTGGCCGCAGACCCGCAGCGTGGCCCCGTTGGTGCCTCCGGCGGCGTCCGAGGCGAGCCAGGCCACCGTCTCGGCCACGTCCTGCGGCAGACCGCCCTGCTGCAGCGCGTTGAGCCGCCGGCCCACCTCGCGCGTGGCGAGCGGGATCTTCGCGGTCATCTCGGTCTCGATGAAGCCCGGGGCCACCGCGTTGATCGTGCCCCCGCGGGCCGCGAGGACCGGGGCGGACGCCGCCGTCAGGCCGATGACCCCGGCCTTCGAGGCCGCGTAGTTCGTCTGGCCGCGGTTGCCCGCGATGCCGGAGATGGAGGCCAGGCCCACGATGCGCAGCCCCTGACCCGCCACGTCCCGGGCGTCCTCGGCGAGGAACGCCTCGTTCATGGCCAGCTGGGCCGTGGTGTTCACGGCGAGGACGGAGTCCCAGCGCGCGGCGTCCATGTTGGCCAGCATCCGGTCCCGGGTGATCCCGGCGTTGTGCACCACCACGTCCATCCGGCCGTGCCGGGTGCGGCAGTGCTCGAGGATGCGAGCGCCCGCGTCCGGCGCCGTGATGTCCAGGGCGAGCGCCGTGCCGCCGACCTCGTTCACGACCTCGGCCAGCGCCTCGCCCGCCGCCGGGACGTCCACGCCGACGACCACGGCCCCGTCGCGGGCGAGCGTCCGCACGATGGCGGCGCCGATGCCGCGGGCGGCACCGGTGACCACGGCGACCTTGCCGGCCAGCGGGCGCGCCGCGTCGGCGGGGACAGCGCCGTCGGCGGTGGCGACGGGCACGAACTGGCCGGAGACGTACGCCGCGCGGCCGGAGAGCAGGAACGCGAGCGCGCCGGCCGCACCGGGGGCGGTGAGCGGCACGCCCTCGCCCAGGACCAGGCCGTTGGCCGTGCCGCCGCGGCGCATCTCGTGCGCGATGGAGCGGGTCAGGCCCGTCACGCCCTGGCGGGCGGCGCGCAGGGTCGGGTCCGTGGCGGCCTCGGGGTCCTCGAACACCGTCACCACGCGCGAGGAGGAGCCCAGCGAGCGCAGCGCGCCGCCGATCTCCAGCGCCACCGCGCCGAGGTCCGCGGGCGTGGCGACCCCGTCGAAGCACGCGACGATCGCCGCGTGGCGGGCGCCCTCCCGGGGGGCGTCGGCGACCTCGAGGCCCCACGAGGCCAAGAGGGTGCGGGCGTCCGCGGCTGCGGGGGTCGCGCCCAAGACGAGCACGGAGCCGGGCAGCACGGGGTCGCCGGGGGTGTGCCGGCGCAGCTCGACGGGCTGAGGCAGGCCCAGGGCGCCGGTGAGGCGGCGGCCCAGGGGCGAGGCGACGAAGGTGCCGTAACGGTCGGTCATGGTCGGTCCTCTCGGGTCGGGTCGGTCGGGGCTCAGCGGCCGCGGAGCAGGGCGACGATGCCCTGGCCGCCGGCGGCACAGACGGAGATGAGGCCGAGGGAGCCCTCCCCCTTCTCATGCAGCATCTTGGCCAGCAGGGCGACGATGCGGCCGCCGGTGGCGGCGAAGGGGTGACCGGCCGCCAACGAGGAGCCGTGCACGTTGAGCCGGGCGCGGTCCACCGAGCCCAGCGCACCCGGCAGCCCGAGGCGCTCGCGGCAGTACTCCTCGTCCTCCCAGGCGGCGAGCGTGGACAGGACGGTGCCGGCGAACGCCTCGTGGATCTCCACGAAGTCGAGGTCGTCGAGGGTGAGCCCGTGCCGGGCCAGCAGGCGCGGGACGGCGTAGGCGGGGGCCATGAGCAGGCCCTCGTGTCCGTCGACGAAGTCCACGGCGGCGTTCTCCATGTCCACGAACTCGGCGAGCACGGGCAGTCCGCGCTCGGCGGCCCACTCCTCGGAGGAGAGCAGCACCGCGGAGGCGCCGTCGGTGAGCGGGGTGGAGTTGCCGGCCGTCATGGTCGCCTCGTCCCCCAGCTGGCGGCCGAACGCGGGCTTCAGGCCGGCCAGCTTCTCCGGCGTGGAGTCGGGGCGGAGGTTGTTGTCGCGGGCCAGGCCGTGGAACGGGGTCACCAGATCGTCCATGTACCCGGCGGCGTAGGCGGCGCCGAGGTTCCGGTGGGAGGCCGCGGCGAGCTCGTCCTGGGCCTGACGGGTGATGCCCCACTTGTGGGTGGTCAGGGCCTGGTGCTCGCCCATGGACATGCCGGTGCGCGGCTCGCCCGCGCCGGCCGGCTCGGGCACGAGCTGCCCGGGGCGCAGCTGGGCGAGGGCGCGCAGGCGGTCCTTCGTGGTCTTGGCGGTGTTGAGCTGCAGCAGCACGCGGCGCGCGCCGTCCGAGAGCGAGACGGGCGCGTCCGAGATCGAGTCCACGCCGCCGCCGATGGCGGAGTCGAGCTGGCCGAGCCGGATCTTGTTGGCGAGGGTGCCCAGGGCCTCCATGCCGGTGGCGCAGGCCACCTGGACGTCGGCGGCCGGGGTGGCGGCGGAGAGCGCGGAGCCCAGGACGGCCTCGCGGGTGAGGTTGAAGTTGCGCGGGTGCTTGAGGACGGCGCCGGCGGTGACCTGGCCGATGCGCTCGCCCTGGAGCCCGAACCGCGCGACGAGGCCGTCGAGCGTGGCCGTGAGCATCTCCTGGTTCCCGGCCTCGGCGTAGGCGGTGTTGGCACGGGCGAAGGGGATGCGGTTACCGCCCAGGATGACGGCGGGGCGCAGCGCTCCACCGGCGACGGCGGGGCGGGAGGCGGTCTCGGACGCGGGGGTCTCGTGGTGGGTCATGACGGTCCTCTCGACGGCGGGCCCACCGCCGACGCGGCGGGGGCGTTTCCACCCCGGACGATACGGACGTCGGCGGGGTGGGTGACTGTGACCCACAGTACCTGATACGCTCGGTTTCGTGAACCCCGTCACGTCCACCGCCCGGGACGGTCGCAGCGTCCGCTGGGACCGGCACCGCGCCGAGCGCCGTCTGGAACTGGTCCGGGCCGCCCGGTCGGCCGTGCACGCCCTGGGCGCACACGCCTCGATGGAGGAGATCGCCGCCCACGCGGGCACCTCCAAGACCGTCTACTACCGCTACTTCGGCGACCGCGAGGGCCTGCGCCTCGCCGTGTCCGAGCGGGTCACCGCCCACATGGAGCGCCGCCTGCTCGAGGTCGCGGACGAGCCGGTCTCCGAGCCCGAGGCCCTGCGCCGCATGGTCGAGGTGTACCTCACGGTCGCGGCGACGTCGCCCGAGGTGTACGCGTTCGCCGTCGCCCCGTCCCCCGCCACGGCCGAGGCCCCCGTGCTGGGCCCGTTCCTCGAGCGCGTCTACGCCGTGCTCGAGTCGGGCCTGGCGCGCGGGATGGCCGCGCGGGGCCACGCCCCGGCGCCGGCGGACCCGCTCGCCCTGTGGCCGCGCGCCGCCGTCGGCCTCGTCCGGGCCGCCGCCGAGACCTGGCTGCGGACCCCGGCCGCCGGACGCATCCCGGTCGAGGCGATGGCCCGCGCCATCGCCGACTGGCTGCTGACCGGCCTCCTCGGCGCCGCGCCCGGCGCCTCCCTCGACCCCGCGGCGGCGGACGCCGACCGCGCCCGCCCCCACTCACGAACAGGAGCATCGTCATGACCGTCCACGAGAAGCTCGCCCCCCAGTCCCCGACGCACAGCACCGAGGCCCCCTCCGACGTCGCCGAGATCGCGCCCGAGCGGCCGACGCCCGGCTCCCTCGACGCCGCGGCCCTCGAGGAGGCCCTCCTCGGCCGCTGGGCCGCCGAGCGCCGCGAATCCCGCGAGCTCGCCAAGGACCCCGCCCTGTGGCGCGACCCGCTGCTCGGCATGGACGAGCACCGGGCCCGCGTCCTGCGGCAGCTGGGCGTCCTCGTGGAGCGCAACGCGGTCCACCGTGCCTTCCCGCGGGAGTTCGGCGGCGAGGACAACCACGGCGGCAACCTCTCCGCCTTCGGGGACCTCGTGCTCGCGGACCCCTCCCTGCAGATCAAGGCCGGTGTGCAGTGGGGCCTGTTCAGCTCGGCGATCCTGCACCTGGGCACCGCGGAGCACCACCGCCGGTGGCTGCCGGGCGCGATGGACCTGAGCGTCCCGGGCGCCTTCGCCATGACCGAGATCGGGCACGGCTCGGACGTCGCCTCGATCGCCACGACCGCCACGTACGACGAGGCGACCCAGGAGTTCGTCATCCACACCCCGTTCAAGGGCGCCTGGAAGGACTACCTCGGCAACGCCGCGCTGCACGGCAGGGCGGCCACGGTCTTCGCGCAGCTGATCACCCGGGGCGTCAACCACGGGGTGCACTGCTTCTACGTCCCCATCCGGGACGAGGAGGGCGCCTTCCTGCCCGGCGTGGGCGGCGAGGACGACGGCCTCAAGGGCGGCCTGAACGGCATCGACAACGGCCGCCTGCACTTCACCCAGGTCCGCATCCCGCGCACCAACCTCCTCAACCGCTACGGCGACGTGGCCGAGGACGGTACCTACTCCTCGCCCATCGCCTCCCCCGGGCGTCGCTTCTTCACGATGCTCGGCACGCTCGTCCAGGGCCGCGTCTCCCTGTCCCTCGCCGCCACCACGGCCTCCTTCCTCGGCCTGCACGGTGCGCTGGCCTACGCGGAGCAGCGCCGCCAGTTCAACGCCTCCGACCCGCAGCGGGAGGAGGTGCTGCTGGACTACCAGAACCACCAGCGCCGCCTCATCGACCGCCTGGCCCGCGCCTACGCGGACGCCTTCGCCTCCAACGAGCTCGTCGAGAAGTTCGACGACGTCTTCTCCGGCCGCTCCGACACGGACGTGGACCGGCAGGAGCTCGAGACGCTCGCCGCGGCCGTCAAGCCGCTGACCACGTGGCACGCCCTGGACACCCTGCAGGAGGCCCGCGAGGCGTGCGGCGGCGCCGGGTTCCTCGCCGAGAACCGGGTGGCCCAGATGCGTGCCGACCTGGACGTGTACGTCACGTTCGAGGGCGACAACACGGTGCTCCTGCAGCTGGTGGGCAAGCGTCTGCTGACCGACTACTCGAAGGAGTTCGGACGTCTCAATGTGGGCGCCGTCTCCCGCTACGTGGTCCATCAGGCCTCGGACGCCCTCCACCGTGCGGGCCTGCACAAGGCCGTCCAGTCCGTAGCCGACGGCGGGTCCGAGCGCCGCTCCGCGAACTGGTTCAAGGACCCTGCCGTCCAGCATGAGCTGCTCACCGAGCGCGTCCGCGCCAAGACCGCCGACGTCGCCGGCACCCTCTCGGGGGCCCGGGGCAAGGGCCAGGCGGCGCAGGCGGAGGCGTTCAACACGCGCCAGCACGAGCTCATCGAGGCCGCCCGCAACCACGGCGAGCTGCTGCAGTGGGAGGCCTTCACCCGCGCCCTGGAGGGCATCACGGATGAGACCACGAAGACCGTCCTGACGTGGCTGCGCGACCTCTTCGCGCTGCGCCTCATCGAGGACGACCTCGGCTGGTTCGTGGCCCACGGCCGCGTCTCGAGCCAGCGCGCCCGGGCCCTGCGCGGCTACGTCAACCGGCTGGCCGAGCGGCTGCGCCCCTTCGCCCTCGAGCTCGTCGAGGCGTTCGGCCTCGAGCCCGAGCACCTGCGCATGGCGGTGGCCACGGACGCCGAGACCCAGCGCCAGGAGGAGGCCCACGCCTGGTTCACGGCCCGCCGGGCCGCCGGCGAGGAGCCGGAGGACGAGAAGGCCGTGCGCGCCCGCGAGAAGGCGGCGCGGGGCCGCCGCGGCTGACCGCGTCCGTCCCCGGACGCACCGGGCCCCCGTCACCTCGCGGTGGCGGGGGCCCGTCTGCGTGGTCGGCCGGGCGGGCTCAGCGCAGCACGGCCTCGTAGACCTCGATCGTGCGCTCCGCGATGGTCTCCCACGAGAAGTGCTCGATCGCGCGGGCCCGGCCGGCCTCACCCATCGCGCGGGCGCGCTCCGGGTCCTCCACGACGCGGGTGAGCGCGGCCGCGAAGTCGGCGGCGAACCCCTCCTCGTCCACGGGCGCCCCCGTGCCGTCGTCGACCTGCTCGAAGGGGACGAGCAGGCCGGTCTCGCCGTCCTGCACGACCTCCGGGATGCCGCCCACGGCGGAGGCGACGACGGCGGTGCCGCACGCCATCGCCTCGAGGTTGACGATGCCCAGCGGCTCGTAGACCGAGGGGCAGGCGAACACGGTGGCGGCCGTGAGGATCTCCATCACCTCGTGGCGCGGGATCATCCCCTCGATCACGACGACGCCCTGGCGGGTGCGCCGCAGCTCGGCGATCAACCCGTTCACCTCGTGCGCCAGCTCCGCGGTGTCCGGGGCGCCCACGCACAGCACGAGCTGGACGTCCTCCGGCAGCCGCAGGGCCGCACGGAGCAGGTGGGGCACGCCCTTCTGGCGCGTGATGCGGCCGACGAACGCGACGGAGGGCTTGTCCGGGTCGATTCCGTACTTCTCCAGTGCGGCGGTGCCGGTCTGCGGGGTCCAGACCTGTGTGTCGATGCCGTTGTGGACCGTGTGCACCTTTGCCGGGTCCACGTCCGGGTAGCAGGCCAGGATGTCCCGACGCATGCCGTCCGAGACCGCGATGACCGCGTCCGCCCCGAGGTAGGCCGTGCGCTCGGCCCAGCTGGACAGGGCGTAGCCGCCGCCGAGCTGCTCCGCCTTCCAGGGGCGCAGCGGCTCGAGGGAGTGCGCGGAGAGGACGTGGGGGGCCTCGTGCAGGAGCTTGCCGAGGTGGCCGGCCAGGTTGGCGTACCAGGTGTGGGAGTGGATGACGTCGGCGCCCTCGAGGTCCCCGAGGATCGTGAGGTCGGTGGCCAGGGTCTGCACGGCCCCGTTGGCGGCGTCGAACCCGGGCGGGTTCGGGTACGTCAGGACGCGGGCCCCGTGGTAGTCCGGGTCGCGCGGCTCGCCGAAGGCATGGACGCGGACGTCGACGCGGGAGGCGAGGACGCGGGTCAGCTCGGCGACGTGGACGCCGGCACCGCCGTAGATGGACGGGGGGAACTCTTTGCTCACGATGTCGATGCGCACGCCCCCAACCTAGTTCAGCCCGGCGGGGGTCGATAGTCTGGCGGCACGGATGCCCCGCACGCCCAGAGCACGCGTGCGGGTCGCGACGACCCGGCTCATGAGGAGTGACGCAGATGGTGCAGAAGAAGGTCCTCTCGGTCGTGCTGGCGGGCGGTGAGGGCAAGCGTCTGATGCCGCTGACGGCCGACCGTGCCAAGCCGGCCGTCCCGTTCGGCGGCACGTACCGCCTCATCGACTTCGCGCTGTCCAACCTGGTCAACAGCCGGTACCGCGAGATCGTCGTGCTGACGCAGTACAAGTCGCACTCGCTGGACCGCCACATCTCCGAGACGTGGCGGATGTCCACGCTGCTGAACAACTACGTGGCCTCCGTGCCGGCGCAGCAGCGCCGGGGCAAGGACTGGTTCACGGGCAGCGCGAACGCCATCTACCAGTCCATGAACCTGATCCACGACGCACGGCCGGACATCGTCGTCGTCATCGGCGCGGACCACGTCTACCACATGGACTTCCAGCAGATGGTGGACCAGCACATCGCCTCGGGCGCCAAGGCGACCGTGGCCGCGGTGCGCCAGCCCCTCGAGCTGGCCTCCTCGTTCGGGGTGATCGAGACGGACCCGCAGGACAGGACGCGGATCTCGGCGTTCGTGGAGAAGCCGAAGACGACCCCCGGCCTGCCGGACGACCCCACGCAGTTCCTGGCCTCGATGGGCAACTACGTGTTCGACACGGACGCCCTCGTGGCGGCGCTGAACCAGGACGAGGAGAACCCCGAGTCGAACAACGACATGGGCGGGGACATCATCCCGCTGTTCGTGGAGCGCGGCGAGGCCGGGGTGTACGACTTCACCTCCAACGAGGTGCCCGGCGGCACGGCCGGCAAGCACTACTGGCGGGACGTCGGCACCCTGGACTCCTACTACGACGCGCACATGGACCTGGTGCAGCCGTGGCCGGAGTTCAACCTCTACAACCGCGAGTGGCCGCTCTACACCCGCCAGTCCGTCTCCCCGCCCGCCAAGCTCGTGCGCTCGTCCACCCGCCGCCCCGGCTCGGCGAACGACTCGATCCTCTCCCAGGGCGTGGTCATCTCCGGCGGCACCGTGGCCCAGTCCGTGCTCTCCACGGACGTGCGCGTGCACAACGAGGCGTGGGTGGAGCAGTCGGTGCTGCTGGACTCCGTCGTGATCGGCGAGGGGGCCCACGTGCGCAACGCGATCCTGGACAAGAACGTGGTCGTGCCCCCGGGCGCGCGCATCGGCTTCGACCGGGCGGAGGACGAGGCGAACGGCTACACCGTGACAGAATCCGGCCTGACGGTGCTCTCCAAGGGCCAGCCCGTCCCGAAGCCGCACTGACGCGGCCCCGGGCCGCCGGTCCCGGACCACCGCCGACGCGCGGGCACGCCCCGGTGTGTCCGCGCGTCGCCGTCCCCGCTGGATCCCCGACCGGAGGCTCGCCTTGACCGACACCACCCCCGACCTCGACGCCACCAACGTCACCCGCGCTGAGGCCGCGGAACGCTCCCGCCTGCTCACGGTGCAGGACTACGCCGTGGACGTGGACCTCTCCGACGCCCGGGACGCCGCGACCGACACCTATCCGGTCCGCACCGTGATCCGCTTCGCGTGCGCCGAGCCGGGCGCGCAGACCCACCTGGACTGGATCCACGGGGGCGTGGAGTCGGTGACCCTCAACGGCACGGCGCTGGACGTGGCCGAGGTCGTGGGCGGGGCCCGGGTGCTGCTGCCCGATCTGGCGGCGCAGAACGTGGTCGAGCTGGTCGGCCGGTCCGTGTACTCCCGGTCGGGCGAGGGCCTGCACCGCTTCACGGACCCCGCCGACGGCGAGGTCTACCTCTACACCCAGTACGAGCCCGCCGACGCGCGCCGCGTGTTCCCGGACTTCGAGCAGCCGGACCTCAAGGCCGCCTTCACCTTCTCCCTCACCGGACCCGAGGACTGGGTGCTGGCCTCGAACCGGCCCGAGGTGTCCCGGACGCGGGCCGGGGACGGCGTCGTCCGGGCGGAGTTCGCCCCGACGCTCCCCCAGTCCACCTACATCACGACGCTGCTCGCCGGCCCCTATGCGCAGTGGGAGGACGCCTGGGACGGTCACCCGGCCAGCGGTGCGCAGGCCGTGCCGCTGCGGCTGTTCACCCGGCGCACGATGGCCGACGCGTTCGACCCCGAGGCCGTGTTCGACGTGACGAAGCGGGGGCTGACGTTCTTCCACGACCTCTTCGGCGTCGCGTACCCGTGGGGCAAGTACGACCAGGCGTTCGTGCCCGAGTACAACCTCGGCGCCATGGAGAACCCGGGCCTCGTGACCTTCACCGAGGACTTCGTGTTCACCTCGCGGGCCACCGCGGTCCAGTACGAGGGCCGGGCCAACGTGATCCTGCACGAGATGGCGCACATGTGGTTCGGCGACCTCGTGACGATGCACTGGTGGGACGACCTGTGGCTCAAGGAGTCGTTCGCGGACTACATGGGCGCCCTCGGCGTGGACGAGGCCACCGACTTCCGGACCGCGTGGGTGACCTTCGCGTCCCGCCGCAAGGCCTGGGCGTACGTGCAGGACCAGATGCCGACGACGCACCCCATCGTCGCGGACATCGTCGACCTCGAGGCCGCCCGTCAGAACTTCGACGGCATCACCTACGCCAAGGGCGCCTCCGTGCTCAAGCAGCTGGCCGCCTACGTGGGCCGGGACGCGTTCCTCGACGCCGCGCACCGCTACTTCGCCGCCCACGCGTGGGGCAACGCCTCCCTCGCCGACTTCATGGCCGCGCTCGAGGCCGCCTCGGGGCGGGACATGCGCGCGTGGGCGGACGCGTGGCTGCACACCTCCGGCGTGCCCCGGCTGCGGGTCGACGTCGACGGCGACGCCCCGGTGCTGCGCCAGGAGGGCACGGACCCGGTCACGGGCGGGCCGATCCTCCGCCCGCACGTGCTGAAGGTCGGCCTCTTCACGCCCGGGCAGGACGGCGTCCTGCGCCGCACCGCCCAGGTCACCGCCGACGTGCCGGGCGGGGCGGAGGGCGCGGCCGTGCCCCTGCCGGACCTCGAGGTCCCCGGGGGCGTCCGCCTCGTGCTGCCCAACGACGAGGACCTCACCTACGCCGCCGTCGCGCTCGACGCGGGCTCGCTGCGCGCGGCCCTGACGCACCCCATCGCGGACCCGCTCGCGGAGGCCACCGTGTGGGCCGCCCTGTGGTCGATGACCCGCGACGGCGAGCTGCCGGTCGCCCGGTTCCTGGACGCGGTGGCGACGCTGTCCGCGCGGATCGCGACCGTGGGCGTGCACGCGCAGGTGCTGACGCAGGCCGCCGCGGCCGTGGGCCAGTACGCCCGCGCCGAGGACCGGGACGCGCTGCGGGCCCGGCTGGGCGAGGTCCTGGCCGAGCAGACCCGCACGCTCGAGGCCGGCTCCGACCGCCAGCGCACCGCGGCCCGCACGTGGGCGACGCTGGCGCGCGCCGACGTCGGGATGGCCGCGGCCCTCGAGGCCGCCCTGCTCGGCGAGGACGCGGCGACGTCGGCGCCGGGCCTGGCGATCGACGCGGAGCTGCGCTGGCTCGTGCTCCAGGCCCTCGCCGCGACCGGCCGGGCCGGCCAGGACCGCCTGGACGCGGAGCTCGAGGCCGGCCGCACCGCCCAGACGGTCACGTGGCACCGCCTCGCCGCGGCCGCCCGCCCCGAGGCCGAGGTCAAGGCCGCGGCGTGGGAGGCGGTCATGTCCGGCCGCACGGCCACCGGCACGGAGCTGTCCAACGACCTGCTCTCGGCCACGGCGGCCGGCTTCGCGGCGGGCGAGGTCGAGCTCCTCGCCCCCTACGAGTCCGGCTTCTGGCCGCGCCTGACCTCGGTGTGGGCCTCGCGGTCCAACGGGCTGGCCTCGCGCGCGATCGGCGGGCTGTTCCCGGGCCGCCAGGACGCGGTGGCCGGCGGCGCCGACGCGCAGGAGTCGCACCCGACGCTGGCCGCGGCCCAGCGCTGGCTGGACGAGCACCCCGACGCCCCGGGGGCCCTGCGGCGCCTGGTCGTGGAGCACACGGACGCCCTGCGGCGGTCCCTGCGCGTGCAGGCGGTGCAGCCGGCGGGCTGAGCGGTAAGCCCTCCCGCGCAGAGTGGTCACGACACGCCGCCTCCCCTCGGGCGAGGCGGCGTGTCGTGACCATTCCAGCTCAGGGCGCGGCGACGCGGAGCACGCGTTCCCGGCCCACCCGGCGCAGGCCCACGGCGTCGGCGGCGCGCTGGGCGTCCCGGTCGCGCATCCCCACCCGCTCGACGACGACGGGCCGCGTCTCCAGCACGGCCGTCAGTTCGGCGTGGCGCGCCACGTGCGCGGCCCCGCCGTCCGGGTCGAGGGACAGCGCCTGCCGGTCGGCCGCGTGGAGCCAGGCCGCCGACACGTCCTCCACCGGGCGGCGCAGGTGGGCGCCGAGGGAGGCGTCGTCGAGCAGGTCGGAGACGTCGGCGTCCGCGAGGCGGGCCACGAGTGCGGGTGGCCCGGCGACCACCGCGGTCGTGTGCAGCAGGACCACGTGCAGCAGCTCCGGGTCCGGCGTCCGCGGCGGGCGCGAGCACGACGCCCGGGTCCTCCCACGCCGTCGGCGCGACGCCGAGTCCCGCGGCCAGTCCGGTCCGCAGCGCGGCGGTCGCGTCGGCGCCCAGCACGTCGGCCGGCGCGAGCGTGCCGAGGGCCAGCGGGTGGACGCCGAGCAGCCGGTTCAGGGCGCGGGCCTCGCGGTGCGCCCGGTCCACGAGGGCGGCCAGCTCGGGCGAGGTCTCCCCCACCAGCGGCAGCTCGCGCAACGTTGCGGCCCCCACCGGCACCCCGGCCTCGGCCGCGACCGCTGCCAGCGCGTCCCAGTGTCGCGTCTCCTCCTGGGCAGGCGTGCGGCCGCCGCCCGGCTCGTCCGGCCCGGTCACCGTGGCGGCGGCCTCGTCGAGGTCGCGGACCGTGACGAGGTCCCACGTGCCGTCCGCGCTCCAGCCGCGGTCCGTGAGCAGAGGCACGCGGCGGCCGGAGGCGAGCTCCAGCTCGAGGGCGCAGTGGACGTCCACGGTCGACCGTGGGCGCCGCGGGGCGTCGGAGCGGGCGATCAGGCGGACGGGGGCGTCGTCGGGGGTCATGGTCCGATCCTGACAGAGCCGCCCCGCCACACCTCGACGCGTCGGGGGCGGTTTCGGGCGGTATTCACGTCGAATACCACCGCAAACCGCCCCCGGACGGAAGCGTGCCGGACGGTGCCGGGACGCCGTCAGGTGGCTCAGGGCACCCGCGCCGTCCACTCCGGGGTCGTGAACTTGGTGCGGGCCAGCTGCTCGGCCTCCTCGCGGGTGGCCTCGTCCAGCTCGACGCGGCGTGCGCCGTAGCGCTCCTGGAAGGTGGTCATCATGGTCTCCCAGATCTCGGCGCGCGAGACGCCGGTCTGGCGGCGGAGCGGATCCACCCGCTTCTTCGCCGAGGCCACGCCCTTGCCGCGCAGCTTCTCCCGGCCGATGCGCAGCACCTCGAGCATCTTGTCCGCGTCGATGTCGTAGCTCATCGTCACGTGGTGCAGCAGCCCGGCCGTGCCCACCCGCTTCTGCGCGGCGCCGCCGATCTTCCCCTGGTCCGTGGCGATGTCGTTGAGCGGCTGGTAGAACGCCTGCACGCCGAGTCGGGCGAGCGCGTCCATGGTCCACTCGTCCAGGAACGGGTAGGTCTCCGCCGTCTCCAGCCCGTCGACCAGCGACGACGGCACGTGCATCGAGTACGTGACGCAGTTGTCCGCCTCCATGAACATCGCGCCGCCGCCGGAGATCCGCCGCACCACGTTGATGCCGTGCCGCCGCGCCCCCTCGGGGTCCACCTCGTTGGCCAGCGACTGGAAGGCGCCGATCACCACGGCCGGCTCGTTCCACTGCCACAGGCGCATGGTCGGCTTGCGACGTCCCTCGGCCACCTGTCGGGTGAGCACCTCGTCCAGGGCCAAGGTCAGCGCGATCGGCATCGGCTCCGGCCCGATGACCTCCCACTCGTGGTCCTCCCACGTGGTCGCCTTGCCGAGGGCGCGACGCACGGCCGAGGCGACCGCGAAGGCGTCCACGCCGAACAGCTCGGCCTCGGGTCGCAGACCCCGCTCGACGGCCTCCCGGATGACGCGATGCTCGGCGTCCGCGGACAGCCCGGTCACCGCCGCGTTGAGGTCCTCGAGCGCCTCGTCCGGCTCGAGGAAGAAGTCACCGTTGATGCTGGCGGTCGCGATCCGGCCGTCCGCGAGGCTCAGGTCCGCCGCGACCAGCTTGCCGCCGATCACCTTGTATTCACCGTGGAGAGTCGTCATGCCCGCCAGCCTACGGGCGACGCGACGGGCCCCGCACCGCCCGGATCGCTCCGGGGGCGCGGGGCCCGTCGTCGTGGTGGGCGCGCGGCTCAGGCCGCCGCGGTCACTTCTTGCCGCCGAAGCCCTTGAAGCGGGCGTTGAAGCGCTCGACGCGGCCGGCGGTGTCCATGATGCGCTGCTTGCCCGTGTAGAACGGGTGCGAGGCGGCCGAGATCTCGACGTCGATCACCGGGTAGGTGTTGCCATCGGTCCACTCCGCGGTCTTCTCGGAGTTCGCGGTGCTGCGGGTGAGGATCTTCTCACCGGAGGCGAGGTCGTTGAAGATGACGTAGCGGTAATCCGGGTGGATCTCAGACTTCATGGTGCATCCTTCGTTTCAGCCGCCTGATTGGGACCAGGGGCGCGAGAGGTGTGGTCAGGGGGTCCGCCGGACGGCGGGCCAGCCGCCCACTCTACCGCACCCGGGCCGGTCAGCGTGCGCGCAGCTCCCACAGCGCGACCGCCGCGGCCGCGGCCACGTTCAGTGAGTCGACGCCGTCGGGCATGGGGATGACGACGTCGGCGTCGGTCTGGGCGAGGGTCTCGGGCCGGACCCCCGGCCCCTCCTGGCCGAGGACGAGGGCCAGGCGCTCGGCGGTCCGCAGCGGCTCGATCTCCGGCGAGTCCAGGCCCACGGCGCGGTCCGTCACCTCGAGGGCGGCCACCGCGAACCCGGCCGCCCGCAGCGCGGGCAGCGACGCGGCGACCGGGCCGGGCAGGCGCGCCCACGGCAGGCGGAACACCGTGCCCATCGAGACGCGGATGGCGCGCCGGTACAGCGGGTCGGCGGCCTGCGGGGTGAGCAGCAGCGCGTCCCAGCCGAGGGCGACGGCGGAGCGCACCACGGCGCCCAGGTTGAAAGCGGTCACGACGCGTTCTGAAGCATCTCGGACCCGTGAACTCGGTTCCTTCCGGTCGACACACCGATGAACTGAGCATTGCGTTTCCGCAGGTCAGAAGGCAAATACGGCCGCTCGGTCGTCATCGTGGGCCGGCTAGGAGTGTTCAATAAACCCTATGCCCCCACACACTGCCATGCTGGGACTGCGCAGCGGCGACCTGAGCCTGGGCTGATGGCGCTCATCGGACTCATTCGGGTCGGGACAGACCCTCAGGACGCGAGGTTGCAACGGCAAGCACTCAAGCCGATCTGCTCACGTCTCGTCGAGGAGACAGCATCGCGTCGACGCCTGATCAAGAACCGCCCCGGGCTCCTCGCTGCTGTGGCGGAGGTGGGCGACGGCGATGCGCTCACCGTGACCCACGCACGAAGCCTGAGCACGAGCATGGTCGACGGGCTCGAGACACTGCTGGACCTCGTTGACCGAGGAGTTGCCGTGAAAGTCCTCAAGGGCCTCGCCGCGGGAGAGCACACCGGAGACTCGGAGTTCCTCGATGACGTCCGCGAGCTCACCCGGCGCCGCCGAGAGCTCCAAAGCTCCCGCGTCCGGGCCGGCATCCAAGCAGCGCGGGAACACGGAGTCAGCCACGGTCGACCACGCACCATTAGTGACGAGACGCAGCGCGAGATTAGGATGCGGAGAGATCAAGGCGAGACGTTGCGCAGCATCGCCGGAGGTGCTGGCGTGTCGATCGGAACCGCCCACCGCGTGCTGGCGCGACACGCGCCCCGTCAGGGCACGTTGTCCCCTCGGCGGAAAGCTGAGTCGGCAGCGCCTTGTCGCGTGGCGGAGCAATAGCTAGGAGACGGATGACCGAGGATGAGGCACGCGCGGCAGCGCGTGCATTGCGGCCCCACGGCGGGAGCGATCGGCTGACGCTGGCGGAGCTTGAGCAGTACCTTGCCGCCGCGGCTGACCTGCTGCGCGGCAGCATCGACCAGGCCGACTTCAAGGCATACATCTTCCCGCTGATGTTCTTCAAGCGGATCAGCGACGTCTACCTCGAGGAGTACGCCCAAGCGCTGGACGAGTCCGGAGGCGACCACGAGTTCGCCCTGTTTGCGGAGAACCACCGCTTCGTGATCCCCGAGGGCAGCCTGTGGGGTGACGTGCGCAGCCACACCGAGAACATCGGCACTGCGCTGCAGACCGCGTTCCGCGAGATCGAAAAGGCCAACCCAGAGACCCTCTACGGCATCTTCGGCAGCGCCAGCTGGACCAACAAGGACAAGCTGCCCGACCGCAAGCTCGCCGATCTCATCGAGCACTTCTCGAGTAAGGCTCTGACCAACGCCGCTGTGCCGCCCGACGTGTTCGGCAACGCGTACGAGTACCTCATCAAGAGGTTCGCCGACCAGTCGAACAAGAAGGCCGGTGAGTACTACACGCCGCGCTCGGTGGTCGGCCTGCTCGTCAACATCCTCGATCCCACCGAGGGTGAGACGGTCTACGACCCGGCTTGCGGCACCGGCGGGATGCTGATCGAGGTCATCGAGCACGTGAAAGATGCCGGCGGCAGCCCCAAGACCCTGTGGGGCAAGCTCTACGGCCAGGAGAAGGTGCTCGCCACCTCCGCGATCGCACGGATGAACCTGCTGCTACACGGCGTCGAGGACTTCAAGATCGTCCGCGAGGACACGTTGCGCAGCCCCGCCTTCTACACGGGCAACAACCTCGCGCAGTTTGACTGCGTCGTGGCCAACCCGCCGTTCTCGCTCAAGAATTGGGGCGAGCCCGAGTGGGCGTCCGACAAGTGGGGCCGGAATGCGCTCGGTGGTGTTCCGCCGAAGGGATACGCCGACTGGGCGTGGGTCCAGCACATGATCACCTCCGCGAAGCCGAAGACCGGCCGGGTCGCCGTCGTCCTGCCCCAAGGGGCACTCTTCCGGCAGGGAGCTGAGGCGCGGATCCGCACCCACGTGCTCAAGTCAGACCTCGTCGACGCGGTCATCGGGTTGGCCCCCAACCTGTTCTACGGCACTGGCCTCGCCGCCTGCGTGCTGATCCTTCGAACGGAGAAGCAACCAGACGAGTACGGCAAGGTGCTCTTCATCAACGGTGAAGACCTGTTCAAGCGCGGACGCAACCAGAACACCCTCGAACCCGAGCATGCCCAGCAGATCCTCGACGCCTATGAGCTCTACGCTGACATCGAGGGCCGCTCCCGTGTCGTCGACCTGGCCGAGATCGAGAGCAACGACTACAACCTCAACGTCCCGCTGTACGTCGCGCCTCCTGACAGCGGTGAGAAGCTCACGCTCGAGGACGCGCTCGCGAATCTCGAAACGGCGCACGCCGAGGCGACCACGACGCGTGCTGCGCTGGAGGCCGAGCTGGCGAAGTGGGGGCTGTCCGTATGAGCACCCGAATCACCCAGCGTGAGCTGGAGAACTACCTCTGGGGCGCGGCAATCGTTCTCCGTGGCCTGATTGACGCCGGCGACTACAAGCAGTACATCTTCCCGCTGGTCTTCTTGAAGCGGATCTCCGACGTCTACGACGAGGAGCACGCCGCCGCGATGGAGGTGTACGAAGACGAGGAGCTCGCCGACCTCCCAGAGAACCACCGCTTCGCCATCCCCCACGGCTGCCACTGGGACGACATCCACGGCGTCACGCAGAACATCGGCGCGGCACTCCTGCACGCCATGCGCTCCATCGAGAAGGCCAACCCCGACACACTCCCCGGCGTCTTCGGCGACGGCGACTGGGGCAACAAGGACCTGCTCCCGGACTCGACTCTGGCCGACCTCATCGAGCACTTCTCCACCAAGACGCTCTCGATCGCCAACCTGCCCGAGGACGAGCTCGGCAACGGCTACGAGTACCTGATCAAGAAATTCGCGGACGACTCCGGTCACACCGCGCAGGAGTTCTACACCAATCGCACGCTGGTGCACCTGATGACGATGATGCTGGAGCCCCAGCCGGGTGAGTCGGTGTACGACCCCACCTGCGGCACGGGCGGCATGCTCATCTCCACCGCCGCCGAGCTCAAGAGGCAGGGCAAGGAGTGGCGGAATCTGCGCCTCTACGGCCAGGAGCTCAACTACGGGACCTCTGCCATCGCGCGGATGAATCTGTTCCTGCACGGGATCACAGACGGTCACATCGCTCACGGCGACACCCTCAGCCGACCGGCATTCCTCGACGGCAAGGGCCATCTGCAGACGTTCGACGTCGTGCTGGCAAACCCGCCCTACTCCATCAAGGCCTGGAACCGTGCCGCATTCGCCAAGGACCCCTACGGCCGGAACGTCTGGGGTGTCCCGCCACAGGGACGTGCCGACTACGCGTTCTTCCAGCACATCGCCAAGAGCCTCGACCCCGATACGGGCCGCGCTGCGATCCTCTTCCCCCACGGGGTGCTCTTCCGGCGTGAAGAGGCGTCCCTCCGCAAAGCACTGGTGCAGTCAGACCTCATCGAGTGCGTCCTGGGGCTCGGCGCAGGGCTCTTCTACAACAGCCCGATGGAGGCCGTGGTCGTCACGCTCCGCGCCAACAAGCCCACCGAGCACCAGGGCGAGGTGCTGTTCATCAATGCCGTGAACGAAGTCGCCCGCGAACAGGCACAGTCCTTCCTCCGCGAGGCGCACCAACAGAAGATCCTGGCCGCCTATCGCGCCTTCGAGCCACAGGACGGGTTCGCTGCAGTTGGCACCCTCGACCAGATCGCGGAGAAGGGCCACAGCCTCGCGATTCCGTTGTACGTCGCGGGCGACTCGGCGAATGAAGGCGGCGAGCACATCGATGTCAGCGATGCAGTGGCGCAGTGGCGAACTGCCGCGCAGGTTTCGGACCAGGCGATTACTGACGTTCTCGCGCTGCTGAGAGCGGAGGTGCCCGCGTGAGCCTCAACCTCGACAAGTCGCGCTGGAAGCGGGTTGCCTTCGGCGACGTTGTTCGTAACGTCAATGAGACCATCCGTGATCTCGAAGCGGCCGGCATCAACCGCGTCATCGCGATGGAGCACATGGACCCCGGCGAGCTGAAGGTTAGCCGGTGGGGTTCAACAGAGGACGGCACCACCTTCACGCGACGCGTGAAGCCTGGACAGACGCTCTTCGGCAAACGGCGCGCGTACCAGCGCAAGGTTGCCTACGCCGAGTTCGACGCCATCTGCTCCGGCGACATCTACACGTTCGAGACCGATGGGACGCAGCTCCTTGGTGAGTTGCTCCCGTTCCTCGTGCAGTCGAACGGCTTCTTCGAGCATGCTCTCGGTACGTCGGCAGGGTCGCTGTCGCCGCGCACGAACTGGCGTGACCTGAAGGATTTCGAGTTCGATCTCCCACCCCTCGACGAGCAGAAGCGCATCGCCGACCTCCTCTGGACCGTCGAGCGGCACAGACGAGCGCTGACCAAAGTGCACGCGGAGGTAGTCCGCAGCCAGTCAGAACTTGTTGAGCAGTTCGTGCGGGCCGCGCCCGGTCGCGAGGTAAACCTTGGTGACGTTCTTAAGATTGTGCGCGGCGGCTCGCCGCGACCAATCAATGAGTACCTGACCGACAGTCCCGACGGACTGCACTGGATCAAGATCGGTGACGTACCGCCGGACGGCAAGTTCATCGACAGGACGGCGCAACGAATTAAGCCGAGTGGTCTTCCCAAGACTCGCACGGTGAAGCCGGGCGACTTCATCCTGTCGAACTCGATGAGCTTTGGCCGCCCGTACATCGTTCGGATCGACGGATGCATCCATGATGGTTGGCTTTCACTTTCGGATGTCGGTGGCCGCTGGCGAACTGACTACCTGTACTACCTTCTGCGGAGCTACGGGGTGCAGTCACAGTTCCGGCAGGGTGCCGGCGGCTCGACGGTAAAGAACCTCAACACCGACATTGTGAGCCGCGTTTCTGTTGTGCATCCGTCCCTTGAGGACCAGGATTCTTTGCTCGAGCAGATGGCCTCAGCGTCATCCGCAGTTGCCTCCGTGGCAAAAGAGTCGGATGCGGTGAAAGCGATCAAGTCAGCTCTGTCTGAGACAGTTTTCGGGGGCGACTGATGGCGCAGTTCAACGAGGCAAACTCGGTACGTGACTTCATCCGGGACCTCGTCAAGTCCATCGATGTCCAGTTCGTGCCGGGTAGCGAGTTGCCGCGTCGCGTCGACGAGGTGCTGCTGGAAGGCGTACTCAAGGGTGCGCTGATCAACCTCAACCCTGAGATCGAGGCTGATCCGGCGAAGGCCGACGAGGTCATCTACAACCTCCGCGCGATCCTGATCGCGGCGCGCAACAGCCCGCACCCGGTGGTCGCTAACGAGGAGTTCATGGCGTGGCTGACCGGGCAGAAATCGATGCCGTTCGGGCCGAACGGCGAGCACACCACAGTCCGTCTGATCGACTTCGAACATCTCGACGATGACTCCTCGAACCAGTGGATCGTCTCCACCGAGGTGACCTTCACGCAGGGCCGGCTGGAGAAGCGGTTCGATCTCGTGCTGTGGTGCAACGGTCTGCCCCTGGTGGTCGGTGAGGCGAAGACGCCGATCCGGCCGGCGTACACCTGGATCGACGGGGCCGCGCAGATCCACGATGACTACGAGCAGAGCGTCCCGCAGTTCTTCGTGCCCAACGTGTTCTCCTTCGCAACCGAGGGAAAGGACTTCCGATACGGCACCATCGGCATGCCCATCGAGCTCTGGGGCCCCTGGCGCGAGGACCCCACCGACGAGGACGCGCCGGCGAAGATCGGTCTCGTCGCGGTCCAGGAAGCCGTCGAAGGTGTCCTGACGCCACGCGCGGTGCTGGACTTCCTGCGATTCTTCACGCTCTACGCGACTGACAAGAAGCATCGCAAGATCAAGATCATCGCGCGGTTCCAGCAGTTCCAGGCGACCAATCTGATCGTTGACCGGGTCCTGCTCGGCAAGGTCAAGCAGGGCCTGATCTGGCACTTTCAGGGCTCGGGCAAGTCACTGCTCATGGTCTTCACTGCGCTCAAACTGCGCGCGATGGCCGAACTCACGAACCCAACTATCCTGATCGTGGTCGACCGCATCGACCTGGACACCCAGATCACGGGCACCTTCAACGCCTCGGACGTCCCGGGCTTGGTGTCGACGGACTCGCGCGCGCAGCTCCAGACACTGCTCAGCCAGGGCGCGCGGAAGATCATCATCACCACGATCCATAAGTTCGGCGAGGCACCCGGCGTCCTCGACGCTCGGCAGAACATCATTGCGATGGTCGACGAGGCTCACCGCTCGCAGGAGGGTGACTACGGGCAGAAGATGCGTGGGGCGCTGCCCAACGCGTACCTCTTCGGTCTGACCGGCACCCCGATCAACCGGCGCGACCGCAACACGTTCAAGTGGTTCGGTGCACCCGACGACGAGGGCGGCTACCTCTCGCGATACTCCTTCCAGGATTCCATCCGCGACGGTGCGACTCTTCCGCTGCACTTTGAGCCACGCCTCTCGGAGATCCACATCGACCAGGAGGCCATCGACACGGCGTTCGAGGAGCTGGCTGCCGACCGCGACCTCTCCGAGAGCGACAAGATCACGCTTTCGAAGAAGGCGGCCTCGATCGAAGTGCTGATCAAGACGCCCTCGCGCATCGCGAAGATCGCCGCTGACATCGCCAGCCACTTCAGGGAGAAAGTCGAGCCACAGGGGTTCAAGGCACAGGTCGTCGCGTACGACAAGTCCTCCTGCGTCGCCTACAAGAACGAGCTCGACAAGCACCTCGGGCCGGAGGCATCGACCATAGTCATGTCGAAAACCCGAGGTGACTCGCCCGACTGGGCCAAGTGGACCCCAGGTGCCGAGGAGCTGGAGCAGGTTGTCGCGCGGTTCAATGACCCGACCGACCCGCTCAAGATCATCATCGTGACGGCGAAGCTGCTGACCGGGTTCAACGCTCCGATCCTCTACTGCCAGTACCTCGACAAGCCGCTGAAGGAGCACACGCTGCTCCAGGCGATCACTCGCACCAACCGCGTGTACCCGCCGGACAAGACCCACGGCCTGATCGTCGACTACCTCGGCATCTTCGACGACGTCGCCCGATCCCTCTCCTTCGATGAGCGGGCTGTCCGGGAGGTCGTCTCCAACATCGAGGAACTGAAGGCTCAGCTCGCGCCGGCCATGGCTGCCGCGCTCGCGTTCTTCCCCGGGGTCGACCGCACGGTCGGCGGGTACGAAGGCCTCGTCCAGGCGCAATCCGCGATCGCCGACGATGTCACGAAGGACGCCTTCGGAGCCGCCTACAGCGTGGTGTCGCAACTGTGGGAGGCACTCAGTCCGGACCCCATACTGGGCAAGCATCGCGACGACTACCGCTGGCTCACGGACGTCTACGAGTCGGTCCGCCCCTCAGACATCACGGGGCGACTCGTGTGGCACGCGCTCGGAGCCAAGACAATCGACCTGATCAACGAGCACGTCGCCGTCGAGATCCCGCAGAACACCGAGACGATCGTGCTCGACGCTCAGACGATCGAAGACCTCATGACCGGTCGGCGCACCGACATCCCCACCGAAGAGATCGAGCGTCAGATCACCGCACGCATCGCCCGGCACCTGCACAACCCGGTCTTCGTCGAACTCGGCCAGCGCCTCAACGACCTGCGCGAGCGCTACGCCGACATCCAACAGTCCAGCCTCGACTTCCTCCGAGAGCTTCTCGAACTCGCCCGCGACACTGTTGCTGCCGAGAAAGCAGCCGACGAGATGCCCCGGGAAGAGAAGGGCCGGGCGGCCTTGACTGAGTTATTTGACGCTCTCAAGGGCGATCAGACCCCGATCATCGTCGAGAACGTCGTCAACCGGATCGACGAGGTCGTCCGTGGGGTCCGCTTCGAGGGGTGGCAGTCCACGATCCGCGGCGACCAGGAGGTGCGCCAAGCGCTTCGGAAGACCCTCTACGTCCAATTCAAGATTCGCGACAACGACGTCTTCGAAAAGGCCCTCGGCTACGTCCGAGAGTACTACTAAGCTCCGAACCGGCTGAATGCAAGTCAAGCCGATGATAACTGGAGGACGGATCCCGAGTATGTCTCGATATGCCCCTTGCTTAACTTCCGGGTTCATCGGTCGGGTCCGGCGCGTCGTACCACGGCATGGGGCTACCAGAGATGCGGAACGGTCTAGAGCGAACGGCACGTCAGGCCGATGGGACCGTGGCACTACACATACTTAGCTAGGAAAGACCGGCTAATTCTTTGGTTCGACACCCCACGACCATCGCGACCGTTTTCACAAGTCGACGAGCCTGAACGTAGATTCCACAACGCCCAAGCGTAATTGACTATTCTTCTGGCAGGTAGTCAATACTTGCGATTCTCACTTCGATACCGCGGGCTTCCAGCTCGTCGAATACTCTGACCAGTGAGACCTTACTAAAGCTGAAGAGGTCGTCCGCTGTAAGTGATTCGCCTATGCGTTTCGAGCGAATGGCGTACACGACCTTTCGTGGTTTCGCGCCAATCAGATCCTCATTGCCGCCGCGCTGCTGGACCCGGCTGCGCAGTTGCTTGCGTGCCTCTTCGTCGTACTGCAGTGCATGGGCAGAGTTGCCGCCTTGGGCGAAGAGGTGACTCAGCGGCGCGGAGGAGGAAGCCGACTTTACGTGCACGTACACATCGTTCGTCGTAATGAGGTCACTCGGCTCGAAGCCCCGCTTATTCTGAGTTGTCTGCACGAGCTTCCGATCCATCAACACCGCGCCGAGCGCCTGCGCAGCCTTACGATTATAAGCCTCCTCGTCATCAGGCGCATACCAAGCTGGCATGGCCACGCCAGCCTGTTTCGCAAAGATGTTCCTAACGTGGTCGTCGAGCTGCTTCGCGTAGTCAAGGTCCATCGCATACCACTGCCCGTTATGCAGGAAGTAGCGACGCCCAGACTCTTCCTTCTCAAAGGCCACCCACTTTCGAAGCGGGATATCACTACTTACGGGCTCCTCGCCCTCCGCGTCACCGAACAGCTGGATTTTAATGGTATCCATGAACGAAATTTCGCGGTCTTTCATCAAGTCGATGATCAGTGCCGCAGTAGGTAGGCCGGCGCGCAGAGCGGTGCCTCCGCCTCGTTTTACTCGGAACGCTTCGGGCGGCTTATTCTCGCTTAGGTGTTCATGGGGCCACGTAACGGCGATCTTAGATACGTCGGGGGACTTCTTTAGCTCGGCTCGAAGGTGCTCTTCCAGCTTGTCATGTAACGAGGTTTTCTTCTTAACCGGTACGAGCTGCTCAAGCACTTGCAGCTCTGCGCGAGGCTTTTGAGAGAGCAGGGCCTCGAGCACCTTAAGATCCGAAACCAGCTCTGTGGGGGTGAGTCCGAGTGGCACCGAGAGGGCGTCCGCCCCTCTCACGCGAAACGGCTTGTCGATGGTAAGACCCTTGATCTCGGCCTTTCCAACGACTCGAGTGACCAGCTCACCGAAACCACCGATGCCGAATCCAGTCAGTCCTGCACCTGCGGGAATGGACGACCGATCGATCTTTGCCCTCTCGTCAAGTACTGTCCGAGTCAGGGAGCTCAGCAGGTCCGGATCAACGGATCTCAGCGCGAGTCTCTGTCCGAACGCGCCGTCGACGTGACTCTGATCCAAAAGCAGCCAACCCATACCCCAACACAATCCCCAGGTAGGCGTATCAGCTTCATCATTCGCGCGAAGCAAGAGAACGCCTGCTGCCGTTGTGTTGGTTGTTTCCACTGTCACGCCAGTGAGTTGGTGGACGCGACTTGCCCACTTCACGGGGCCATCGGCCCCTACATGGCCATATACGAGGAGGGCGTCACGATCCGCCACCTTGCAGGGCTCGGTGACGACGGAGCGTTCATCGCGGTACTTCTTCTTGACAGCATGTTCGAGCTTGGCGGTATGCCTCAATCTGTACAGGGTCGTAGATTGAGCATTCATTTTCCGGCGGGCCATGCTGTCTCCTTCGCGCGCATCTAACAGCCACCAGACTAAGTGAGCTCCACCCGACCATGCCATAAAGGCACGCAGGACGTCGGCTGGATCGGATAGCTGAATCCTTGAACTACTTCGTCGCGTAGAACGTCACCGCTGAGCTCGCCGCAACGTTCAGCGAGTCCACGCCATGCATCATCGGAATCGTCACGCGCCGATCAAGCAGTCTGTCGGTCTGCGGCGTCAGCCCATGCCCCTCACTGCCGAATACTAGTGCGAGATTGTCGTGGTCCTCGGCGACCAACTCATCGAGCGTGATTGCGCCCTCCCCCAGTGTCATGCCCGCCACGACATATCCAGCGTCCTTAAGCACCTGGATGCTGGCAGGCCAGTCATCAACGCGAGTCCACGGCACTTGGAAGACCGTACCCATCGACACACGGACAGACCGCCGGTACAACGGATCAGCACACGTCGGCGTCACCAGGATCGCGTCGACACCCAGTGCCGCAGCTGATCTAAAACATGCCCCAACGTTCGTATGATCCACCAAGCCCTCAAGCACAGCGATCCGCGAGCGGCGCTTCGTACTCGAGACAGAACGATCGTGTCGGCCCCCTGGACTCTCGCCAGGAACTCCCGTCCTACGCCGCTCCTCACCACTGGACACGCGAGAGTTGAGCTCGAACGTATCGTCGACCTCGCTTTTTGCTACCTTGGGCTGCCAAGGTCGGCTGGTATCCGAGGAACGTTCGCCAGCCTGCGGTGGTTTGGAACACTCCACGTTCGTGTGGTCCACGACGTCCTCGGCGATGAGCACGCGCCGGGCGTCCGCGAGGACGTCGGCGAGCGGCCGGGGTGCGGGGCGGTCCATCGCGGCCAGGGCGCCGCGGTGCAGGTGGAACCCGGTGAGGGCCTCGAGCACGTCGTCGGGTCCGGTGAAGACCGGGACGTCCGGATGGGCGGCGAGCACGTCCGCGAAGGACCGGCGGTAGCGGTCCCCCAGCAGGAAGGAGCGCGGGGTGTGTCCGGTGTCCAGCGCGCGGCGGACCACTTGGGATGACTCGGCGAGGAAGACGCCGTGCTCCGCGTCGACGCGACGGCGCAGGGCCGCGTCCGTCATGGTCGTGTAGGGGGCCAGGCGGGGGTCGGCGAGGTCCTCGATCCGCTCCAGGCGCACCTCGCGGGTCCCGCCCTCACCCACCCGAGACCTGCCGCATCACCATGACCACCAGCCCGACCAGGCCCACGATCACGATGGTGACGCGCAGGGCCGTCGGTGAGATGCGCCGGCCGATCCGCGCGCCCACGAGCCCGCCCACGAGCGAGGAGAGCGCGATCAACAGGACGGCCCGCCAATCGATGCGGTCGAAGGCGAAGACCAGGTAGAACGCGGCGGCGGTGAGGTTGACCACCAGCGACAGCCACGTCTTCACCGCGTTGGCGTGCACGAGGGTGCCGCCCACCAGCAGCACGCCGAAGATCGCCATGAGCATGACGCCCTGGGCGGCCACGAAGTAGCCGCCGTAGATGCCGGTCAGGAACACGAGCGTCCACAGCGTCGGGGTCACGGGGCCCACCGGCACGGGAGAGTCCGCGCCGGGGGTCGGCCCCTGGTCCTCCGCCCGACGCCGGACCCACCCCTGGATGCGCGGCTGCAGCACGACGACCGTCAGGGCCACCACGAGCAGCACCGGCGCGACGTAGCCGAACACGGCCGGGGGCAGCGTGGTGAGCAGGGCGGCGCCGATGACCCCGCCGAGCAGGGACGCGACGGTCAGCTTCGGCAGGAGCACCCGGGACTGGGCCAGCTCGCGGCGGTACCCGTACGTGCCGGAGAAGCCCGAGGCCACCAGGCCCATCGCGTTGGAGACCTGCGCCGTCACGGGCGGGAACCCGACCGCCACGAGCGTCGGGAAGGTGACGAGCGTGCCCGAGCCGATCACCGAGTTGATCGTGCCGGCCCAGAACCCCGCGAGCAGCACGAGCAGGACCTGCCACAGGTCCATGCCCAGCAGCTGCGCGGTCAGCAGCCCCGTCACCGGGCCACGGCGGTGTACCGACCGCCGGTGCGGGTCACCTTCAGGTCCGTGCCGAACGCCGCGGAGAGGTGCTCCTCGGTGAGCGTCGACTCGATGGGCCCGGCCGCCACGACGCCGCCGGCCCGCAGCAGCAGCGCATGCGTGAAGCCCGGGGGCACCTCCTCGAGGTGGTGCGTGACGAGGACCAGCGCGGGCGCGTCCTCGTCCGTGGCGAGCGCCGTCAGCTGGCGCACGAGGTCCTCACGCCCGGCGAGGTCCAGGCCCGCGGCGGGCTCGTCCAGCAGGAGCAGCTCGGGATCGGTCATCAGGGCGCGGGCGATGAGCACGCGCTTGCGCTCACCGTCGGAGAGGGTGCCGAACGCGCGGTGCGCGAGGCGGGAGAGCCCCCAGGTCGCCACGAGGCCGAGCGCGCGGGCGCGATCCTCCGTCTCGTACCGCTCGCGCCACGTGCCGGTGATCCCGTAGGAGGCGGTGACGACGGCGTCCTGCACGGTCTCGTTCGCGGGCACCTGGGCGGCGAGCTGGGCGGAGGAGAGGCCGATGCGCGGGCGCAGCTCGAACACGTCGACGGCGCCGAGCACCTCGTCCAGCACGCCGACGTCGCCGGCGGTCGGGTGCAGGCGGGCCGCGGCCAGCTGGAGCAGCGTCGACTTGCCCGCGCCGTTCGGGCCCATCACGATCCACCGCTGCCCCGCGCGGACCGTCCAGTCCAGGGGGCCGAGGATGTCGGTGGTGCCGCGGCGCACGCGCACGCGGCGCATCTGCAGCACGGCGTCCTCATCCGGGAGGAACCAGTCGTCGGGAGGCGCGGGGGTGGTCATGGGGGCCAGCCTAGTCCGGCCGGCCGGCGCGTCGCCGATGCGACGCACGCCCGGCCGCGCCCACACCCCCGCCTAGGATGCCGCGCATGAGCACCCTGCGTCGCCTCGTCGTCACCGCCGACCCCGCCCTCCTCGTCACGGACGCGCCCCCGGTCGGCGTGCCGGACGACGCCGAACGGCTCATCGACGACGGCCTGCTGGGCTGGCGCTTCGCCGCGGACGAGTGGGCGGCGGCCCCGGAGCCGAGCTCCGGGTGGGACGTGCTCACGCTGCCGGCGGCGGTCGCCGCCGCGCCGGTGCCCCTCGTGGTGACGGACGTGGACTCCACGCTGATCCGGCAGGAGGTCATCGAGCTGCTCGCCGCCCACGCCGGCCGCGAGGCCGAGGTCGCCGAGGTGACGGAGCGGGCGATGCGCGGTGAGCTCGACTTCGCCGCCTCGCTGCACGCGCGCGTCGAGGCGCTCGCGGGGCTGCCCGTGGGCGTCGTGGCGGATGTGGTGCGGGCCATCCGGCCCACCGACGGAGCCCTCGCGCTGATCGAGGCCGTCACCGCGGCCGGCGGCCGGGTGTGCGCGGTCTCCGGTGGCTTCACCCAGGTGCTCGCCCCGCTGGCCGAGGCGTGGGGCGTGCACGCCTACTGCGCCAACGAGCTCGAGGTGCGGGACGGGCACTTGACCGGGAGGGTGCTCGGCGACGTCGTGGACCGCGCGGCGAAGGCCGCCATGCTGCGCGCCTGGGCCGAGGACGCAGGGCTCACCCCCGAGCAGGCCGTCGGCGTGGGCGACGGCGCCAACGACATCGACCTGCTCGAGGCGGCCGGCTGCGGCGTGGCGCTGTGCGCAAAGCCGATCCTCCGGGAGCACGCGGACGTCGTCGTCGACGTGCCCTCCTTCACCCCCCTGCGGTGGCTCCTGGGTCTCTGAGGCGCCCGCGCCCGGAGGTCACGAGGGCCGGATCCCACGGATCCGGCCCACGTCGTCAGGGGTGTGGTGCGGTTCAGTCCTGCCCGAGGAAGTCCTCGGCGCCGCCCACGAGCTCGGTGTGGCCGACCTCGAGGTCCTCGCGGCCCACGAGGGAGGCGATCTCGGCGGCGAACTCCTCCACGGAGTAGAGCTTGCCGGCGGCCTCGCGGCGGGCCTCGATGGCACCGGGCTCGGCGCGGTCGAGCAGGGTGGCGGTGATGGTGCCCTCGGTCATGTCGCCGGAGACCACCACGAAGCCCACGCCCTTCTCTGCGAACGCGGGGATGCGCTCGCGCAGGGCGTCCTCGCCGGCGCGCTTGGAGCGGGCCACGGGCTCGTAGGAGTCCATCGTGGCGACCTCGTCGATGAAGTGCGCCTGGTGGGAGGTCACGAACACGATCTGCCCGCCGGCACCCATGCGCTCGAGCGCGGCGTCGGCCAGCGCGGCCTGGGCGTCACGGTTGAGCTTCAGGGCGTAGTCCTCGCCGAACTGGGACTCCATGCCGCCCGAGGCGTTGAGCACGAGCACGTCGAGCGAGCCGAAGTGCTCCACGGCGGCGTCCAGCAGCGCGGCCCGATCCTCGGCGACGGTCACGTCGCCGCCCACGGCCACGGCGCGGCCGCCGGCGTCCTCGATCCTCTGCACCACCTTGTTCGCGCGCGGCGCCTTCTGGCGGTAGTTCACCACGACGCCCGCGCCGCGGGCGGCCAGCAGCTCGGCGGTGGCGGCTCCGATGCCGCGGGAGGAGCCGGTGACGACGACGCCGCGTCCGGCCAGGTCCTGCTCGGTCATGTTCTGTGCTTCCTGTCTGCTCAGCGGTCGGTGGTCGTCAGTGGCCCATGCCCAGGCCGCCGTCCACGGGGATCACGGCCCCGGAGATGTACGCGGCCTCGTCCGAGGCCAGCCAGCGCACGACGCCGGCCACCTCCTCCGGGGCGGCGAAGCGGCCGGCCGGGATGGACGTCTTGTACTGGGCCTTGAGCTCGTCGTCGAGGGACTGCGTCATCTCGGTGTCGATGTAGCCGGGGGCCACGACGTTCGCGGTCACGCCGCGCGCGCCGAGCTCGCGCGTGATCGAGCGGGCCATCCCGACGAGGCCGGACTTGGAGGCGGCGTAGTTGACCTGGCCGGGCGAGCCGAGCAGGCCCACCACGGAGGAGACCAGGACGATGCGTCCGCGCTTCAGGCGCATCATGCCCTTGGTGGCGCGCTGCACCACGCGGAAGGCGCCGGTGAGGTTCGTGTCGATCACCGAGGTGAAGTCGTCCTCGGACATGCGCAGCAGCAGCTGGTCGTGGGTAATGCCGGCGTTGGCCACGAGCACCTCGACCGGGCCGTGGACCTCCTCGACCTCGCGGAAGGCCGCGTCCACGGAGGCCGCGTCCGTCACGTCGGCCCGGACCGCGAGGACCCCCTCCGGCCCCTCCCCCGAGCGGGAGGTGATGGCCACCCGGTCGCCGTGCGCGGCGAACGCCCGGGCGATGGCCAGGCCGATGCCGCGATTGCCCCCCGTGACGAGGACGCTGCGGCCGGCGGCCTGCGCGTCCGCTGCGGGCGTGGTGGTCTGATCGGCCATGGGAACACCTTCCGGACGGGACGGGACTAGACTGAAGCACCGGCGCGGCGCCGTCGACGCCGTCCTGCGGGACGCCGCCGAGGGCGGGCGCGCCGGCATGTGAACCACCACTCTACGTCCGCGGCCACGCGGGGGCCCTCCGCAGGGCGCGACGTGCCAGGAGGATGCGCCATGACCAGCTCCGCCGCCGGCTCCCGAGCCGGCCGTCCCGCCCGCGCCGGGCGCGGGACGACACCGGAGGTCCAGGGGGTCACCACCGCCGCCGCCGGCCGCAGCGCGGACCGGCAGGCGCGCATGAAGGTCTACCTGGTCCAGATGCTGCTCCGCACCGCCTGCTTCGTCGCCGCGCTCTTCACCCACGGCTGGTGGCAGCTCGGGTTCATCCTCGGCGCGGTCGTGCTGCCCTACGTCGCCGTCGTGCGCGTGAACAACACCGGCCCGCAGCAGGCCGGCACCCTGCGCGCCGTGCCCGCCCAGGGACCCGCCCTGGCCCCCCGCCCCGACGACACGGCGGCGCCCAAGCCGGTCGTGCTCACCGGCGACCTCGTGGACGACCCGCGCGACCGTGCGCCCCGGGCGCTGGGCCGAGGGTCCTCGTCCGCCGGCGGTCCCGGCCTGCCCGGACGGGGCGCTGCGTGATCGGGGCGGGCCCGGGCGAGCCGGGCATGGACCTGCTGGGCGCCCTCGCGGCCGGCCGCCTCGACCCCGCCGCGGGTGCCTCCGCCACCCGATCCCCGCGCGCCGCCGCGGACGGGCCCGAGCGGCCGGTCTGCTCGCGTCGCGGCTGCACCGCGGAGGCCGCCTGGGCCCTGGAGTGGAACAACCCGCGCGTCCACGCCCCGGACCGGGTGAAGACCTGGCTGGCCTGCGCGGACCATCGGCCCTTCCTGGACGACTTCCTGAGCGCCCGCGGCTTCCTGCGGCGCTCCCGCCCACTCGACCCACCCGCCACGGAGGCGCCCGAGGTCGAGACGCCCGAGACCCCGCAGGAGCCCCCGCGCCCATGAGCACCCCCGCCCCCATGACGGCCCCGACCGCCCGCGACGCCGAACGCCTGCCTCCCCTGCGCTTCGGCTTCCTCGCCACCGGCCCGTGGATCCTCGGCTTCGCGGTGTGCATCCTCTTCGCGTTCCTGTGCCACGCGCTCGCCCAGTGGCAGTGGGACCGCCGCGTGGAGGTCCAGCACCGCGTCAACCGCGTCCTGGAGAACTACGACGACGACCCGATCCCGTTCGCCGAGGCCTCCCGGCTGTTCACCGCGTTCCAGACCGAGGACGAGTGGACGCCCGTGACACTGACCGGCGAGTACCTCGTCGACGAGACGCTCATCGTCCGCAACCGTCCTCGCGCCGGCCAGCCCGGCTACGAGGTGCTCGTGCCGTTCCGGACGGACGAGGGCCCCGTCGTCGTGGTGGACCGCGGCTGGCTCCCGGTGGGCAACACCCCGGGTCAGCCGGACGCCGTGCCGGCCCCGCCCGCCGGGCACGCCGAGGTCGTGGTGCGGGTCAAGCCCGGGGAGCCGGCCCTGGACCGCGACGCCCCGGACGGCCAGGTGCCCTCGATCGACCTCGCCGAGATCGCCGACACCGTGGGCGGGCCCGTGGCCGGGACGGCCTACGGGATCATGGTCACGGAGGACCCGGCGGTGGAGTCGATGCCGCAGAAGCTCGTCGAGCCCACCCTCGACGAGGGCCCGCACCTGTCCTACGCGATCCAGTGGTACCTGTTCGCGGCCATGGGCTTCGGGGTGTGGGGGTACTCCGCGTGGATGCGCGCCCGCAACGACCGGGCCGACGCCCTCGACGACGCCGCGGACGACGGGCTGCTCTCCGCGCACCGGGTCCCCCGTGCCAAGCCGGTCCGGCGGCGGCGCGACGGGCGGCTCACGGACGAGGAGGCCGAGGACGCGCTCTTCGACTGAGCCCGCCCTCCGCCTTGGCGGTCCGCGCACTCAGGCGAGGGTGATGAGGTCCTTGTAGTCGTCGTTCCAGAGGTCCTCGACCCCGTCCGGCAGCAGCACCACGCGTTCGGGGTCGAGCGCCTCGACGGCGCCCTCGTCGTGGGTCACGAGCACCACGGCGCCCTCGTACTGGCGCAGCGCGTTCAGGATCTCCTCACGGCTGGCGGGGTCAAGGTTGTTCGTGGGCTCGTCCAGCAGCAGCACGTTCGCGCTCGAGGCCACGAGCGTGGCCAGTGCCAGGCGGGTCTTCTCGCCGCCGGAGAGGACGCGGGCGGGCTTGTCGACGTCGTCGCCCTGGAAGAGGAACGAGCCGAGCAGCGTGCGCGCCTGGGTGTCGCCGAGCTGCGGGGCGGCGTGGCGCATGTTGTCCAGGACGGACGCGTCCTGGTCCAGGGTGTCGTGCTCCTGGGCGAAGTAGCCCAGCTTGAGCCCGTGGCCCGCCTGCACCTCCCCGGTGTCCGGGGTCTCCTCCCCGGCGAGCATGCGCAGCAGCGTCGTCTTGCCGGCGCCGTTGTAGCCCAGGATCACCACGCGCGAGCCGCGGTCGATCGCCAGGTCCACTCCCGTGAAGATCTCGAGCGAGCCGTAGGACTTGGAGAGGTTCTCGGCGCGCAGCGGCGTCTTGCCGGAGGCCTGCGGGGTGGGGAAGCGGATCGCGGCCACGCGGTCGACCGCGCGCTCGCCCTCGACGCCCCGCATGAGCCGCTCGGCGCGCTTGATCATGTTCTGCGCGGCGGTGGCCTTGGTCGCCTTGGCACGCATCTTCTCGGCCTGGGCCAGGAGGGCCGAGGCCTTCTTCTCCGCGTTGGCGAACTCGCGGCGGCGGCGCGCCTCGTCCTGCTGGCGCTGGGCGAGGTAGTTCTTCCACGTCATGTTGTAGACGTCCATGGTCTGCCGGTTCGCATCCAGGTAGAGGACCTTGTTCACGGTCATCTCCATGAGCTCCACGTCGTGCGAGATCATCAGGAGGCCGCCGGAGTAGGTCTTCAGGTAGTCGCGCAGCCACACGATCGAGTCGTGGTCGAGGTGGTTGGTGGGCTCGTCCAGCAGCAGGATGTCCGCGTCGGAGAAGAGGATGCGGGCGAGCTCCACGCGGCGGCGCTGGCCGCCGGAGAGGGTGTGCAGCGGCTGGTCCAGGACGCGGTCCGGCAGGCCGAGGTTGGACGTGATCCGGGCGGCCTCGGACTCGGCCGCGTAACCGCCGCGGGCCTCGAACTCCGCCTCCAGGCGGGAGTAGCGGTTCATCGCCCGCTCGCGCTCGGCGTCGTCGACGGCGGCCATGCCGGCCTCGGCCTCGCGCATGCGGCGGATCGTCTGGTCCAGATCGCGGGCGGAGAGGATGCGGTCGCGGCCGGACTGGTCCATGTCCTCAACCTTGGGGTCCTGGGGCAGGTAGCCGATGCGCCCGGTCCGGGTCACCGTGCCCGCCGTGGGCTGCCCGCCGCCGGCCAGGACCTTGGTCAGCGTCGTCTTGCCGGCGCCGTTGCGCCCCACGAGGCCGACCTTGTCCCCCTTGTCCACGCGGAAGTTCACCTCGTCCATGAGGAGACGGGCGCCCACGCGCAGTTCGACATCGGTGACGGTCAGCATGGGGGTGTCAGACTCCAGGGGTCGAGGGAGGAACAGGGGTGCACCGGCGGGGCCCGGCCGATCTCGACGGGCGGGGGCCAGCGCGGTGCCGGGCCAGTCTAGTCCGTCTACACTCTGGCCCCATGAGCTTCAACGAGAACGTGCAGATCGACGCCGGCCGGGCCCGATCGGGCGGAGGCGGCGGGCTGGGGGGCCGGGGCATCGCCATCGGCGGTGGCGGCGGTCTGCTCGCGTTGCTGCTCGCGATCTTCGCCCCCGGGCTGGCCGAGCAGCTCGGGATCGACACGGGCGGCGGGTCCGTCGGCCAGAGCCAGTACCAGCAGCAGACGGGCTCGGGCGGCCAGAGCCAGCCCCTCTCGGACGAGGAGTGCGCCAGCGGTGCGGACGCCAACCAGAACACCGACTGCCGCGTCGTCGCGACCACCGAGGCCGCGGACGAGTTCTGGGGCGAGTACCTCGCCCAGTTCTCGGACATCCAGTGGCGCCAGCCGCAGCTGACCCTGTTCCAGGGCGGCGTGAGCACCGGCTGCGGCAGCGCCTCCTCGGCCACGGGCCCGTTCTACTGCCCGGCGGACGAGTCCATGTACTTCGACACCGCGTTCTTCGAGACGCTGCAGACCGACTTCGGCGCCGAGGGCGGACCGCTGGCGGAGGAGTACATCGTGGCGCACGAGTACGGCCACCACGTCCAGCAGGTCACCGGGTACCTGCAGCACTCGAAGGACGGGACCACCGGCCCGACCTCCGGCGCCGTGCGCGCGGAGCTGCAGGCCGACTGCTTCGCCGGCATGTGGGCCGGGCACGCCGCCTCCACCGTGGACCCCGAGTCCGGTGAGCCGTTCCTCAAGCGGATCTCGCAGGACCAGCTGCGCCAGGCCATCGACGCGGCCTCCGCCGTGGGCGATGACCGCATCCAGTCCACCCACACCGGCCGAGTGGACCCCGAGGCGTTCACGCACGGCACCTCCGAGCAGCGCATGGCCTGGTTCATGCGCGGCTACCAGAGCTCCCAGCAGGAGCCGGACATCCGCCAGTGCGACACGTTCCGGGCCTCCTCCCTGGACATCTGAGCCGGGAGCGCCGGGGCGCCTGCGGGCCCGTCCGCACTCCCCCAGCACGACGGCGGCTCGTCACCTTCTGCGCGAAGGTGACGGGCCGCCGTCGTCGTCCGGGCCGGATCAGATGTTGAAGCCGAGGGCGCGCATCTGGTCGCGGCCGTCCTCGGTGATCCGCTCGGGGCCCCACGGGGGCATCCAGACCCAGTTCAGCCGCCACTCGTCCACCATGGTGCCGATCGCGCGGGAGACCTGGTCCTCGATCTCGTCCGTGAGCGGGCAGGCCGCGGTGGTCAGGGTCATGTCCACGAGCAGCGCGCCGTCGTCGGCGTAGTGCAGCCCGTAGAGCAGGCCCAGGTCCACGACGTTGACGCCCAGCTCCGGGTCGATCACGTCCTTGAGGGCCTCACGGATGTCCTCCGTGGGCGCCTGGTTCGTGGTCTCCGTCATCTCAGGCCCCCGCCGCGGCCTTCTCGAAGCGGGCGTAGCCCTCGGCCTCGAGCTGCTCGGCGAGCTCCGGGCCGCCGGACTCGGCGACGCGGCCGTCCACCAGCACGTGCACGTGGTCCGGCTTGATGTAGTTGAGGATCCGCGTGTAGTGGGTGATCAGCAGGGTGCCCATCTCGTTCTTCGCCTGGGCGCGGTTGACGCCCTCGGAGACGATGCGCAGCGCGTCGACGTCGAGGCCGGAGTCGGTCTCGTCGAGGATCGCGAACTTGGGCTTGAACAGCTCGAGCTGGAGGATCTCGGCGCGCTTCTTCTCGCCGCCGGAGAAGCCCTCGTTGACGTTGCGGTTCATGAACGCCGGGTCGATCTGCAGGGCCTCGAAGGCGCCCTTGACGTCCTTGGTCCAGGTGCGCAGCGAGGGGGCCTGGCCGTCGAGCGCGGTCTTCGCGGTGCGCAGGAAGTTGGTCATGGTGACGCCCGGGATCTCCACGGGGTACTGCATGGCCAGGAAGAGGCCGGCCTGGGCGCGCTCGTCGACGCTCATCTCCAGCACGTCCTCGCCGTCGAGGGTGATGGAGCCGGAGGTGACCTCGTAGCGCGGGTGGCCGGCGATGGTCGAGGCCAGGGTGGACTTGCCGGAGCCGTTCGGGCCCATGATCGCGTGGGTCTCGCCCGTCTCGATGGTCAGGGAGAGGCCCTTCAGGATCTCCTTGGGGCCGTTCTCGGTCTCGATCTGCACGTGCAGGTCGGTGATCTGCAGGGTTGCCATGGTGGTTCTCCTCGGGTGGAAGGCGGTGGGGTCTGCGGGGCGTCGGTCAGAGCTGCGCGATGCGCAGCTCGTCCTCCATGACGGCGGTCAGCTCGTCCTCGACGTCGCCGACGCCGATCTTCTGGATGATCTCGTTGAGGAAGCCGCGCACGATCAGGCGGCGGGCCTCGGTCTCGGAGATGCCGCGGGCCATCAGGTAGAACAGCTGGGTCTCGTCGAAGCGGCCGGTCGCGGACGCGTGGCCCGCACCCTCGATCACGCCGGTCTCGATCTCCAGGTTCGGCACCGAGTCCGCGCGCGCCCCGTCGGAGAGCAGCAGGTTCTGGTTCTTCTCGTATGTGTCCGTGCCCTCGGCCTCCTTGCGGATCAGCACGTCGCCCACCCACACGGTGCGCGCGTCCGTGCCCTGCAGGGCGCCCTTGTAGAGCACGTTCGAGACGCAGTCCGGCTGGTTGTGGTCCACGAACAGGCGGTTCTCGAGGTGCTGACCGGCGTCGGCGAAGTACAGTCCGTACATCTCGGCCTCGCCGCGCTCGGCGGCGAACCGCGCGGTCGGGGTCAGCCGCACCACGCCGCCGCCGTAGGACACGGCCACGTGCTTGAAGTGCGCGTTCGTGGCGACCGAGGCCTGCTGGGCCGAGACGTGCACGGCGTCGCCCTCCCAGGCCTGTAGCGCGACCACGTTCAGGCGGGCGTCGCGGCGCACGTCGAACTCGACGTTCTGGGCCAGCACGGCGGTGCCGCGGTGGGCGATCACGACGTCGGCCTGCGCGTTCTCCTCCACGAGCACGGTCAGGTGCATCGCGGCCGGGTCGGCGGAGGAGCCGACGACGTCGATGCGCACCGGCTCGGCGACCTCGCCGGAGATCGTCACGACGGTGGCCTCGGAGACCGAGTTCCAGGCCGCGGCGGACACGCGGTCGTCCGGGGTCAGGACGGAGCCGACGCGGGCGTCGTCGCGCGTCACGGTCTCCACCGTGACGCCGGCCTGCTCGGCCACGGTCACGGCGGGGGCGGCACCGGTCAGGCGCGCGTCGTCGCCCTCGGGCAGGTGCAGCCCGCCCAGGCGCTTGAGCGGGGTGAAGCGCCAGTCCTCCTCGCGCCCCGTGAGCACGGGGAAGTCGGACAGCTCGAAGGAGCTGAGGCGATCGGCGCGCGAGCCCGCGGCGTTGCGCTCCCGGCCCCCGGCCCGGGCGGCCGGGTTCTGCGCGACGGTGAGCTTCTCGCCCTCCTCGCCCATGCCCGGGATCATGGTCCGCTGGGTGTTCTCCACGGTGTCGGTCATGTCAGCCCACCGATCCTTCCATCTGCAGTTCGATCAGCTTGTTGAGCTCGAGCGCGTACTCCATGGGCAGCTCGCGGGCGATCGGCTCGATGAAGCCGCGCACGATCATGGCCATGGCCTCGTCCTCGGACATGCCGCGGCTCATGAGGTAGAAGAGCTGCTCCTCGGACACCTTCGAGACGGTCGCCTCGTGGCCGAGGGTCACGTCGTCCTCGCGGATGTCGATGTACGGGTACGTGTCGGAGCGGGAGACCGTGTCGACGAGCAGGGCGTCGCACACCACCGAGTTGGCGGAGCCGTTCGCGCCCTCGGCGATCTGCACCAGGCCGCGGTAGGCGGCGCGGCCGCCGCTGCGGGCCACGGACTTGGACACGATCGAGGAGTTCGTGTGCGGGGCCATGTGCACCATCTTGGAGCCAGTGTCCTGGTGCTGGTCCTTGCCCGCGAACGCGACGGAGAGGGTCTCGCCGGTGGCGTGCTCACCGGTCAGGTACACGGCCGGGTACTTCATGGTCACCTTGGAGCCGATGTTGCCGTCGATCCACTCCATGGTGCCGCCGGCCTCGACCACGGCGCGCTTGGTCACGAGGTTGTACACGTTCGTGGACCAGTTCTGGATGGTGGTGTAGCGCACGCGGGCGTTCTTCTTCACCACGATCTCGACGACCGCCGAGTGCAGCGAGTCGGACTGGTAGATCGGGGCGGTGCAGCCCTCGATGTAGTGCACGTACGAGTCCTCGTCCGCGATGATCAGCGTCCGCTCGAACTGGCCCATGTTCTCCGTGTTGATGCGGAAGTAGGCCTGCAGCGGGATCTCCACGTGCACGCCCTTGGGCACGTACACGAAGGAGCCGCCGGACCACACGGCCGTGTTCAGGGAGGCGAACTTGTTGTCGCCGACCGGGATCACGGTGCCGAAGTACTCCTCGAAGATCTCCGGGTGCTCCTTGAGCGCGGTGTCGGTGTCGAGGAACACGACGCCCTGCTCCTCCAGGTCCTCGCGGATCTGGTGGTAGACGACCTCGGACTCGTACTGGGCGGCGACGCCGGCCACGAGACGCTCGCGCTCGGCCTCGGGGATGCCCAGGCGCTCGTAGGTGTTGCGGATGTCCTCGGGCAGGTCCTCCCAGGTCTTGGCCTGGCCCTCGGTGGAGCGCACGAAGTACTTGATGTTGTCGAAGTCGATGCCGGACAGGTCCGGGCCCCACGCCGGCATCGGCTTGCGCTCGAAGTACTTGAGGGCCTTCAGGCGCAGGTCGCGCATCCACTCCGGCTCGTCCTTCTTGCCGGAGATGTCGCGCACGACGTCCTCGTTCAGACCGCGGACGGCCTTCTCGCCGGCCGCGTCGGAGTCGGCCCAGCCGTACTGGTAGGCGCCGATGGCGTTGAGCTCGGGGTTCTTGTCGAGGATCTCCTGGATCACGCCGGGGTCGGCGGTCTCCGCGGAGTCCCGCTGGACGATCTGGTCGGTCATCTCAGCCTCTCTCACTAGTCACTGCGGTCGGGTGGTCGTCGGGAGCCGGGGCGTGGCCCGCGCAGCTCAGTCTCGGCCCAGCGGCACATGTGTGGTGCACACGTGGGCGCCGGCGGCGAGGGTGGAGAGCCGGCGCACGTCCACCTCGAGCAGGCGGGCGAACAGCGCGGTCTCCTCTTCACAGAACTCCGGATGGCGGGCGGGAATTCCCTGGAACGGGCAGTGCCCCTGGCAGACCTGGTCCGCGCGGAGGGTGGGCGCCAACCCCGCGCCGAAGTGGCGCAGCGTGCCGGCGTAGCCGGCCTCGTCGAGGACCTGGGCGAGGATCCGAGTGCGGTCCTGAAGGTCGGTCTCCCGGCCGTCGACGGCGGCCGTGAAGCGCTCCTCGATCTCACGGAAGGCGTGGCGCGCGGCGCGGCGCACCTCCTCCTCCCCGCCGAGCTCCTCGAGGCGGGCCAGGGTGTCCAGGGCGACGGCGAGGTGGTCCTTGGGCAGGTGCTCCTGCGCGTGCGACGTGACCACGTAGCGGCGGGAGGGCCGTCCCGCGCCGCGGGCCGCGGTGACCCGCTTGACCTCGACGAGCGAGTCCTCCTCGAGCGCGTCCAGATGGCGGCGCACGGCGGCGGCGGTCAGCTCCAGCTCGCGACCGATCTCGGCCGCGCTCACGGGACCACGCGTCAGGACCAGCTGCAGCACACGCTCGCGCGTGCCCTCGGCCGGGGCCGGAGCGGGGGGCGACGCAGACTGATCCGAATACACCACGCCATCATGACCTATTGATCTGGAACGGTTCAAGTGAGGCTCACCTGGCTTGATGACGCCCGCGGCGGAACCCGCCGCAGACCCGGACGCCCCCGACCCCACGAGCCGGGGTCGCAGGGCCCGAGGACTAGACTGGCACGGTGCCCCGACCTCCCCTGACCCCGGATCCCGTGCCGCGCGACGAGCCCGTCCTGCGCCTGAGCGACGTCCACCGGAGCCTCGGCCGCGGCCGGTCCCGCACCCCCGTCCTGCGGGGCGTCGACCTCACCGCCCGTGCCGGCGCCGTCACGGTGCTGCTCGGCCCCAACGGGGCCGGCAAGTCCACCACCCTCGGCCTCTGCCACGGCATGGACCGGCCCGACGCCGGCACCGTGCGCGTCTTCGGCGCGGACCCGTGGCGGGCCTCCGCCGACCTGCGCGCCCGCATCGGCGTGATGTGGCAGGAGGGGGGCCTGCCGCCCGCGATCCCCGCCCGCCGCTTCGTCGGCCACGTGGCGTCCCTGTACCGCGACCCGCTGCCCGTCGAGCCGCTGCTGGAGCGCCTGTTGATCGCCGACGTCGCCGGCCGCCCCCTGCGCCGCCTCTCCGGCGGCCAGCGCCAGCGCGTCGCGCTCGCGGCCGCCCTCGTCGGCCGGCCGGACATGCTGTTCCTCGACGAGCCCACCGCGGGCCTCGACCCGGAGACCCGGCCCGTCGTGCACGACGTCGTGCGGGAGCAGACCGACCGCGGCGCCGCCGTGCTGCTGACCACGCACCTGCTCGACGACGCCGAGCGGCTCGCGGACGACGTCGCCATCCTGCGCGCCGGCCGCGTGGTGCGCTCCGGCTCGCTGGCCGAGCTCACGCGCGTGGCCGAGGGCGACGTCGTCGACGTGGACTTCGGCGACGCCTCCCCCGACGCCGTCCGCGCCTGGGCCGACACCCTGCCCGCGCCGCTGCGCGCGGCCGGCCTCGACGAGTCCGCCCGCCTGCGCGTGGCCGGCGTCCGCGGCCCGGACGACCTGGCCGTCCTCGCCGCGAGCTGGCGGGAGCACGCCCTGATGCCCACCCGATTCGAGCGCGCTGGACTGCGCCTCGAGCAGATCCTCCGGGAGACCGCCGCATGAGCACGCCCGTCGTCGACCACCGCGCCCCGGCCGGCACCGGAGCCCACGCGGGCGCCGCCCCGCTGGCCGCCCGCGTCCTGCGTCAGGCCGGCTACGAGACCGGCACCGCGCTGCGCAACGGCGAGCAGCTGCTCGTCACCGTGGTGCTGCCCCTGCTCGCGCTCGTGGGCGTGCACGTCACCGGCCTGTTGGACGCCCCGGGCCGCTCGGGCCTGGACGTGGCCGTGCCCGGCGTGCTCGCCCTGGCCGTGATCAGCTCCGCGTTCACGGCCACCGCGATCGCCACGGGCTTCGAGCGTCGCTACGACGTGCTCGCCGCCCTGGCCACCACCCCGCTGGGCACGCTCGGCCTCGTCGCCGGCAAGGCCCTGGCGGTGGTGGCCCTCCTGCTGGTGCAGGTGGGCGTGATCGGCGGCGTCGGCCTGGCGCTCGGCTGGCGTCCGGACCCCGAGGGGATCCTGCCGGCCCTCGTCGCCCTCGCGCTGGGGGCCGCCGCCTTCACGGCCCTCGGGCTGCTGCTCGCCGGCACGGCCCGGCCGGAGGCGACCCTCGCCGTCGCCAACCTGCTGTGGGTGCTGTTCGGCGCCGTCGGCGGCACGGTGTTCCCCGCCCGGGTCCCCGGCGTGGACCTGCTCCCCTCCGGCGCGCTGGGCACGGCCCTGCGGGCCGCCCTCCTGGACGGGGCCTGGTCGCCCGTCCCCCTGCTCGTGCTCACCCTGTGGGGCGCCGTGGCCGTCGCGGCCGCGCTCCGCTGGTTCCGCTGGCGGCCCTGAGCCGTTCCCCGTCCCCCTGCATCGAACGATCGGAAGGACACCGTGTCCACCACCACCCCCGCGGCCCGGACCGCCCCGGCCGGGCTCGCCGCCCGTCTGCCGCAGCGCCTCTCGAAGGCCACCATGGCCCTCGCCGTGGCGTCCCTGGCGTCCGAGATCGGCATCATCGTCACCGGCGGCGCCGTGCGCCTCACCGGCTCCGGCCTGGGCTGCCCCACGTGGCCCAAGTGCTCGCCCGAGTCCCTCACCAACACCCCGGAGATGGGCATCCACGGCTACATCGAATTCGGCAACCGGACGCTGACGTTCGTCCTGGTGGTCATCGCCGCCGCCATGTTCCTGTCCCTGTGGAACCTGCGCGGCACCCACCGCAGCCCCTTCTGGCTCTCCGTGGGCCTGCTGGCCGGCATCCCCGCGCAGGCCCTCGTGGGCGGCGTCGTGGTCCTGACGAATCTGAACCCGTGGTGGGTGGCCGGCCACTTCATCGTGTCCTCGATCATGGTGGCCGTGGCGACCCTGCTCGTGGTGCGCATCGCCGCCGAGCGCCGTGCCGGCCGGGCGGGGGTGCCCCTCGTGGACGGCGCCACCACCGGCCGGTCCCGTGCCGCCGCCTGGGCGGCGTTCGCGCTGACGTGGGCCGCCGTGTACCTGGGCACCGTGGTGACCGGCACGGGCCCGCACTCCGGCGACCCCGGCTCGCCGCGCCACGAGTTCGACCCGCTGCTGGTCACGCGTGCCCACGTGGTCCCGGTGTACCTGCTCCTGGCGGCCGCCCTCGTCCTGTTCTTCACGGTGCGCCGCGCGGCCGGTGCCTCCCGCCTGCAGCGCGCCGCCGTGCTGCGGCTCCTGCTCGCCCTCGTGTTCCAGGCCGTCGTGGGCTACACCCAGCACTTCACGGGCCTGCCGATCGGCGTGGTCCTGCTGCACATGCTGGGCTCTGCCCTGCTCGTGGCCGCCGCGACGGAGACCTGGGACCGGCAGGTCGCCCGCTACGTCACGGCCGGGCCGGGCGCCGCGGTCGAGGCCGCCACGCCCGCGCGCACCGTCGCCGCGGGCTGACGCCCCGCGCACGCGAACGGCCCCGCACCGGCTGGTGCGGGGCCGTCGTCGTCTGCGTCCCGGGGAGAGCGCCCGGGGCGGACCGGCGCTCAGGCGCCGAAGTGCATCAGCGGCGCGCCCACGAACGGGTCCACGGCCAGGGCGATGAACAGCAGCGTCAGATAGGTGATGGAGAGGTGGAAGACCTTCATGGCCTTGCGGTCCTCGAAGTCCTCGCGCTGGGCCTGCACCTGCAGCACGTGGGACTCCCAGATGAACCAGCCGCCGACGACGAGCGCGACCGCGGTGTAGACGATGCCGGCCCAGCCCATCGGCACGAGCAGGAGGGAGCACGCCACGGTGGCCCACGCGTAGAGCACGACCTGGTTGGAGACGTGGCGCGCGGAGGCGATGGCGCCGAGCATCGGCACGTCGGCCTGCTGGTAGTCGCGCTTGTACTTCATGGACAGCGGCCAGTAGTGCGGGGGCGTCCACAGGAAGACCACGAGGAACAGCACGATGGCCGGCCACTCGACGGTCCCGCGCACGGCCGCCCAGCCGATCAGCACGGGGAAGCAGCCGGCGATGCCGCCCCACACGATGTTCTGCTCCGTGCGGCGCTTGAGCACGAGCGAGTACACGACCACGTAGAAGAAGATGGCGGCCACGCCCAGGCCCGCCGCCAGCCAGTTGGCGCCGAACCCGAGGATCAGGATGGACACGACCGTCTGCACCCACGCGAACACGAGGGCCCCGCGCGGGGTGACCTCGCCGGTGACGAGCGGCCGGTTCTCGGTGCGCTTCATGACCCGGTCGATGTCCCGGTCGATGTAGCAGTTGAAGGTGCCGGAGGCGCCGGCGGCGAGCGCACCGCCGACGAGCGTGGCGATCATGGTGAACACGTCCGGGAAGCCGCGCTGCGCGAAGATCATGGTCGGCAGCGTGGTCACCAGCAGCAGCTCGATCACCCGGGGCTTCGTCAGCTCGACGTACGCCCGCACCTTGCGGCGCAGGGGCAGCGGGGGCCGATCGACGACGCCGGGCTCGGCGGCGGCGACGCGGGCGGCGGACGGCGACTCCAGGGAGGATGACATCTGCTTCTCACGGTGAGGGGACGGTGGGCGTGCCCGTCCCGGGGTTCGGATCGGCCACTCGGGCGGTCCGCCTGCGGGCAGGCCTTGACCCAGTCTACTCGTGTCAACGGCTGTTCGCCCGGGGGCGAACCATGTCATGGGGCGCCCGGTCGGGCCCGCCCCGCCGTCGCGCGGCTAGGCTGGGACGACGGCCCCACGCCGCGACGCCCCGGCGTCGGCCGGGGCCGCGCCCCGACGCTCCCGATCCGCCAGGAGAGAACCCGTGACCGACGCCGCGCAGCCGCCCACCCCCCCGACCCTGGACCGGGTGGCCCCGGCCCGCGGGTTCGTCTACTCGGAGCAGGACCGCCGGATGGTGGACACGCTCAAGGCGCTCTCGGCGGACGCCGTGGAGAAAACCGGGCACGGCCACCCCGGCACCGCGATCTCGCTGGCCCCCGTGGCGTGGCAGCTGTACCAGAACGTCATGCACCTGGACCCCACGGACGACCGTTGGGAGGGCCGGGACCGCTTCATCCTCTCCGCGGGCCACGCCTCGCTCATCCAGTACCTGCAGCTGTTCGCCGCGGGCGCCGGGCTCGAGATCGAGGACATCCAGGCGCTGCGCACCGAGGGCTCCAGGACCCCGGGCCACCCGGAGTACGGCCACACCCACGGCGTCGAGGTGACCACGGGTCCGCTGGGCCAGGGCCTGGCGATGGGCGTCGGCTTCGCGTACGAGCAGCGCCGCGTGCGCGGGCTGATGGACCCCGACGCCGCCCCCGGCACCTCCCCGTTCGACCACCACGTGTTCGTGCTCGCCTCCGACGGGGACATCCAGGAGGGCGTCGCCGCCGAGGCCTCCTCGCTGGCCGGGCACCAGGAGCTCGGGAACCTGGTGGTCGTCTACGACGCGAACCGCATCTCGATCGAGGACGACACGGACGTCGCGTTCACCGAGGACGTGGTGCGCCGCTACGAGGCCTACGGCTGGCACGTGCAGGAGGTCGACTGGACCAACGGCGCCCAGGGCCACGCCGTGACCGAGTACACGGAGGACGTGGAGGCCCTGTACGACGCCCTCGTGGCGGCCAAGGCCGAGACCGGCCGGCCCTCGCTGATCAAGCTGCGCACCGTGATCGGCTGGCCCTCCCCCACGAAGCAGAACACCGGTGGCATCCACGGCTCCAAGCTCGGCACGGACGAGGTCGCCGGCCTGAAGGAGGGCCTCGGGCTGGATCCGACCACGACCTTCGACGTCGACCCCGAGCTCCTGGCCGGTGCCCGGTCCATCGCCGAGCGCTCGGCCGAGTACCGCCGCGGGTGGGAGGCGGCGTTCCAGGCCTGGCGCGAGGCGAACCCGGAGAACGCGCGGCTGTACGACCGATTGGCCGGACGAGAGCTGCCCGCCGGCTTCGCGGACGCGTTCCCGTCCTGGGACGCGGACGAGAAGGGCCTGGCCACGCGCGCGGCCTCCGGTGAGGTGCTCACGGCCCTCGCGCCGGTCATGCCCGAGCTCTGGGGCGGCTCGGCCGACCTCGCCGGGTCGAACAACACGACCATGAAGGGCGAGCCCTCCTTCATCCCAGCCCGCCGCTCCACGGCGACCTGGCAGGGCGACGAACACGGCCGCACCCTGCACTTCGGCATCCGCGAGTTCGCGGCCGGGGCGATCGTCAACGGCATCACGATCGGTGGCCTGACCCGCGCGTACATGGGCACGTTCCTGACGTTCTCCGACTACATGCGCCCCGCCGTCCGCCTGGCCGCCCTCATGGGCACCCCGAGCACGTACGTGTGGACGCACGACTCCATCGGCCTCGGCGAGGACGGCCCCACGCACCAGCCGGTGGAGCACCTGGCCGCACTGCGGGCCATCCCCGGGCTCGACGTCGTCCGCCCGGCCGACGCGAACGAGACCGCGTGGGCGTGGCGGACGGTGCTCGAGCTCCGGGACCGCCCGGCCGGACTCATCCTGTCCCGGCAGAACCTGCCCGTGCTCCCCCGGGACACGGACGGCTTCGCCCCCGCCTCGGGCGTGGCCCGCGGCGCCTACGTCCTCGTCGACGCCACGGATGCCGACGGCGCGCCGACGCCGGCCCGCGCGCTGCTGATCGCGACCGGCTCCGAGGTCTCCGTGGCCGTGCGGGCCCGCGAGCTGCTGCAGGCCGACGGCGTCCCGACCCGCGTCGTCTCCGCCCCGTGCCTCGAGTGGTTCGCCGAGCAGGACGCGGCCTACCGGGCCGAGGTCCTGCCCGACGGCCCCGACGCCCCGGTCCGCGTCTCCGTCGAGGCCGGCATCGCGATGCCGTGGTTCGAGCACACGGTGACGGCCTCCTCCCCGGGCGCCCGCGTGAGCCTCGAGCACTACGGCGAGTCGGCCGACGGCGCCCGCCTGATGGAGAAGTACGGATTCACCGGTGAGCACGTCGCCGCGGTGACCCGCGGCCTCCTCTGAGGCCCGGCGCCCACGGCGCCCCGAGCACGTCCACCCCGAAGGGAAGGCACCCGCAGACCATGAGCACCCCGCAGAACCCGAACACCGCCGCGCTGGCCCAGGCCGGTGTGTCGATCTGGCTCGACGACCTCTCCCGCACGCGGCTGGACGAGGGCACGCTCGAAGAGCTGATCGCCACCCGCTCGGTCACCGGCGTCACCACAAACCCGTCCATCTTCGCCGTCGCCCTCGCGGACGCGGGCGCCTACCAGGGCCAGCTGCGCGACCTCGCCGCCGCCGGCGCCTCGGTGGACGAGGCCGTCGTCGCCCTGACGACCGAGGACGTGCGCCGCGCCGCCGACGTGCTCGCGCCCGTCCACGAGCGCACCGGCGGGGCGGACGGCTTCGTCTCCCTCGAGGTCGATCCGCGCCTGGCCCGCGACGCCGCCGGCACCGCGGCCCAGGCCCGCGAGCTGGCGGCGGCCGTCGACCGTCCCAACCTCATGGTGAAGATCCCCGCGACCGTGGAGGGTATGTCCGCCATCGCGGACGTGCTCGGCGAGGGCATCAGCGTGAACGTGACCCTGATCTTCTCGCTGCCCCGCTACCGCCAGGTGCTCAACGCCTGGCTCACCGGCCTGGAGAAGGCCCGGGCGAACGGGCACGACGTCCGCCGCCTCCACTCGGTGGCCTCCTTCTTCGTCTCCCGTGTGGACACCGAGGTCGACGCGCGGCTGCGCGCGATCGGCACCCGCGAGGCCGAGGCGCTGACCGGCCGGGCCGCCGTCGCCAACGCCCGCCTGGCCTACCGCGCCTTCGATCAGGCCCTGGACTCGGAGCGCTGGCGCCTGCTCGAGGCGGCCGGCGCCCCCGTGCAGCGGCCCCTGTGGGCCTCCACCGGCGTCAAGGACCCCGCCCTGCCGGACACGCTGTACGTCACCGAGCTCGTGGCACCGCACACCGTGACCACCCTGCCGGAGAAGACCCTCGAGGCGGTCGCCGACCACGGGGTGATCGCGGCGGACACCGTCACGGGCGCCTACGCCGACGCCGACGCCCTGCTCGACGCGGTCGGCGCGGCGGGCGTGTCCTACCAGGACGTCGTGGACGTGCTGGAGACTGAGGGCCTGGAGAAGTTCGAGGCCGCGTGGGACGAGCTGCTCGGCTCGGTCCGCTCCGGGCTCGACGCCCACCGCTGACCGCACCCGCCCCCGACCCCGCCGCCCGCTCGCCACGCGCACGGAAGGACCCCCCCATGAGCACCCTCGGCCTCACCGCCACCGGAGCCGCCCTCGAGGCGATCGACCGCCATCTGCCCGCTCTCCTCCAGGACCGCGTCGCCTCCCGCCTCGGGGAGCAGGACGCCGACCTGTGGGGGGCGCCGGCCCGCGACGAGGCCGCCAAGCGGCTCGGCTGGATCGACCTGTTCGAGGACTCCCGCGCCCTCGTCCCGCACATCGCCCAGCTGACCCGGGAGCTGCGCGCCGAGGGCGTGGACCGCGTGGTCCTGGCGGGCATGGGTGGCTCGTCCCTGGCCCCCGAGGTGATCGCGGCGACGGCCGGCGTCGAGCTCGAGGTCCTGGACTCCACGGACCCGCTCCAGGTCTCCCGCGCCCTCGAGCGCGACCTCGAGCGGACCGTGCTGGTGGTCTCCTCCAAGTCCGGCTCCACCGTGGAGACCGACTCGCAGCGCCGCGTCGTCGAGGCCGCGTTCCGCGACGCCGGGATCGACCCCCGCACCCGCCTGGTCGCCGTCACGGACCCGGGCTCACCGCTGCACGCCGCGTGCGAGTCCGCCGGCTGGCGCGCCGTCTTCACCGCGGACCCGACCGTGGGCGGGCGCTTCTCGGCCCTCACCGCGTTCGGCCTGGTCCCCACCGGCCTGGCCGGCGTGGACGTCGCGGCCCTGCTGGACGACGCGGAGGCCGTGCTCGACCTGCTGATCGCCGACGACGAGGACAACCCGGGCCTGCAGCTCGGCGCGGCCCTGGGCGGCACCCGCCCGCTGCGCGACAAGCTCGTCTTCGCCGACCACGGGTCCGGCATCGCCGGACTGCCGGCCTGGATCGAGCAGCTGATCGCCGAGTCCACGGGCAAGGACGGCACCGGGCTGCTGCCCGTCGTCGTCGCCCCCGGCGACCCCGAGACCGCGTGGGACGCCCCCGACCTGCTGCAGGTGCAGCTCGTCGGCGAGGACGACGTCGCGGCCCCGGGCCACGGCGTGCAGGTCGCCGGCTCGCTCGGCGCCCAGCTGCTGCTGTGGGAGGTGGCCACCGCGGTGGCCGGTCGCCTGCTCGGGATCAACCCCTTCGACCAGCCGGACGTGGAGGCCGCCAAGGCCGCCGCGCGCACCCTGCTGGACAGCCCTGCCGCCGAGCGGACGGCCGACGGTGAGGTGGAGGGCGTCGAGGTCTCCGGCCCGGCGTCCGTGACCTCTGCCCCGGACCTGGCCGGCGTGCTGCGCGCCACGGCGGCGCTGGTGCCCGAGGACGGCTACCTGGCGGTCCACGCCTACCTCTCCCGTCACGACGACGCCGAGCTCGAGGAGCTGCGCGCGGACCTGGCGGACCTGGTCGGTCGCCCGGTCACGTTCGGCTGGGGTCCGCGGTTCCTGCACTCCACCGGGCAGTTCCACAAGGGCGGCCCGGCCGTCGGCGTGTTCCTGCAGATCACCGGCGACGCCGGCCTGGACATCGAGGTGCCCGGCCGCCCGTTCTCCCTGGGCAGGCTCATCGCCGCGCAGGCCGCGGGCGACGCCCGGGTGCTCGGCGATCTCGGCCGCCCCGTGGTCACCCTGCACCTGCGCCGCCGCGACGCGGGCATCGAGGCCCTGAGGAGCGCCGTCCGTGGCCGGTGAGTCCCGGACCGCCCCCCGCAACCCGCTGCGCGACCCCCGTGACCGGCGCCTGACCCGCATCGCGGGCCCGTCGGCGCTCGTGCTGTTCGGCGTGACGGGCGACCTGGCGAAGAAGAAGCTCCTGCCGGCCATGTACGACCTCGCCCAGCGCGGCCTGCTGCCGCCGGCGTTCTCCCTCGTCGGCTTCGGCCGCCGCGACTGGTCCGACGAGGAGTTCGCCGACTACGTGCGCGCCGCCGTGGAGGCCTCCTCCCGGACCACGTTCGACGAGACCGTGTGGGACCAGTTCCGGGGCGGCCTGCGCTTCGTCTCCGGCGCGTTCGATGACGAGGCTGCCTACGTCCGTCTCGACGAGGTGCTCGCCGAGCTCGAGACCTCACGCGGCACGCGGGGGAACACCGCGTTCTACCTCTCCATCCCGCCGGACTGGTTCGAGGCCGTCTCCCGCCACCTGGCCGACCAGGGCCTGGCCGACCGGTCGCAGCCGGCCGAGGGCCCGTGGCGCCGCGTGGTCATCGAGAAGCCCTTCGGCCACGACCTGGCCAGCGCGCAGGAGCTCAACGCTGTGATCGAGCGCGTCTTCCCCTCGGACGCGGTGTTCCGCATCGACCACTACCTCGGCAAGGAGACGGTGCAGAACATCCTCGCGTTCCGGTTCGCCAACCGGATGTTCGAGCCGCTCTGGAACGCGGAGCATGTGGACCACGTCCAGATCACGATGGCCGAGGACATCGGCATCGGTGGACGGGCGAGCTACTACGACGGCGTGGGCGCGGCGCGCGACGTCATCCAGAACCACCTCCTGCAGCTGCTCGCGTTCACCGCGATGGAGGAGCCGATCTCGTTCGACGCGGGCCATCTGCGCGCGGAGAAGGAGAAGGTCCTCGAGGCCGTGACCGTCCCGGACACGCCCGAGGGACTCGCGGCGGCCTCCGCCCGCGGCCAGTACACCTCCGGCTGGCAGGGCGGCGAGCGGGTCACGGGATTCCTCGACGAGGAGGGCTTCAACCCGGCGTCCGTCACGGAGACGTACGCCGCGCTCAAGGTGGGCATCCGCACGCGGCGCTGGCAGGGCGTGCCGTTCTACCTGCGGGCCGGCAAACGCCTCGGCCGGCGGGTGACGGAGATCGCCGTCGTCTTCAAGAAGCCCCCGCACCTGCTGTTCCCCGTCCACGACGGGGACGAGTTCGGGCAGAACATCATCGTCATCCGGGTGCAGCCGGACGAGGGCGTCACCATCCGCTTCGCGTCCAAGGTGCCCGGCACGCAGACCGAGATCCGCGACGTCACGATGGACTTCGGCTACGGCCACGCCTTCACCGAGGACTCCCCCGAGGCGTACGAGCGTCTCATCCTCGACGTGCTCCTCGGGGAGCCGCCGCTGTTCCCGCGCCAGGCCGAGGTGGAGCTGTCCTGGCGGATCGTGGACCCGTTCGAGGAGCACTGGGCGAGCCTGGGCACCCAGCCCGAGCCCTACGCCCCGGGCACGTGGGGACCGCCCTCGGCCGACGCCCTCATGGCCCGCGACGGACGAAGCTGGAGGCGCCCGTGAAGATCCGCATGCACGACACCACCACCTCCCAGGTGGCCAAGCGCATCACGCAGCTGCGCGAGAAGAGCGGGGTCGTGACCCTCGGCCGCGTCCTCACGCTCGTGATCAGCACGGACGACGCCGGCATCGAGTCCGCCGTCCAGGCCGCCAACGCGGCCTCGCTCGAACACCCGTGCCGCATCGTCGTCCTGGCCCTGGGCGACCCCGCGGCCCCCACCCGCCTGGACGCCGAGATCCGGGTCGGGGGCGACGCCGGCGCCTCCGACGTCGTGGTGCTGTGGTGCGCCGGGGAGAACGCCCACGCCGACGAGTCGCTCGTCTCCGGGCTGCTCCTGCCCGATGCGCCCATCGTCGTGTGGTGGCCCGGGGTGCCACCCGGGGTCCCCTCGGCGACGGCGCTCGGTCGCCTGGCCCACCGCCGGATCACGGACACGGCCTCGGCGTCCGCGGCCGAGCCCGCCCTGTGGGCTCTGCGCGCGGGCCACCATGAGGGGGACACCGACCTGGCCTGGACGCGCCTGACGCTGTGGCGGATCCAGGTGGCCGGGATCTTCGACACGCTCGACGTGGCCACCCTGCGCTCGGTGACGGTGGACGGGGCGCCGGACTCCCCCAGCACCATGCTGCTCGCGGCGTGGCTCACCCTGACCCTGAAGGTGCCCGTGACGATCGCGCACTCGAAGGTCGGCCACGGGATCCGTGCGGTGCGCCTGCGGTGCACGGACGGGGACGTGGTGCTCTCCCGCTCGCAGTCGCAGGTGGCCCGGCTCTATCAGCAGGGCCGGCCGGTGCAGCGCATCTCCCTGCCACGCCGGACGATCCAGGACTGCCTGGCCGAGGAGCTGCGCCGCCTGGACCCGGACGAGGTCTTCGGCGCCGTGCTCCACCAGGGCCTGCCGCGCACGGACCTCTCCCCCGTGCAGGCCTCCGAACGCTGAGGGGCCCCCGGCGCCCCACCGGTCCGGGACGCGCGAACGCCCCGCACGGATCTTCCGTGCGGGGCGTTCGCGTCGGGGCCCGGCGGGGCGGCCTCAGGACTCCATGGTCAGTCGCGGCAGGACGCCGAGCAGGGCGATCACGACACCCCAGGCGACCACGGAGCCGACGGTCAGGCGGGTAAGCAGACGCTGGGCGGAGCCCGAGGAGCTCATCGAGCTGGTCACGCCGCCGCCGAACATGTCCGAGACGCCGCCGCCGCGGCCCTTGTGCAGCAGGATGAGCAGCACGATGACCACGCTGAGCACGACCACGAGGATCTGCAGGGCCAGGGTCAGGACGTCCACGGGAGGGCTCCTCGGGTCGAGGTGCGGCCCCGGCGCGCGCCGGGGCCGTCACGGAGAATGCGGTCGGTCGGGCCGGACGGATCAGGCCTGGTCGAACCGGACGATCTTAGCAAACTCGTCCGCGTCGAGGCTGGCGCCGCCCACGAGGGCGCCGTCCACGTCCGGCTGCGCCAGCAGCGCCGGCGCGCTGGAGGACTTCACGGAGCCGCCGTAGAGGATCCGCAGCCCGGCGGCGACGTCGTCGCCGTGCAGCGCGGCCACGCGGGCCCGCAGGGCCGCGCACATCTGCTGCGCGTCCTCGGGTCCGGCGACCTCGCCCGTGCCGATCGCCCACACGGGCTCGTAAGCGACGACGACGCCGGCCACGTCCTGCGCCGACAGGCCCGCGATGGAGCCCTCCAGCTGGGCGAGCGTGTGCTCGACGTGCCGGCCGGCCTGGCGCACCTCCAGGCCCTCGCCCACGCAGATCACCGGGGTGAGGCCGTGGCGGAGGGCCGCGGCGGCCTTGCGCGCGACGAGGGCGTCGTCCTCCCCGTGGAGGGTGCGGCGCTCGGAGTGGCCCACGATCGCGTAGCGGCACCCCAGCGCGGCCAGGAACGCGCCGGAGACGTCGCCCGTGTAGGCGCCGGCGTCCTCGGGCGAGAGGTCCTGCGCGCCGTAGGCGAGGTCCAGGCGGTCGCCGGTGACGAGCGTCTGCACGGCCCGCAGGTCCGTGAAGGGCGGGAACACCGCGACCTCCACGGCCTCCTGGTCATGGCCCGCGTCCGTGAGGAGCCACGTGAGGCGCTGCACCAGGGTGACGGCCTCGAGGTGGTCCAGGTTCATCTTCCAGTTGCCCGCGATCAGCGGCACACGCGTGGTCTGCTCCGCCATGCTCACGCCCGCCCCTCGCCGGCCAGGGCGGTGACGCCCGGGAGCTCCTTGCCCTCGAGGTATTCGAGGGAGGCGCCGCCGCCGGTGGAGATGTGGCCGAACGCGTCGTCGGCGAAGCCCAGCGTGCGCACGGCCGCCGCGGAGTCGCCGCCGCCGACCACCGACAGGCCGCCGGCCGCGGAGGCCTCGGTGAGGGCCTGGGCCACCGCCCGGGTGCCCTCCGCGAAGGCCGGGAACTCGAACACGCCCATGGGGCCGTTCCAGAACACGGTCTGGGCGCCGCGGATCTGCTCCGCGAACGCCCGGGCCGTCTCGGGGCCGATGTCCAGGCCCATGGCGGACGCGCCGTGCGCGCCCGAGGTGAGGGCGTCCACGGCCAAGACCTCGTGCTCGGCGTCGGCCGCGAAGCCGGAGGCCATGACGATGTCCGTGGGGAGCACGATGCGGGCGGCCCCGGCCTCGGAGCGGCGCAGGTACTCGCGGACGGTGTCGAGCTGGTCCTCCTCGAGCAGGGAGGCGCCCACCTCGTGGCCCTGCGCCTTGAGGAACGTGAAGAGCATGCCGCCGCCGATCAGCAGCGTGTCGGCCTTGTCCAGCAGGTTGTCGATCACGGCCAGCTTGTCCGAGACCTTGGACCCGCCCAGCACGACGACGTAGGGCCGCTCCGGGGACTCGGTCAGACGGGTGAGCACCTCGAGCTCGGCGGCGACCAGCGGGCCCTGGTGGGCCGGCAGCTGCGCCGCGACGTCGAACACGGAGGCGTGCTTGCGGTGGACCGCGCCGAAGGCGTCGCCCACGTAGGCGCCGTCGTCGCCGGCCAGCGCCGCCATCTCGTCGGCGAGGGCGGCGCGCTCGGCATCGTCCTTGGAGGTCTCGCGGGCGTCGAAGCGCACGTTCTCCAGCAGCAGCACCTGGCCGTCCTGCAGGGCGGCGGCCTTCGCGCGCGCGTCGTCCCCGGTCACGTCCGCGGCCAGGGCGACGTCGGCGCCCAGCAGCTCGGCCATGCGCGCGGCGACGGGGCGGAGGGAGTACGCGGGGTCCGGCTCACCCTTGGGGCGGCCCAGGTGGGCCATGACGATCACGCGCGCACCGGCCTCGGCCAGGTCCCGGATCGCGGGCAGCGAGGCCCGGATGCGGCCGTCGTCGGTGACGGTGTCCCCGTCCAGCGGGACGTTCAGGTCGGACCGGATGAGCACGGTGCGGCCGGCGACGCCGGCCTCGAGCAGATCGGTGAGGGTCGATGCGGGCATGATGCCTCCTGGGGTGCCGGAGCGGGGTCGGTTCACGGTGCAGTCTAGGCGGACGGCCCGGACCGACGGAGGAACCGTCGGCCCGGGCCGTCGGGCGCCGTGCGGGCTCAGAGCTTCGAGGCGACGACGTCCGCGAAGTCCATGAGCTGGGAGGTGTAGCCGTACTCGTTGTCGTACCAGCCGATGATCTTCACGGTCTGGCCGATGGACTTGGTCAGCGGGGCGTCGAAGGTGCACGCCGCCGGGGAGGTGACGATGTCCGAGGACACGATCGGGTCCTCCGAGTAGACCAGGCGGCCCTGCAGCCGTCCGGACTCCGCGGCCTTCTTGAACGCCGCGTTGATCTCCTCGACCTCCACGTGGCGCGTCAGCTCCACGGTCAGGTCGGTGGCCGAGCCGGTGATGGTCGGCACCCGCATGGCGAAGCCGTCGAGCTTGCCCTTCAGCTCCGGGATGACCTCGCCGATGGCCTTGGCCGCGCCCGTGGAGGTGGGCACCATGTTCTGGGCGGCGGCGCGCGCCCGACGGCGATCCTTCTTGTGCACGTTGTCGTGCAGGTTCTGGTCGCCGGTGTACGCGTGGATCGTGGTCATGATGCCGTCCACGATGCCGAACTCGTCGTTGAGCACCTTCGCCATCGGGGCCAGGCAGTTGGTGGTGCACGAGGCGTTCGAGACGATGTGCATCGTCTCCGCGTCGTAGGTGTGCTCGTTCACGCCCATCACGAAGGTGCCGTCGACCTCCTTGGCGGGAGCGGAGATGAGGACCTTCTTGGCCCCGGCGTCGAGGTGGGCCTGCGCCTTGGGGCCGGTCGTGAAGATGCCGGTGCACTCGATGACCAGGTCCACGCCGAGCTCACCCCACGGCAGCTTCGTCGGGTCGGCCTCCTGGAAGAACGCGACGTCGCGGCCGTCGATGCGGAACCCCTTCTCGGTCCGCTCCAGCTCGCCCGGGTAGCGGCCCAGGATGGTGTCGTACTTGGTGAGCCAGAACAGGTCATCGGGGTCGGCGAGGTCGTTCACGGCGACCAGCTCGAGGCCCTCGTGGCCGCGGTCCCTGAGCACGCGCACGATGTTGCGTCCGATGCGGCCGTAGCCGTTGATGGCGATCTTGGTCATGGTGGTCTCTCTCGTTAGTTCGCGTTGCGTGGTCCCCGTGGCGGTGGGTCCGGGGCGGTGCGGTCGAGCGGTCGCGCCCGGTCCGGGCGCGCGGTGGGGACAGGGCCGGAGCGCCGAGCCCCTCCCCGCATCGGGGCGCTGACGTCGTGGGGCCACGACGTCAGCGCCCCGGTGCGCGGTGTGGATCAGGCCGGGAGGATCAGGCCGGAGGCGCCGGCGCGGGCGGCCTCGAAGCGGGCCTGCACGTCGGCCCAGTTCACGATGTTCCAGATCGCCTTGACGTAGTCCGCCTTGACGTTCTGGTAGTCGAGGTAGAAGGCGTGCTCCCACATGTCCAGCTGGAACAGCGGGATGGTGGCGACCGGCACGCCGTTCTGCTGGTCGTAGAACTGCTCGATCACCAGGTTGCCGCCGATGGGCTCGTAGGCCAGCACGGCCCAGCCGGAGCCCTGGATGCCGAGGGCGGCGGCGGTGAAGTGGGCCTGGAACTGGTCGAACGAGCCGAAGTACTCGTCGATGGCGGCGGCCAGCTCGCCGGTCGGCTTGTCGCCGCCCTCCGGCGAGAGGTTCTTCCAGAAGATCGAGTGGTTCGTGTGCCCGCCCAGGTTGAAGGCGAGGTCCTTCGACAGCTGGTTCACGGAGCCGAAGTCGCCGGCCTCACGCGCGGCGGCCAGCTTCTCCAGGGCGGTGTTCGCGCCCTTGACGTACGTGGCGTGGTGCTTGGAGTGGTGCAGCTCCATGATGCGGGCCGAGATGTGCGGCTCCAGCGCGGCGTAGTCGTAGTCCAGCTCCGGAAGGGTGTATTCGGTCATGCTTCCTCCTTGGTCAGGCGAGGCTGCGGGCAGGACGCCCTCGGCCTCCACCTCGGGCAACCTCGCGTCTCGGCGGCGTATTCCGTCCGTCTCCATTGTGATCGGGGGCGGAGCGCCGGGGCCAGATCCCGTCGACGGTGATCCCGCGCTCAGCCCTCGGAGGCCGCGTCCGTCCCGGGGATGCCCCGCTCGGCGGCCCGCTTGTCCGCCATGGCCAGTAGCCGGCGGATGCGCCCGGCGACGGCGTCCTTGGTCATCGGCGGGTCCGCGAGGCGGCCGAGCTCGTCGAGGGAGGCCTGCTTGTGCTCGAGGCGCAGCCGACCCGCGTAGCGAAGGTGGTCGGGCACCTCGTCCCCGAGGATCTCGAGGGCCCGCTCCACCTTCGCCCCGGCCATGACGGCGGCCTGGGCGGAACGGCGCAGGTTGGCGTCGTCGAAGTTCGCCAGGCGGTTGGCGGTGGCCCGGACCTCCTTGCGCTCGCGCCGCTCGCGCCAGAGGGTCGCGGTCTGCTCCGCGCCGACGGCGGCCAGCAGCGTGGCGATCGCCTCGCCGTCGCGGACCACGACGCGGTCCGACTGACGCACCTCGCGTGCCTTCGCCGCCACGCGGAGTCTACGCGCGGCCCCCACCAGCGCGAGCGCGGCCTCCGGGCCCGGCGTGGTCACCTCGAGGGCCGCCGAGCGGCCGGGCTCGGTGAGGGAGCCGTGGGCCAGCAGGGCCCCGCGCCACACGGCGGCGGTGGCCGCCGTCGTCCCGCTGACGAGGACCGGCGCGAGGCCACGCACGGGCCGTCCCCGCTGGTCGATGAGCCCGGTCTGCCGGGCGAGGTCCTCTCCCCCGCGCACGACCCGGAGCACGTACCGCTGACCACGGCGCAGGTTGCCGCCGGAGACCACCACGATCTCCGGGGCCAGGCCGTACAGGTCGGTGATGGCGGCGCGCAGGCGGCGCGCACTGGCGCCGTGGTCCAGCTCCGCCTCCACGACGACGCGGCCGGCCACGAGGTGCAACCCCCCGGCGAACCGCAGCATCGCCGCGGTCTCCGCCCGCCGCTCCGGGGTCGCGGCGACCGGCACACGGGCCAGCTCCTCCTTGAGGGTCATGGTCAGCGCCATGCTCGTGCTCCTTCTCGGCGAGGTGCGCGCGTCAGTGGGTCATCGCCTCGTCGATCGCGACGGCCAGGCGCAGCGGGTCGTGGACCTGGGGATCCTGGGCACTGCTCACTCTACTGAACGCCACGCGCGCGCCCATCCGGGCCGCCTCGGCCTCCACCGCCGCCCGGTCGGTGACCGCGTCCACGTCGGCGATCACCACGTCCAGCCGGAGGTCCGGCGCATAGGAGCGCAGCACCTTGAGGTGGTCGGCGTGGGTGAGGCCGGTGGTCTCCTGGTCTCCCGTGCGCAGGTTCAGCACCATGAGGCGCCGGGCGGTGGTGGCGGCGAGGGCCGCGCGCACGTCCGGCATCAGCAGGTGCGGCAGCACCGACGTGTACAGCGAGCCGGGTCCGAGCACCACCCAGTCGGCCAGCTCGATCGCCGAGAGCGCCTCCGGGGTGGCGGGGGCGTCGGACGGGCTCAGGCGGACGTCGGTGACGCGCCCCTCGAACGCGGCGACCGCGAGGGCCACCTGGCCCTCCACGCATCGGGTGCGCAGGCGGCCGTCCGGGCCGGCGCTGAGCACGTCCCCGCCGATGGTCAGCGGCACCCGCGAGACCGGCAGGACCTCACCGTGCGCCCGCAGCAGGGCGCCGGCCCAGCGCAGCCCGTCCACCGGGTCGCCCAGCAGCTCCCAGAGGGCGACGATCAGGAGGTTCCCGAGCGCGTGGTTGTCCAGGGTGGCCTGGTCGGCGGGCACCTCGGTGGAGCGGAAGCGGTGCTGCATGACGTGGGCCCAGGTCCGACCCCAGTCGGTGTCGTCGCACAGGGCGGCCAGCGCCATGCGGAGGTCGCCGGGCGGCAGCACCGCCATCTCCCGGCGGATGGTGCCGGAGGAGCCGCCGTCGTCCGCCACCGTGACGATGGCCGTGAGGTGCCCGGCCACGTGCCGCAGGGCCGCGAGGGACGCGGAGAGGCCGTGGCCGCCGCCGAGGGCGGTGACGCGGGCCGTGGGGCGGGACATGCCGGCGCCCACCCCGCGCCCTTCCGAACCCATCCCGGGCGGCAGGGGCAGTTGGCCGGTGAGCGGGGACGTCATTCGCGCCCCATGTCCCGGTGCTGGACGTGCACCGTCACGTGGGGCACCTGGGCCAGGCGCCGGGCCAGCTCCTCGGCGACGGCCACGGAGCGGTGCTTGCCGCCCGTGCAGCCGATGGCGAGCGTAGCGTAGTGCTTGTTCTCCCGCCGGTAGCCCTCGAACACCGGCCCCAGCATGGCGACGTACGCGCGCAGGAAGTCCTCGACACCGGGGCGGGAGAGCACGTAGTCCGCGACCGCGGCCTCCGTGCCCGTGTGCGGACGCAGCGCCGGCACCCAGTGGGGGTTGGGGATGAAGCGCATGTCCGCCACGAAGTTCGCGTCCGCCGGGACGCCGTACTTGAACCCGAAGCTCATGATGGTCAGGCGCAGCGTGACGGGGCCGGACTCCGAGAACAGCTCGGTGATCTCCGTGGCCAGGCCGTGCACGTTCAGCTCGGTGGTGTCCACCACGACGTCGGCACGCGCCTTGAGCGGCTCGACGACGTCCCGCTCCGCGCGGATGCCGTCCAGCAGCCGGGCGTTGCCCTGCATCGGGTGGGGGCGGCGGCCGGCCTCGAAGCGTTGCAGGAGGACGTGGTCCTCCGCATCGAGGAACACGGTGCGATACTCCACTCCGCTGTTGGCCAGGTGCTGCAGGGCGGCGTACAGCTCCTCGAAGTAGGAGCGCGAGCGCACGTCCACCACGATCGCCAGGCGCGGGAACGCCTCCGGCGAGCGGGCGATGAGCTCGGCCAGCGTGCCGAACAGGGCCGGCGGCATGTTCTCCACCACGTCCCAGCCGTGGTCCTCGAGCGCGTGCGCGGCGGTGGTCCGTCCGGCGCCGGACATCCCGGCGATCACGAGCACCTCGGATGTCGGCGGCTTCTCCGGCTGGAGGGTCTCCTCGGTCATGACTCCACTGTATCCGCGGGCGTGTCGGCCGTGAGCGCCGTGTGGACGGCCTCGGCCAGCCGCGGCCCGATGCCGGCGACCTCGGTCAGCCGGTCCACGCCGGCGGCCCGGATCTCGGCGACGGAGCCGAAGTGGTTCAGCAGCGCGGTGCGCTTGGCCGGGCCCAGGCCCGGGATCCCGTCCAGGGCGGAGACGGTCATCGCCTTGGACCGCCGGCTGCGGTGGCCCGCGATCGCGAACCGGTGCGACTCGTCACGGATGCGCTGGAGCAGGTACAGGCCCTCCGAGGTGCGCGGCAGGACCACCGGGAACTCGTCGCCCGGCAGCCACACCTCCTCGAGCCGCTTGGCCAGCCCGACCACGGGCAGGTCGTCCAGGCCCAGCTCCTCGAGGACCGCCGCGGCCGCGGCCACCTGGGGCGGGCCGCCGTCGACCACCACGAGCGAGGGCGGGTACGCGAAGCGGCGCCCCGCCTCCTGATCGTCCCCCTCGACCTGACCGGAGAGCGGGGCGCCCTCCGCGCGCTCCTTGGCCAGGCGGGCGAAACGACGCCGCAGGACGTCGCGCAGGGACGCCGTGTCGTCCCGGGCGGCCTCCCCCGTGACGTTGAAGCGGCGGTAGTCCTTCTTCTTCGGCAGCCCGTCCTCCATGACGACCATCGAGCCGACCACGTTGGTGCCCTGGGAGTGGGAGATGTCGTAGCACTCGATGCGCAGCAGGGGCTCGGTGATCTCCAGGGCCTCCTGCAGCTCCCGCAGGGCGGCGGAGCGGGTGGTGAGGTCCCCGGACCGCCGCGACTTGTGCAGCTTGAGGGCCATCTCCGCGTTCTCCCGGACGGTCTCCATGAGGTCCGCCTTCGAGCCCCGCCGGGGCACGCGCACGGCGACCCGGGACCCGCGCAGGCCCGAGAGCCACTCGGTGAGCTGTGCGGCGTCGTCGGGCTCGACCGGGACGAGGATCTCGTGCGGGATGCGCTCCGGCCCCTCGAGGTCGCCGTAGACCTGCTGGAGCAGGTGCGCGACCATCTCCGGCTCGGCGACGTCCTCCACGCGCTCCATGACCCAGCCGCGCTGGCCGCGGATGCGTCCCTGCCGGACGTGGAACACCTGCACCGCGACCTCCAGCTCGTCCGCGTGCAGGGCGAAGATGTCCGCCTCCGTGTTCTCCGGCAGCACCACGGCGTTGCGCTCGAACACGCGGCGCAGCGCGGCGATGTCGTCCCGCAGCCGGGCCGCGTCCTCGTAGCGCAGCTCCTCGACGGCACGGGCCATGGCCTTCTCCAGCTCGCGGATGAACCGGTTCGCGTCCCCGGCCATGAAGTCGCAGAAGTCCTGGGCCAGCGCGCGATGGTCCGCCGGGCTGATCCGGCCCACGCAGGGCGCCGAGCACTTGCCGATGTAGCCGAGCAGGCACGGCCGGTCCTGGGCGCGGGCCCGCTTGAACACGCCGGCCGAGCACGTGCGGACCGGGAAGACGCGCAGCATCAGGTCCACGGTCTCGCGGATCGCCTTGGCCGGGTGGAACGGGCCGAAGTACTTCACGCCGGGCTTCCGGTCGCCGCGCATCACCTGGACGCGCGGGAACTGCTCGTTCATGGTCACGGCCAGGTACGGGTACGACTTGTCGTCCCGGTACATGATGTTGAACCGGGGGCGGTACTCCTTGATCCACGTGTACTCGAGCTGGAGCGCCTCCAGCTCGGAGCCGACGACGGTCCACTCGACCGCGGCCGCCGTGAACACCATGGTCCGGGTCTTGGTGGCCAGCCGGGCGGGGTCCTGGAAATAGGAGCTCAGGCGGGCGCGCAGGTTCTTCGCCTTGCCGACGTAGACGACGCGTCCGTCCGCGTCGCGGAAGCGGTAGACGCCGGGCGACGTGGAGATCTCGCCCGGAGCCGGGCGGTAGGAGGCCGGATCAGCCACGGGCACCCGGGGCGGCGTTGTAGGCGTCCACCCGCTCCTGCCCCGAGAGCGCGCCGATGGCGTCCATGATCGCCGCCGTCGCGTCGCGGCGCTGCGGCAGGGTGTGTCGACGCCCGGGGTGGCCGAAGTCCAGGGGCGCGCCCACGCGCACGGAGAACCGGTGGGGACGGAAGCCGTTCGTGTCCGGCGGCTGGAGGTGCTGCGTGCCGACGAGGCCCACGGGCACCACGGGTGCGCCGGTGGCCAGGGCCAGCCAGGCCGCACCGGTGCGGCCGCGGTAGAGGCGGCCGTCGCGGCTGCGGGTGCCCTCCGGGTAGATGCCGACGCCCTGGCCGGACTCGAGCAGGCCCACGAGGGACTCGAGCGCGGCCACGGAGGCGGCCTGCTCGCCCCGGCGGACGGGGACGGAGCCCACGGACTCGAAGAACCGCCGCCGGACGCGGCCCCGCAGGCCCGTGCCCGTGAAGTACTCCTCCTTGGCGAAGAAGTGGACCGGGCGGGGGGCGAGGGCCTGGAGGATCACCGAGTCGACGAAGGACAGGTGGTTGGAGGCCATGACGAAGGGGCCCCGCGCAGGGACGTGCTCCATGCCGACGACCTCGGGGCGGCAGGTGAGCCGCAGGAGCGCGGCGGCGCTCCTGCGCACGGGCTCCGACGTCGCCATGGCTCTCCTTCGTCCGCGTCCTGCGTGGGCGGGGTCCATGCTACGCGAGCAGTTCCGCGAGGAACCGGCCCGTGTGGCTCTCCGCGACGTGTGCGACCTCCTCCGGCGTGCCCGCGGCCACGATCGTGCCGCCCCCGGAGCCGCCCTCGGGGCCGAGGTCGATCACGTGGTCGGCACTCTTGATCACGTCGAGGTTGTGCTCGATGGTGAGCACCGTGTTGCCCTTGTCCACGAGGGACTGGAGCACGTGCAGGAGCTTGCGGATGTCGTCGAAGTGCAGCCCCGTGGTCGGCTCGTCCAGCACGTAGATGGTGCGGCCGTTGGAGCGCTTCTGGAGCTCGGCCGCCAGCTTCACGCGCTGGGCCTCGCCGCCCGAGAGCGTGGTGGCGGGCTGGCCCAGGCGGACGTAGCCCAGACCGACGTCGACGAGCGTGTCCAGGTACCGCGAGATGCGGGTGTACGCGCTGAAGAAGTCCGCGGCCTCCTCGATCGGCATGTCGAGGACCTCGGCGATGTTCTTGCCCTTGTAGGTGACCTCGAGCGTCTCCCGGTTGTACCGGGCCCCGTGGCACACCTCGCACGGCACGTAGACGTCCGGCAGGAAGTTCATCTCGATCTTCAGCGTGCCGTCCCCCGCGCACGCCTCGCAGCGCCCGCCCTTGATGTTGAAGGAGAACCGGCCCTGCTGGTAGCCCCGGACCTTCGCCTCGGGGGTCTCTGCGAAGAGCTTGCGGATCGCGTCGAACACGCCGGTGTAGGTGGCGGGGTTGGAGCGCGGCGTGCGCCCGATGGGGCTCTGGTCCACGTGGACCACCTTGTCCAGGTGCTCGAGCCCCTCCACGGACCGGTGCCGGCCGGGCACGAGCTTGGCGCCGTTGAGCCGGTTGGCCAGGACCTTGTAGAGGATCTCGTTGATCAGCGTGGACTTGCCCGAGCCGGACACACCCGTCACGGCCGTGAGGACCCCGAGCGGGACCTCCACCGAGACGTCCTTCAGGTTGTTCTCCTGGGCGCCGCGGACCGTCAGCACGCGCCCCTTCTCCGGGACGCGACGCCGCTCCGGCACCGCGATGGAGCGGCGCCCGGAGAGGTAGTCGCCGGTGACGGACCGCGTGTTCGCCTTGAGATCCGCCAGGGAGCCCGAGTGCACGACCTCGCCCCCGTGCTCGCCCGCGCGAGGACCGATGTCCACGATCCAGTCCGCCTCGGCGATCGTGTCCTCGTCGTGCTCGACGACGATGAGGGTGTTGCCGAGGTCCCGCAGGCGCAGGAGGGTCTCGATGAGGCGGCGGTTGTCCCGCTGGTGCAGGCCGATGGACGGCTCGTCGAGCACGTAGAGGACGCCGACCAGCCCGGAGCCGATCTGCGTGGCCAGGCGGATGCGCTGGGCCTCGCCTCCAGAGAGGGTGCCGGCCGGCCGCTCCAGGTTGAGGTACTCCAGGCCGACGTCCAGCAGGAACGCCAGCCGGGCCAGGATCTCCTTGAGCACCTGGTCCGCGATCTGCCGCTCCCGGTCCGTCAGCCGCAGCCCCGAGAAGAACTCCATGGCCTCCCGCATGGGCAGGCGGGTGGCGTCCGCGATGGACAGGCCGCCCACGAGCACGTTCAGGACCGTGGGGTTGAGGCGGGCCCCGTGGCACGCCGGGCACGGGATCTCCCGCATGAACGACTCGTAGCGCTCGCGGGCGCCGTCCGACTCGGTCTCCCCGTGCTTGCGCATCACGTAGGGGATGACGCCCTCGAAGCCCGTGGTGTAGCGGCGCTCGCGGCCGAACCGGTTGCGGAACGTCACCTCCACCTTGAAGTCCTTGCCGTGCAGGACGGCGTCGCGCTCCGCCTCCGTCAGGTCCTTCCACGGGGTGTCCAGGGAGAAGCCCATCTCCTTGCCCAGCCCGCCGAGCACGCGCAGCCAGTAGTCCGAGGTGGACTTGCCGAGCGACCACGGCACGACGGCGCCCTCGCGCAGGGACAGCTCGTCGTTGGCGACGACGAGGTCCGGGTCCACCTGCAGACGGGAGCCGATGCCGGTGCACTCGGGGCACGCGCCGAACGGGTTGTTGAAGGAGAACGAGCGCGGCTCGATCTCGTCCACGGTCTGCTCGTGCCCGTTGGGGCAGGAGAGCTTCTCGGAGAACGAGCGGTACCGGGGGTTGCCCTCGGCGTCCCGCCCGCCGAACTCCGCGGTGTTCTTCCTGCCCTTCTCGGCGACCGGCTCCACGTCCACGAACTCGGCCACGACGAGGCCGTCCGCCAGCTTCAGGGCGGTCTCCACCGAGTCGGTGAGGCGCTGGCGGATGCCCTCCTTCATGGCGAGGCGGTCCACGACGACGGCGATGGTGTGCTTGACCTGCTTCTTCAGCACGGGCGGGTCCGAGAGCTGGACGGTCTCCCCGTCCACGACGGCGCGGGCGAAGCCCTGCGTGGACAGGTCCTTGAACAGGTCCACGAACTCGCCCTTGCGGCCGCGGACCACGGGCGCGAGCACCTGGAAGCGGGTGCGCTCGGGCAGCTCCTCGAGCTGGTCCACGATCTGCTGCGGGGTCTGCCGGCTCACCGGCTCGCCGCACTGCGGGCAGTGCGGCACCCCGACACGCGCCCAGAGCAGGCGCATGTAGTCGTAGATCTCGGTGATGGTCCCCACCGTGGAGCGCGGGTTGCGGTTGGTCGACTTCTGGTCGATGGACACGGCCGGGGACAGGCCCTCGATGAAGTCCACGTCCGGCTTGTCCACCCGGCCCAGGAACATGCGGGCGTAGGAGGAGAGCGACTCGACGTAGCGTCGCTGGCCCTCGGCGAAGATCGTGTCGAAGGCCAGGGAGGACTTGCCCGAGCCGGACAGACCCGTGAACACGACCATGGCGTCCCGCGGGAAGCTGACGTCCACGTCCTTCAGGTTGTGCTCGCGGGCGCCCTGGACGACGATGCGGTCCCGCTCGCCCGAGCGCGCGCCGCCGGGGCCGGAGGCGAGGCCGCCGGGGTGGGCCTCGACGGCGGAGGAGACGGTGGTGGAGGAGTTCTTGGGCACGCGGCCAGCATAGGGGCGGGTACGGACACGACACCGGGGTCTCGCCTGTGGGCGAACCCACCGCGGGCCGGGCCCGCCCTGGCGCCTCACCGCCCCGTCCGTACACTGTTGCGCATGCCCGAGACCGCCCGGAACCGCCTCCTGCACGATCTGCCCGCCGTCACGGTGCGCACCTGCTCCGTGTCGGAGATGGACAACAACGTGTACCTGCTCACCTCCAAGACCACGGGGGCGCAGGTGCTGATCGACGCCGCCGCCGAGGCCGAGGCCATCCGCGACCTCATCGCCTCGGCCGCGGACGACACCCCGTGCGAGCCGCGCCTCGAGATGATCGTCACCACGCATCGACACTGGGACCACGTGCGCGCGTTGCCGGCGCTGGCCTCCCTGACCGGGGCCCGCACGGCGGCCGGCGAGGACGACGCCGACGCGATCGCCGAGGCCACGGGGGTCGCCCCCGACGTGCGCCTGCGCCACGGGGACACCGTGGGGGCGGACGGGCTCCGGCTCGAGGTGGTGGCCCTGCGCGGCCACACGCCCGGGTCCATCGCGCTGGTGTGCCGCCCCGAGGCGGACGAGCCGGCCGTGCTCTTCACCGGCGACTCCCTCTTCCCGGGCGGGGTGGGCAACACCGAGGGCGACGACGGCCGGTTCCGTCAGCTGTTCACGGACGTGAGCGATCGGATCTTCGACGCGTTCGACGACGACGTGGTGGTCCACCCCGGCCACGGCGCCTCCACGACCCTGGGCGCCGAGCGCCCCCACCTGCCGGAGTGGGCCGAGCGCGGCTGGTGACGGTGCGCCCGGGCGGTCCCGGGCCCGGCGTCAGGCCGGCTTCTGCCCCGCCATGAACAGGCGCCGGGCCGGGAAGATCGTGACCGGGCCGCCGTCGTCGGCCGTGACACCGGGCACCGGCGGGTACGCCTCGCGCATGGCGGCGCGGTACCGGTCCACGAACGCCTCGAGCAGCCCGGCGCCCTCGGCGGCGCCCTCCTCGGCGTCCCAGCGGGCCAGGGCCTGCAGGCTCGGTCGCAGGGCCGCGCCGGAGGTCCACCGGAACACCGGGTCCTCGCCCGTCAGCACCTGCTGGTACTCCGTCTCCCAGACGACCGGGGACCACCCCGCCTCGAGGAACAGCCGCGTGTACTCCTCGGGCGGCGCCACGGTGCGGGTCGTCGCCACCCCGTGCAGCGGCTCGGAGAAGGCCGGGTCCTCCGCCAGCGCCACGATCGCCGCGTGGGAGGGCTGCTCGTAGGGCCGCGGGATCTGCGCCGCGAACCACGCCCCCGGCGTGAGGTCCCCGAGCCAGCGCCGGATCAGGCGACGGTGCGTCGGGATCCACTGGAGCATCGCGTTGGACACCACGACGTCCGTCGCCCCCGACGGGCGCCACTGCGAGGCGTCGACCGCCTCGAAGCGCAGGTTGGCGGGGGCGCCCGTGCGGGCCGCCTGCTCCCGGGCCCGCTCCAGCATGGCGGGCGAGTCGTCCAGACCGATCACCTCGGCGTCCGGCCAGCGCTCGGCCAGCGTCCGGGTCAGGGTCCCCGGGCCGCAGCCCAGGTCCACCACGACGCGCGGGGCCTCGGCGCGCACGCGCCCCACCAGGTCGTAGAAGGGGCGGGCGCGGTGTTCGGCGAAGCCCTCGTACTGCGCGGGATCCCAGGTGAACCCCCCGCCCTGTCGGCCGGTCACGTCCCCCACGACGGCGTCGGTGTCCGGGTGCGGGCTCTCGGGCGCGATCTGACTCATGGCGGCACCGTATCGCGCGGAGCGGCCGATACCCTGGGGGCGATGACTTCTGCCGCCACGAACCCGCCCTCGCTGACCGACCGCATCGACGCGCTCCCGCCGGCCCCGGACGCCGACGACGTCTTCGGGGCCTTCGCGGCCTGGACCGAGGACCGCGGGATCTCGCTCTACCCCGCCCAGGAGGAGGCCGCCCTCGAGCTCGTCCAGGGCCGGCACGTGATCCTGGCGACGCCCACCGGCTCCGGCAAGTCCCTGGTGGCGCTGGCCGCGCACGCCGACGCGCTCGCCCACGACGCCGTCTCCTACTACACGGCGCCGATCAAGGCGCTCGTCTCGGAGAAGTTCTTCGCGCTGGTGGACGTGTTCGGCGCGGAGAACGTCGGCATGGTCACGGGCGACTCCACCGTCAACGGTGACGCGCCCATCATCTGCTGCACCGCCGAGATCCTCGCCAACCGCGCGCTGCGCGAGGGCTCGGGCATGGAGATCGGCACCGTGGTGATGGACGAGTTCCACTACTACGCGGACCCCTCCCGCGGCTGGGCCTGGCAGGTGCCCCTCCTCGAGCTGCCGCAGGCCCGGTTCCTGCTGATGTCGGCCACCCTCGGCGACACGACCCGCCTCGAGGCGGACCTGACCGAGCGCACCGGGCGCGAGGTCGCCGTCGTCGCCCACGCGGAGCGCCCCATCCCGCTGACGTTCGAGTGGTCCGAGGTGCCGCTGCAGGAGAAGGTCGAGGAGCTCGTGGGCACCCACCAGGCACCGGTGTACATCGTGCACTTCTCGCAGCTGGACGCCGTGGAGACGGCCCAGGGTCTGTCCTCGATCTCGGTGACGTCCAGGGAGGAGAAGGAGGCGATCGCCGCGCGGATCGCCGGCTTCCGCTTCTCCGCGGGCTTCGGGCACACCCTGAACCGCCTCGTCCGGGCGGGCATCGGCGTGCACCACGCGGGCATGCTGCCCAAGTACCGCCGCCTCGTGGAGAAGCTGGCCCAGGACGGGCTGCTCAAGGTCATCTGCGGCACGGACACGCTGGGCGTCGGGATCAACGTGCCGATCCGCACCGTGCTGCTCACCGCGCTCTCCAAGTTCGACGGCGAGAAGACCCGCCTGCTCCAGGCCCGCGAGTTCCACCAGATCGCCGGCCGGGCGGGCCGGGCCGGCTTCGACACCTCCGGCACCGTGGTGGTCCAGGCCCCCGAGCACGTGATCGAGAACAAGGCGGCCGAGCGCAAGGCCGCGGCGAAGTTCGCGAACGTCAAGGACGAGGCCGAGCGGGCCAAGCGCATGAAGCAGTCCGTGAAGTCCGGCAAGCGCAAGACCCCGCCGGCCGGCTTCGTCTCGTGGGGGCCGGCGACGTTCGAGCGCCTCGTCTCCGCCGAGCCGGAGCCGCTGGTCTCCCGCATGCGGATCACGCACTCCATGCTGCTGAACATCCTCGACCGGCCCGGCGACCCGGTCATCGCGGTCCGGCGCCTGCTGCGCGGCACCCACGAGACCCCGGCCCGCCAGGCGGTGCTCATGCGCCGCGCGCTCGGGATCTTCCGGGAGCTGCTGGCCACGGGCGTCGTCGAGCGTCTGCCCGAGCCGGACGCCGAGGGCCGCACCGTGGACCTCACGGTGGACCTGCAGCCGGACTTCGCGCTCAACCAGCCGCTCTCCCCCTTCGCCCTCGCCGCGCTCGACCTGCTGGACCCGGCCGATCCCGACCACGCGCTCGACGTGGTCTCCGTGATCGAGGCGACCCTCGACCCGCCGCGCCAGGTGCTCTCCGCCCAGGTCAAGCACGCCAAGGGCGAGGCCGTGGCCGCCATGAAGGCCGAGGGCATGGACTACAACGACCGCATGCGGGCCCTCGACGAGATCACCCACCCGCGGCCGCTGGCCGAGCTCCTCGAGCAGCAGTTCGAGCTCTACCGGCAGGACGCCCCGTGGCTCGCGGAGTTCGAGCTGACCCCCAAGTCCGTGGTGCGCGACATGTTCGAGCGGGCCATGGGCTTCGGCGACTACGTGCGGTTCTACGGGATCGCCCGGTCCGAGGGCGTGCTGCTGCGCTACCTCACGGACGCGGTCAAGGCGCTGCGCCACACGGTGCCCGAGGCGGCCCGCACCGAGGATCTCCAGGTGCTGCTGGACTGGCTCGACGAGATGGTGAAGCAGACCGACTCGTCCCTCCTGGAGGAGTGGGAGGACCTGGTGGCCGGGGACATCGACGAGCTGCGCCGGGACATGGAGGCGCTCGAGCCGCCGGCGCCGCCTCGCCTGACGGACAACGAGCCCGTGTTCCGGGTGATGGTCCGCAACGCGATGTTCCAGCGGGTGCGCCTGTTCGGCGACGAGCGGGACGAGGCGCTCGCGCGCCTGTCCGGCGAGCTGTCCGCCGACGACTGGGCCGACGCCCTCGACGCCTACTTCGACGACCACGAGGACATCGACGACGGCCCTGCCGCGCGCGGCCCCGAGCTGTTCCGCGTGGCCGCGGCCCCCGACGTCGCCGCTCCGCTGGAGCTGGCCGGCCCGCGCTGGTGGGCGGTGCGGCAGGTCCTGAAGGACCCGGACGGGGACCTGGACCACGGGATCAACGCCGTGGTCGACCTGGACGCCTCCGACGAGGCCGGCCACCCCGTGATCCGGGTGGTCTCCGTGGGCGCGCCCGAGTCCGGGTGGGGCCTGTGAGCGCCGGGGACGCCCGGGCGGCAGGACGGCCCGTGGCGGGTGACCCGCGCGGCTTCTCTCCCCTCGAGCCGGCCCGCCACCGCGTGGGCGAGCGCACCGAGCTCTACGACGGCACCGTCACGGTGGACCACTGGTTCACGGTGCCGATCGACCACGCGCTGGGCCTCGCCGAGGCCGAGGCGCAGGACGCGGCGGGCACCGGCGTCGGGCCGCACGGGCGCGGCACGCTGACCGTCTTCGCCCGCGAGATCCGGGCGAAGGACGACCCCGAGGGCGAGCGCCCCTGGGCCCTGTACCTTCAGGGTGGCCCCGGCAGTGCCGGGCCCCGCCCGGCGCGCCTGGGCGGCTGGCTCGGCGCGCTGGCCGAGAGCCACCGCGTGCTGCTGCTGGACCAGCGCGGCACGGGGCGCTCGACCCCGGCCACCGTGGCGACCCTGACCGCCCCGGGCGCCTTCGCCACGGACGAGGCGCGCGCCGAGCACCTGGTGCACCTGCGGGCGCCCTCGATCGTGCGGGACGCCGAGATGCTGCGCCTCGCCCTCGGCGCCGGGCCGTGGACCACGCTGGGCCAGAGCTTCGGCGGGTTCTGCACGCTGAGCTACCTCTCCTTCCACCCGGAGGGCCTGCAGCGCAGCCTGGTGACCGGTGGCCTTGCCCCGCTCACCGGCCACGCCGACCGGGTCTACCGGGCCACCTACGCCCGGATGCGCGCCCGCGCCGAGGAGTTCTTCGACCGGCACCCGGCCGACCGCGACGCGTGGGCGGAGGCCGTGGGGCTGATCCGTGCCGCCGAGGCCGCGGGCGCCCCGATCCCCCTGCCCGGCGGCGGACCGCTCACCGTGGGACGGGCCCAGGCCCTGGGCATGCTGCTGGGCGGCAACACCCGCGTGGACCGCCTGCACTGGGTCCTCGCCGAGGCCGTGGACCGCACCGGACCCGCACCGCGCCTGTCCGAGACGTTCCTGGCCGCCGTCGCCGACCAGGACGACCGCCTCGTCAACCCGCTCTACACCGTGCTGCACGAGGCGATCTACGCGCAGCCGGCGGACCTGGCCGGCGGCCGGGCGGACACCGGCTGGTCGGCGTCCCGGATGCTCGCCGAGCACCCGGACTTCGACCCGGAGGCGACCGCGGTCCCGCTGCCCACGGGCGAGCACGTCATGCCCTGGTCCGTCGAGGTCGACCCCCGGCTGCGGCCCCTGGCCGGCACGGCGCGGCTGCTCGCCGAGCGCACGCAGTGGGGCCCGCTCTACGACGTGGCTGCCCTGGCGCAGAACACCGTCCCCGTGGCCGCCGCGGTCTACGCCGACGACGTGTACGTGGACCGGGACCTCTCGCTCGAGACGGCGCGGCGCGTCCGCGGCCTGCAGGTGTGGGAGACCGACGCCTTCCACCACGACGGCATCGCCGACGACGGGCCGGCGATCCTCGACCGGCTCCTGGCGATGACCGCGGCGGACGGCGCCGGGACGACGACGGCCCCCGACCCGGTCGACTGACCGGCCCGGGGGCCCGGGCGCCGGCGGAGCACTCCCCCGGTGCCGTGATCGGCTCAGACGGTGGGCCCGTCCTGTCGCACGATCTGCTCGGAGACCCCGCGCGCGTCGTCGTCACGGGGATCGGCGAGCCGGGTCTCGTGGGCCGTGCGGATGATGGCCGACCACGCGTCCTTGTGCTCGAGCAGCTGGTCGCGCCAGCGCTGGTCCAGGGCCTCGGCCCGGGCCGTCCAGCGGTCCATCAGGGCGGCGGCGCGCTCGCGCTCGGCCGGGTCGGCGTCCTCGGCCAGCTTCGAGTACCGATACGAGTACTTCTCGGCGTTCTGCAGCGCCCGCAGGGCCTGGCCCTTCGGCGAGGCCAGGGAGATCGCCACGGTGATCGCCAGGATCACGACGACGACCACGAGGGACAGCGTCGTGGGGATCTCGACGACGGGCACGTTCTCGCCGCCGTTGATGAACGGCAGGTTGTTCTCGTGCAGGGCGTGCAGGATCAGCTTCACGCCGATGAACGCCAGCAGCGCGGAGAGCCCGTAGGCCAGGTAGACGAGGCGGTCGAGCAGGCCGTCGATCAGGAAGTACAGCTGGCGCAGGCCCATGAGCGAGAACGCCGTGGCGGTGAAGACGATGTACGCCTCCTGGGTCACGCCGAAGATCGCGGGGATGGAGTCGAAGGCGAAGAGGATGTCCGTGGCGCCGATCGCGATCATCACGAGGAGCATCGGCGTCATGAGGCGCTTGCCGTCCACCGTCGTGAAGAGGCGGTCGCCGTCGAACTGCTCGGAGGCGGGCAGGAACCGCTTGACGAGGCGGACCATCACGTTGTCCGCCTCGTCCTGGGCGCCCTCGGCGTCGCCGGACATCTCGCCCTTGAGCTGGCCGCCGGCGATGATCAGCAGGAACAGGCCGAAGAGGTAGAACACGTCCGACCACGCGGCGATGACGGCGGCGCCCAGCAGGATGAACAAGGTGCGCGAGATCAGCGCGAACGTGATGCCGAACAGCAGCACCTTCTGCTGGTAGTCGCGGGGCACGCGGAAGCTGGCCATGATGACCAGGAAGACGAACAGGTTGTCGACGCTGAGCGCCTTCTCCAGCAGGTAGCCGGTGTAGTACTCGACCGCGTGCTGGGTGTCGCCGAAGGCGAAGAACACGAGGCCGAAGATGAGCGCGAGGCCGACGTAGACGCCGGACCAGATCGCGGCCTCCCGGATCGTCGGCGTGTGCGCCTTGCGGACATGGGCGAAGTAGTCGAATGCGAGGAGGCCGACGATCAGCGCGATCGTCAGGCCCCAGGTCAGGCCGTTGATTTCCACGGGTCACCTCTCGGCGTCAAGGGTCGGGACGGTGCCGCAAGTCTCTCCGCCCGCCGCGACCGCGGCCCGGGCCCCTGTGTCCGGCCGACGGCGCGCTCTCGGCGGCCGCGGCGTGCTGACGTCCACAGTGTTCGGGATACTCCCCTACGTCGCCGGTCAGTCTACCCGGTCGCACGACGACGCCCCGACCCGCGGCGGGCGGAGCGGGGCGTCGTCGGGCCCGCTGGCGCAGGCCCATGAGGGCGAAGATATTGGCGGTCAGGACGATGAACCAGTTCTGGGTGAGGCCGAAGATCGCCGGGATGGAGTCCACCGCGAACATCACGTCCGTCAGGCCGATCGTGATGAACACGACCACCATGGGGGTGAACATGCGCCGGCCGTCCACGGTGGTGCGCAGTCGGTTGCCGTCGTAGTCCGGCGCCACGTTGAGGCGGCGGGTCAGGCGGGCCACGACGCCCGGCTCGGACTCCTCGTCCCCGCCGTCGTCCTTGAGCTGCTGCCAGGCGGTCCAGAGCAGGAAGGCGCCGAAGATGTAGAACTCCCACGTCAGGTGCTCGATGGCGACGGCGCCGACCGCGATGAACACCGCGCGGGCGATCAGCGCGATGATGATGCCCACCATCAGCACCTCCTGCTGGTAGCGGCGGGGCACCTGGAACTTGGCCATGATGATGAGGAACACGAACAGGTTGTCCACGCTGAGGCTGTACTCGGTGACCCAGCCGGCGAGGAACTCGGTGCCGTGCTGCGCATCGCCCAGGGCGAAGAGCAGCCCCGCGAAGAGCAGCCCCGCGAAGAGCAGCCCCGCGAAGACCAGCGCCAGCGCCACGTAGAACCCGATCCACAGGCCGGCCTCCTTCATGGAGGGCTCGTGGGGGCCGCGCCAGTCTAGATGTAAGAGGTCATGACGTTGTTGACTCGGGCCGGGGCCAACGAGGCCGGAGGGGCGTCCCCGCAGGAGGTATGAGGCCGATGGTAGTTGTAGTGGTTCACCCACACGGCCAGCGCCTCACGCCGAGCTGTCTCTGAGGTATACGGGCGGGCGTAGAGGACCTCATCGACCATCAGCCGGTTGTACCGTTCGACCTTCCCGTTATGGCGCGGGGTGTATGGGCGGATCCGGTGGTGCCGGCCCCCGAGCGAGACCACCTTCGCGGTGAAGTCCGCAGCCCGATAGTTGTTCCCGTTGTCCGTGACCACCCGGTCCACGGTGATGCCGTGGGCGGCGAAGAACGCCCGCGCCCGGCAGAAGAACCCGATCGTGGTCACCGTCCGCTCATCCTCCAACGCCTCGGTGTAGGC
>NZ_LOSQ01000021.1:217940-259920 GCF_001595485.1 Micrococcus sp. CH7
GCGGGCGGACCACTTCTCCCTGCGACGCAGGGTCTGGATCTGGGCCACCACCTCGGGGTCGAGCTGGGCGGGAGAGCGTCGTGGCCGGCAGGAGCGGTCTTGCAGTCCTGCCTCGCCCTCGGCGCGGTAGCGGGCCACCCAGGTGGCCACCGTGGGGCGGCTGACGCGGAACTCGGCGGCGACATGGGCTTGGGGGATCCCGTCGTGCAGGTGGCGGTGGACCATCCTGAGACGGCCGGTGGGGGTCAGGGGTGCGTTAGCGTGGGTCATGAGCGGGCTCTTTCCAGCGGATGGGTTGTTGAGGAACTTCCATCCTGCCGGGCGGGGCCCGCTCGTCTCATCTCAGCCCGGGCCTCGTGCCAAGAACCTCATGACCCACAACATCTAGACGGGTGCGGTCCCGCGCGCGGATGCGGGTGGGCCCGGTCTCAGGCTGCGCCGGGGGCGGTCAAGCCGAGGGCGAGCCAGACGACGACGGCGCCGGCGGCGGCCAGGCCCCAGCTGGCGAGGGAGCCGATGAGGAACTCCTCCGCGCGCGAGCCGGCTCCGCGGTCCGCCGAGATCTCCGGGAAGCGCACGATGCCCTTGGCCGCCATCAGGGCCGCGATCACCGGATAGGCCTGCGCGAGCCCCAGGACGACCATGAGCAGTCGCTCCATGGGCCCGATGTAGCGACCGCCGCGCAGGCCGTCGGCCGCGGGGTCCGTGGGCGCGGCGGACGGCACGGTCGTGGGCTCCGCCGCGGGGTCCTCCGCCTCCTCGTCGCCCCCGTCGGCGGACCGGCCCGCCAGGGCGAGGACCGCGCGGGTGACCCGGTTGCCGGTCTCGGTCAGCGCCACCGCCACCGCCGGCAGCGTGAGGGCCGGTGGCGCGGAGCGCAGGCCCGCGGGCGCCAGGGTCGACTCGAGCACGGCCACCAGGCCGACCGTGGCCACCACCGCGACCACCCCGAGCGGCCGGTCCGGGTGCAGCCACGTCCAGCCCATCAGCAGGCCGAGGGACACCAGGCCGCCGCCCACCGCGACGGCCACGCCGGTCGGCGCCAGCACGGCCACCAGCACCGCGGCGAGGACGGCGGCCACGGCCGCGCCGGCCCGGGCGAGCCACCGCCGCCGGGGGGCGGGCCAGGCGCCGGGCAGGACGGCGTCGAGCAGGTCGTGCAGCCCCAGGGCGAGCAGTGCGAGGGCGGTCACGGCGCGACCTCCGTCGCCGCGGCGGCGAGCTCGGCGTCCAGCTCGAGCAGCCGGCCGATCCCGGACCGCGCGACGGTCTGCGACACCGCGGACTGCGTGATCCGCTCCGCCCGTGCGGCCTCCGCCTGGGTCGCCCCGCCCAGCAGGGCTGCGGCGATCCGGCGTTCGCGGGCCTTGAGCCGGCCGAGGACGTGGTCGCGCAGCAGGGCGAGCCCGTCCACGGCGGCGGTGAGGGACGGGTCCGCGGCACGGAAGGCGGTCGCGGCGCCGGCGGCCCGCTCGTGCGCGTGCTCGACGGCCTCGCGGGCCCGATACCAGGCCGTGCCGTCCTCGATGCCGTCTCCGCCGGCGTCCAGGGCCCGCCGCTGCCCCAGGCCGATCCCGAAGCGCAGGTCGAGGCCCGGGGGCAGGGCGAGCGTGACGCGGACGGTCAGCCGGAGCGCGTCCGGCCAGGTGCGGTGCAGCGCCTGGAACTCGTCGCCGACGCTGGCCCAGGCGGGGCGCAGCGGCGGGACGTCCTGTTCCGCGGCCGCGAAGGCGGCCAGGATCTGCTCCTGCGCGCGCTCCCGGTCCGGGAGGGCGCGGGAGCCGACGATGTCCGCGATCACGGCCGCGACCGGGGGTGCTGCGCTCATGGCGTCACACTATCACTGATATGACGACATTCATCAGTGTTTTCATAACACCCTGGGTCGGCATCATGCCGGGTGGTCACTGCTCCCGCTTCATCTGCCGCAGCTCCTTCTTGAGCTCGCCGACCTCGTCGCGCAGGCGGGCGGCGAGCTCGAACTGCAGGTCCGCCGCCGCCTGGTGCATCTGCTTCGACATCTGCTCGATCAGATCGGCCAGGTCCTTGGCGGGCAGCGACGCCGGGTCCACCGCCGGAGCCTCGGTGCCCTCCCCTGTGGTCGCGTCCCGGTCCAGCGAGCTGAGGCCTCGGTGGCCCATGCCGAAGTCGAACCCGGACTTCACGCCGCCCATGCCCTTGAGGAAGTCGGCGGTGTCCGCGTCCTCCCGGGCCAGCTGGTCCGTGATGTCCGCGATGCGCTTGCGCAGCGGCTGGGGGTCGATCCCGTGCTCCTCGTTGTACGCGATCTGCACGGCCCGGCGCCGCTCGGTCTCGTCGATCGCCCGCCGCATGGAGTCCGTGACGTTGTCGGCGTACATGTGGACCTCGCCGGAGACGTTGCGGGCGGCGCGGCCGATGGTCTGGATGAGGGAGGTGGTGGAGCGCAGGAACCCCTCCTTGTCCGCGTCCAGGATCGCCACGAGCGAGACCTCGGGCAGGTCCAGGCCCTCGCGCAGCAGGTTGATGCCCACCAGCACGTCGAAGGTGCCCTTGCGCAGCTCCCGCAGCAGCTCCACGCGGCGCAGCGTGTCCACATCCGAGTGGAGGTACTCGACCTTCACCCCCGCCTCGAGCAGGTAGTCCGTGAGGTCCTCGGCCATGCGCTTAGTCAGCGTGGTCACCAGGACGCGCTCGTCCTTGGCCGTGCGCACGCGGATCTGCTCGAGCAGGTCGTCGATCTGCCCCTCGGTCGGCTTGACCACCACCTGCGGGTCCACCAGCCCGGTGGGCCGGATGATCTGCTCGACGTAGCCGTCCGCCTGGCCGAGCTCGTAGGCGCCCGGCGTCGCGGAGAGGTACACGGTCTGCCCGATCCGCTCGAGGAACTCGTCCCACTTCAGCGGGCGGTTGTCCATGGCCGAGGGCAGGCGGAAGCCGTGCTCCACGAGGGTGCGCTTGCGGGACATGTCCCCCTCGTACATCGCGCCGATCTGCGGGATGGTCACGTGGGACTCGTCCACCACGAGCAGGAAGTCGTCCGGGAAGTAGTCCAGCAGGCAGTGCGGGGCGGAGCCGGCGGGACGGCCGTCGATGTGGCGCGAGTAGTTCTCGATGCCGTTGCAGTAGCCCATCTGCTGCATCATCTCGAGGTCGTACGTGGTGCGCATGCGCAGCCGCTGCGCCTCGAGCAGCCTGTCCTGGGACTCCAGCTCCTGCAGCCGCTCCCGCAGCTCGTCCTCGATGGTGGTGATCGCCCGGCCCATGCGCTCGTCGCCGGCCACGTAGTGCGAGGCCGGGAAGATGTACATCTCCTCCTCCTCGCGCACCACCTGGCCGGTGAGCGGGTGCAGGGTCTGGATGGACTCGATCTCGTCCCCGAAGAACTCGATGCGCACCGCGAGCTCCTCGTACATGGGGATGATCTCCACGGTGTCCCCCCGCACCCGGAAGGTGCCGCGGTGGAAGTCGACGTCGTTGCGCACGTACTGCATCTGCACGAACCGCCGCAGGAGCACGTCCCGGTCCATCTCCGCACCGCGGCGCAGGGTGACCATCTGCTCGATGTACTCCTCGGGCGTGCCGAGGCCGTAGATGCAGGAGACGGTGGCCACCACGATCACGTCCCGCCGGGTCAGCAGCGCGTTCGTGGCCGAGTGGCGCAGCCGCTCGACCTCCTCGTTGATGGAGGAGTCCTTCTCGATGAAGGTGTCCGTCTGCGGGACGTACGCCTCGGGCTGGTAGTAGTCGTAGTAGGAGACGAAGTACTCGACCGCGTTGTTGGGCAGCAGCTCCCGGAACTCGTTGGCCAGCTGCGCCGCGAGCGTCTTGTTCTGCACCATCACCAGCGTGGGCCGCTGGAGGCGCTCGACGAGCCACGCCGTCGTCGCCGACTTGCCCGTGCCGGTGGCGCCCATCAGGACGACGTCCTTCTCCCCCGCCTCCACGCGCTCGGCGAGCTCGGCGATGGCCTTCGGCTGGTCACCGGAGGGCTGGTAGGGGGAGATGACCTCGAACGGGGCGACGACGCGGTTGATCTTCTGGGCCAGGCTCATGGCAGAACCCTACGTCGCGCCCCGGACACCCCGGCGGTCAGTCCGCCGAGGGCTCAGCCGCGCCGGGGGCGAGGAACCGGTCCCACACCTGGTTCGCCACGGACGCGAGCCGCTCGAGGTCGGCGTCGTTGACGATGACCACGTCCGCGACGGCGCGCCGCTGCTCGTCCGTGGCCTGGGCCGCGATCCGCGCCTCGGCGTCCGCGCGGCTCATGCCGCGGTCCTCCACCATCCGGCGCAGGCGCTCCTCGAGCGGGGCCTCCACCACGATCACGAGGTCGAACGCGTCCGCCTGCCCGGTCTCCACCAGCAGCGGCACGTCCTGGACCACGACGGCGTCCGGCCCGGCCTCGGCGACGATGCGCCGGGCCGCAGCCCGGATCCGGGGGTGCACGATGCGGTTCAGGCGCTGTCGGGCGCCCTCGTCCCCGAAGACGATGCGGGCCATCTCGACGCGGTCGAGCTCACCGTCCGCGGTGATGACGCGGTCCCCGAACTCGTCCTGGACGGCGGCCAGCCCGTCGGTGCCCTTCTCGAGGACCAGCCGGGCGAGGGCGTCCGAGTCCACCAGGAGCGCGCCACGCTCCTGCAGGACACGGGCCACCGCGGACTTGCCGGCGGCGATCCCGCCGGTCAGGCCCACATGGACGCGCGGCCGTTCGGCCACCGGGTCGGTCTCGGTCATACGCGCTCTCCTCGGGCGGCCTCGAGCTGAGGCTGGATCTTGGCCTCCCAGTATGCCCGGACGGCCTCCTGCAGGTCCTCGAGCGAGCCGTCGTTCTCGATCACGGTGTCCGCGATCTCGGCCCGCTCCTCGTCCGCCGCCTCCTCGTCGATGAAGGCCCAGGCCCGCTCGCGGGTCATGTCGTGGGACTCCATGAGCCGGGCGACGCGCACCTCGGCGGGAGCGGAGACGGCCAGCACCTGGTCGAAGTCCTGTCCGGAGCCGGTCTCGGCCAGCAGGGCCAGGTCGACCACCAGCACGGAGTCCTCGCCGATCTCGCGGGCCCGGCGGTTCGCCTCGTCGCGCACCGCCGGGGAGACGATCTCGTACATGCGCGTCCGGGCGGTCGAGCTCTCGGTGGTGAGCCGGTTGAGGGTGCGCGCGTCCAGGGTGCCGTCCGCGCGGACGATGTCCTCGCCGAAGACCGAGCGGAGCTCCTCGAGCACGGGGTTGCCGGGCACGAGGATCTCCCCCATCAGGTCGTCGAACTCCACGACGACGGCGCCCAGCCGCTCGAGCTCCGCGCCGACCTCGGTGCGGCCCGCGGCGATGCCGCCGGTCAGGCCGACGGTGACGAGGGCCTTGGCCGCGTCGATGCGCTGCTGGTGCCACGTCTTCGGGGTGTGCGTGTCGTTCTCCGGCTCGGTGCCGACCTCGAACTCGGGGCGGATCACGAAGTCCGAGACGTCCACGCCGTCCTCGGTGGCGCGGCGGCGGTACTCCTCGACCGGCAGCACCTGCTTCCACTGGCGGGTCCGCATGGGCCGCGCGGCACCCGCGTCCTCGCGCAGGGCCTGCAGCAGCAGTGCGGCCTGCGTGACGGTGATGAGCAGGATGGGCAGGCCGATCACGATGATGACCTCCTGCAGCGCCGCCAGGCCGTTCTCGCCCGCGGTGAGGATGATGGCCGCGCAGACCGCGCCGATGGACACGGCCCAGAACACGGACTGGCGGCGGGGCGCGGCATCCTCGTGGCCATTGGCCATCGCGTCCATCACGAGCGCGCCCGAGTCGATCGAGGTGATGAAGAACAGCGTGATGACCACGAGCGCCACGACCGCGGCCACCGTGTAGAGCGGCGTGCCCTGCAGGTGCTGGAACAGGGCGGCCTGGACGTTGCCGTCGGTGACGATCGTCTGCGTGAGGTCACCGCCCTGGCCCGGCGCCGGCGCGGTGGCGCGGTCCGACTGGAACGCGGAGTAGCCGTAGATGCCCATCCAGATGATGACGAACGCCGTGGGCAGGCCGAGGCCGGCCATGATGAAGGAGCGGATGGTGCGGCCGCGTGAGATGCGGGCGAAGAACATCCCCACGAAGGGCGCCCACGTCACGGTCCAGGCCCAGTAGAAAACGGTCCAGTCACCGGACCACTGGCCCGAGTTGTACGTGTCGTTGTAGGTGGAGAGCACGGGCAGCATGGAGGCGTACTCGCCGATCGCCTGCACGGTGCCGCGGATGACGTCCATGCTGGAGACGGCCCACATCAGGACGTACACGAGCAGGGCGATCGCCAGCAGGATGTTGGCGTAGGACAGCCGCTTGACGCCCTTGTCCATGCCGACCAGCACGGAGGCCGTGCCCACGGCGGTGACGACGGCCAGGATGAGCGCCTGGACCCAGCCGGCCACGGGGGTGCCCAGCACGTAGTTCATGCCCGCGTTGATCTGCAGGGCGCCCAGGCCCACGGACACGCCGAGGCCGAACACGGTGGAGACCACGGCGATGATGTCGATCGTCTTGCCGATGGGGCCGTGGATGCGATCGCCGAGGAGGGGCTGGAAGGCGGAGGACACGCGCGGGGGCAGCTTGCGCTTGTACGTGAAGTAGCCGAAGCACAGGCCCGGGACGAGCAGGATCGCCCACATGTGGATGCCGAAGTGGAAGTTCGCGATCGCCATGGCCTCCGAGGCCGCGCGGTCGGAGAACGGCTCCGTCCCCGCCATGGGCGGGTTGGCGTAGTGGTTCATCGGCTCCGCGATGCCCCAGAACATCAGCACCGCGCCGACGCCGGCGGCGAACATCATGCCGAACCAGGTCAGGCCGGAGTACTCCGGCACCGCGTCGTCGTCGCCGAGCTTGACCCGGCCGTACCGGGTCACGGCGAGGATGAACAGGAACGCCACCAGCAGGGTCAGGCTGAGGGTGTAGATCCAGCCGACGTCGTAGCGCAGCCAGCTCGAGACCACGCCGAAGGCCGCCTGGACCGGGCCAGGGAACAGGCCCATCGCGGCGGTGAAGAGCACGACCGCGGCGGCCGAGCCGAAGAAGATCGCCGGACTCGTGCGGAGCCCCAACGTGTCGTGCAGGCGAGTGAGCGGGGAAGTCATGAGTCTCCCGGGACAGGGTCGTGGGAGGCCCGCGGCGGCACGCGTGCTCGCTCACCGGTGGGCCGGTGCCGGGTGGCACGGTCTTCCACTGTACCGAAGCTCACGTCCGGGCTCGACGGCGTGCCCGTCCTCGGCCAGCCCCTAGGGTGGGGTCATGCCCGATCCCGCCCCCGCCCCGACCGCGCGCTGCACGGTCCTGCCGGCGTCCGCCCGCGACCCCGACGGCTGGCTGGAACGGGAGGTGGAGATCCGCCGCAGCCGCTTCCTCACCTACCTCGGGCGCGTCGAGGACGAGGCGCAGGCGCGCGAGATGGTCGCCGTCCTGCGGCGCCGGCACCACGACGCGCGGCACGTGTGCAGCGCGTTCGTCCTCGGCCCCGCCCGGGACCGGATGCGCTCCAGCGACGACGGCGAGCCCGCCGGCACGGCCGGCGTCCCCATGCTCGAGGCCGTCCTCCAGCGCGAGACCGCGCCGGGCCGGACCGACCTGACGGACGTGTGCGCCGTCGTCGTGCGCTGGTTCGGGGGGATCAAGCTGGGCGCCGGGGGCCTGGTGCGCGCCTACTCGGACTCGGTGTCCGGGGCACTCGACGCCGCCCCGCTGCGCACCCGCTCCCGGCTGGCCCTGCTCGCGGTGGAGGCGCCCCACACCGACGCCGGCCGGTGGGAGAACGAGCTGCGCGCGGCGGGCGTGTCCGTGCTGGAGGCGAGCTACGGCGCCGCGGGGGTCCGCCTGACGGTCGGCGTGCCGGACACCGAGGAGGACCGCGCGGTGTTCGCGGCGCGGCTCGCGGACGTCACGGCCGGCGCGGGCCATGCGGAACGGATGGGAGAGGACTGGGTGGACCATGAGTGAACCGCTGCCCCGGGGGGTCACCCCCGATGTCGCCCGCGGCGGGCTGCCGGACGACCTCACCGCGGGCGTGGACTTCGCGGCGCTGGACCGGTGGCCGCTGCCGCCCGAGCCCGACCGTCAGGCCCACGACGCGGCGGACCTGCTCCTGCTCGACACCCTGGCCGGATGGATCGCGAGCGGGCACGTCCCCGGCCCGGTGGCCGTGCTGGAGGACCGGCACGGCGCCCTGACCCTGCCCCTGCTCACGGCCGGTCACGACGTGCGGGTCCACCAGGACGACGCCTCCGCCGAGCGCTCGCTGGACGCGAACCTCGCCGCGTGGCGCGCCTCCGGTCGCCTCGGCGGGGAGACGGGCGAGCTCGAGCGGACGGCCACCCCCGAGGAGGCGGCCCGGGGAGCCCGGACGGTCCTGTTGCCACTGCCGCGCTCCATCGACGAGCTCGACCGGCTGTCCCGGATCGTGGCGGCCGCCGCCGACCCCGGCGTGGTCCTGCTGGCCGGCGGCCGCGACAAGCACATGAGTCCGCGCATGAACGCGGTGCTCGGCGCGGCGTTCGAGGACGTCGTCGCCGGACGGGGACGCCGCAAGGCGCGCGTGCTCACGGCCCGGGGCCCACGTCCCGGCGTGACCCCCCGGCCGCCGGAGGAGGCCGACCGCGACGTCCCCGGCGTGGGGCGCCTGCACCTGGTGGCCCACGCCGGCACCTTCGGCGGAGCCGCCGCCGACCCGGGCACCCGTCTGCTGCTCACCTCGCTCGCCGACGACCCGCGCCCGCCGGGGCGCGCCGTGGACCTGGGGTGCGGCAACGGGCTGCTCTCGGTCGGGGCGGCGCGGCTGTGGCCGCACGTCACCGTGCTGGCCACCGACCAGTCCGCCGTGGCGGTCGCCTCGACGCTCGCCACGGCCCGCGCGAACCGCGTGGCGGACCGCGTCCGGGCCGTGCGCGACGACGCCCTGACCACGTGGCCGGACGGGACGGAGGAGTGCGTGCTCCTGAATCCCCCGTTCCACGACGGCAACGCCGTGGACCCCTCCGTGGCGCACCGGCTGGTGGCGGCCGCGGCGCGGGTGCTGGAGCCGGGCGGCCGGCTGTGGTGTGTCTGGAACTCGCACCTGCGGTATCGGCCGATGTTGGAGGAGCTCGTCGGGCCGTCTCGGCAGACGGCGCGCGACCGCACGTTCACCGTGACGGTCTCCGAGCGCCGCTGAGCGCGGCCGTCGGGTCCCGTCCGCTCCCCCACGGCCAGCCCCCCGGGACGCGACGACGCCCCGCCCCTCCGGAGGGAGGGACGGGGCGTCGGGTGCTCGGCGCGGGCCGTCAGGGACGGTCACGCACCGCGGCGATCAGTTGCCGGTGAGCTTCTCGCGCAGGGCGGCGAGGGCCTCGTCGGAGGCCAGGGTGCCGCCGTCCGAGGACGGCGCCTCGGAGGAGTAGGACGAGCCGCCCAGGCTCGCACCGGCGTCGGCGCCGGCGGTGGCCTCCTCCTGGAGGGAGCGGCGCACCTGCTCCTTGTGGGCCTCCCAGCGGGCCTGAGCGTCGCCGTACTGCTGCTCCCAGGCGGCGCGCTCGGCCTCGAAGCCCTCCATCCACTCGTTGGTCTCGACGTCGAAGCCCTCGGGGTACTTGTAGTTGCCCTCCTCGTCGTACTCCGCGGCCATGCCGTAGAGCGCCGGGTCGAACTCGGTGCCCTCGGGGTCCACGCCCTCGTTGGCCTGCTTGAGGGACAGGGAGATGCGGCGACGCTCGAGGTCGATGTCGATGACCTTGACGAACAGCTCGTCGTTGACCGACACGACCTGCTCGGCGGTGTCGATGTGGCGCGAGGCCAGCTCCGAGATGTGCACGAGGCCCTCGATGCCGTCCTCCACGCGGACGAACGCGCCGAACGGCACGAGCTTGGTGACCTTGCCCGGCACGACCTGGCCGAGGGCGTGGGTGCGGGCGAAGAGCTGCCACGGGTCCTCCTGGGTCGCCTTCAGCGACAGGGAGACACGCTCGCGGTCCATGTCCACCTCGAGGACCTCGACGGTGACCTCCTGGCCCACCTCGACGACCTCGGACGGGTGGTCGATGTGCTTCCAGGACAGCTCGGAGACGTGCACGAGGCCGTCCACGCCGCCCAGGTCCACGAAGGCGCCGAAGTTGACGATGGAGGACACGGTGCCGTTGCGGACCTGGCCCTTCTCCAGCTTGTGGAGGAAGTTGGAGCGGACCTCGGACTGGGTCTGCTCGAGCCAGGCGCGGCGGGACAGGACCACGTTGTTGCGGTTCTTGTCCAGCTCGATGATCTTCGCCTCGAGCTTCTGGCCGATGTAGGGGGCCAGGTCGCGCACGCGGCGCATCTCCACGAGGGAGGCCGGGAGGAAGCCGCGCAGGCCGATGTCGAGGATGAGGCCGCCCTTGACCACCTCGATGACGGTGCCCTCGACGACGCCGTCCTCCTCCTTGATCTTCTCGATGTCGCCCCAGGCGCGCTCGTACTGGGCGCGCTTCTTCGAGAGGATCAGGCGACCCTCCTTGTCCTCCTTGGTGAGGACCAGGGCCTCGACGGTGTCGCCCACGGCCACGACCTCGTCCGGGTCCACGTCGTGCTTGATGGACAGCTCGCGGGACGGGATGACGCCCTCGGTCTTGTAGCCGATGTCGAGCAGGACCTCGTCGCGGTCCACCTTGACGACGGTGCCCTCGACGAGGTCGCCATCGTTGAAGTACTTGATGGTCGCGTCGATGGCGGCGAGCAGGTCCTCGGCAGAGCCGATGTCGTTGATGGCGACCTGCGGGGCGTTGGAAGTGGTGGTCATGTAGGAGGGACTCCGTTGGGATCGGGGGTCACGTCGGGATCGATGCCGCCGGTGGGCGGCATCCGGGCACCAGAGGGGCCCACCCGGCGTGGGTCGTGATGGACATGTATCAAATGCGCACGAATGTGCTCGTCCAGCGTATCAGAAGCCGACGAGGGTGTGCAGGGGTCGGCTGGGTCGCACAAGCCCGTCGAACGCCTCCGCCGCGCCGGCCCGCAGCTCCGCCACGACACCGGCCTCCGCCAGCACCGCGGCGCCGGCCCCGCGGGAGTGCCCGCCGAGCCAGAGCGCGGAGAACCGGGCAGCGTCGAGCCGGAGTCCCGCGCCCAGGCCCACGGCGTCGGCCGCGGGGCCCAACCGCTCGGCGGCGCCGCGCCCCTGGCGGACGGTGAGCCGCCACGTCCCGTCGATCGCGCCGAACGCGTCCTCGACGGCGACGACGACCTCCCCGTCGCCCGCCCAGCCACGGGCCGCCATGGCGGCGGGCAGGTTCAGGACCCGCAGGTACAGGTCGTCGGAGCCGCGGTGCCGACTCACCCGCCGCTCGTCGACGAAGAGCGCCTCGAGCCAACCGGGCTCGGGCGCGCGGCCCCACTCGATCCGCTCGACCAGGTCCAGCCGGGCCAGGTGGTGGACGAGCCCGCGCCGCGCGTCGGCGGTCGCCGCGAGGAACGCGGTGACGGTGATCGTGGGCGGCTCCTTCTCCCAGCCCTCGAACCGATACAGCGCGACGCCCTGGACCCGCCCGTCGTCGTCGCGGTGGACCGCCGCGTACAGCCCCGAGCCGCGCCCCTCGTTCCGACTCGCCTCGCGGTCCTCCCAGCGCGGCACGCTGAACGAGATCCGCTGGACCGAGCCCGGGGTGGCCGGCAACACCCGCCCGTACAGCTCGTCCACGAGGCCGGGGATCTCCCGCGGCTCCTCGACCGTGACCCGCCCACCGGCCGGGGCGCCCGTGAACGCGGGGGCGCCCGAGACGTCGATCCGCACGGCGTGCCACCGGGTGGCGGCCCCGAAGCCGAAGCGGCCGTAGATGGCGGCCTCGGTCGCGGTCAGGGCGGCCGCGCACAGGCCGGCGTCGCGGGCGTCCGCGAGGGACCTGAGCATCATGGCCCGCAGCACGCCGCGCCGGCGGGCGTCCGGCGAGACGGTCACGTCGGTGATCAGCCACGCGTCGGCGGTGCGGCCGGGCCACGTGGTCAGCGGCTGCACGAAGTCCTCGAAGGTGGCGGCGGGGCGGCGGGCCGCCGGGTCGTCCCCCGGCGCGTAGACGCCGAGCCGGCGCCGTCCGTCGGCCGCGTGGGCCTCGAGCTGCTGGCGGAGCGCGGCGCCCGTGGGCACCGTCTCGTAGAAGCCCCGTTCGACCGCGGCCGCGAAGTGCGATGCGGCGGGGTCCTCGGGGCCGAGGACCCCGAGGTCGCGCAGCGCGAGGCCGTACTCGCCGAGCCGGTCCTCGGCGGCGTCGGCCAGCCGCCGCAGCGACGGACCCTCCGGCGCGTCAGTGTGCGGCGTCATGCCAGCTCCTTCCCTGGCCGACGTGCACGTCGAGCGGCACGGAGAGCTCGGCGGCCCGGCCCATCCGCTCCTTCAGGAGCGCCGTGGCCTTCTCGAGCTCGGCGGCCGGGACCTCGAGGATGAGCTCGTCGTGGACCTGCAGCAGCAGGCGCGAGGCCAGCCCGTGCTCCTCGAGGCCGGCCTGCACGTCGAGCATCGCGCGCTTGATGATGTCCGCGGCCGAGCCCTGGATGGGGGCGTTGAGCGCGGCGCGCTCGGCCATGTCCCGCAGCTGACGGTTGTCCGAGCTGAGGTCCGGCAGGTAGCGGCGGCGCCCCTCGATCGTCGAGGTGTACCCGTCCTGTCGGGCCTGCGCGACGACGTCGCGCAGGTAGTCGCGCACGCCGCCGAAGCGGTCGAAGTAGCCCTTCATGAGGCCGCGCGCCTCATCCACCGAGATCTTCAGCTGCTTGGACAGCCCGAAGGAGGACAGCCCGTAGGCCAGGCCGTAGCTCATCGCCTTCACCTTGGCGCGCTGCTCGGCGGTGACGTCGTCCGGGTCCACCCCGAACACCTGCGAGCCGACGAACGAGTGCAGGTCCTCGCCCTCGCGGAAGGCCTGGATCAGCCCCTCGTCCTCGGACAGGTGCGCCATGATGCGCATCTCGATCTGGGAGTAGTCGGCCGAGAGCAGCACGGCCTGCTCCCCGGCCACCTCGTCCGCCACGAACACCTCACGGATGCGGCGGCCCGCCTCGGTGCGCACCGGGATGTTCTGGAGGTTCGGGTGCAGCGAGGACAGTCGGCCCGTGGCGGCGGCGGTCTGCGAGTAGGTGGTGTGGATGCGGCCGTCCGGGGCGACGGTCTCGAGCAGCCCCTCCACGGTCTGCCGGAGCTTCGTGGCGTCACGGTGGGCCATCAGGTTCTCGAGGAACGGGTGCCGGGTCTGCTCGAGCAGGTCCTGCAGCGAGTCCACGTCCGTGGAGTAGCCGGTCTTCGTCTTGCGCGTGCGCGGCATGTTGAGCCGCTCGAACAGCACCTCCTGCAGCTGCTTGGGCGAGCCGAGGTTGACCTGCATCCCGCCGGTCTCCTCCGCGACGGACGCCCACGCGGACTCCTTGGCGGCGTCGGCGGCGTCGGTGAAGTCCTCGCGCAGGCCGGTCAGGGCGTCGACGTCGACGGCGATGCCGGTCAGCTCCATCCGGGCGAGCAGCCGCGAGAGCGGGATCTCGAGCTCCTGCAGCAGCCGCTGGGCCCCGCGGTCGAGCACCTGGGGCGTGAACTGGGTGGAGAGACGGCGCACCACCCAGGCGGCCCGCACGGCGTCCGCGGCGCGGGCCGCGCGTTCGGCGGCGGCCTGACCCCCGTCGAGGTCGAACGTCCCCTGCGCCCGCTGCTGAGCGGGCTCGCGCGGGGCGGTGAGGGGGGTGTGCAGATGCGCCTCCGCCAGCGCCTCGAGCGAGGTGTCCCGCCGGTCCGGCTGGATCAGGTAGGCCGAGAGCAGCACGTCGTCCACCACGCCGTCCAGGGCCGCGTCCGGGCCGAGCCCGTCGCCCTCGGTGGGCGCGGCCAGCGCCTTGAGGGTGCGCTTGAGGTCGTGCACGGCCTTGGCCAGCCCGCCCTCGCCGAGGGCCTCGCGCACGGCGGCGACCAGCGCCGGGTCCGGGGCGTCGCCGTCGAGGGTGACGTGCAGGCCCGCGTGCTCGCCCACAAGCGCGACGCCGACGGGCGTGCCGAACGTGCCGGGCACGGGCACCTTGCGGCGGGGCAGCAGGGCCGGGCCCTCGACGTCCACGTGGACGCCGAGCAGGTTGCCGGCCTCGGCGGCGAGGAAGGCGCGCACGTCCTCGGCCGTCGTCGCCTCGGTGAACTCCGGGGCGGCCTCGACCTCGGGGGGCGGCGCGTCCTCGCCCACCCGCTCGCCGAACACCTCGAACACGCGCTCCCGGATGCGGTTGAACTGCAGCGCGTCGAACAGCTCCTCCACGGGCTCGCGCTCGGGCATCTCGAGCCGCATCGCCTCGAGCCCGATCGGCAGGTCGAGGTCGCGCACGAGGGCGTTGAGGCGGCGGTTGCGGCGCACGTCCTCGAGATGCTCGCGCAGCGCCTCCCCCTTCTTGCCCGTGATCTCATGCGCGTGCGCCAGCACGCCGTCCAGGTCCCCGTACTGCTTCAGCCATTTCGCGGCGAACCCGGGGCCGACGCCGGGCACGCCGGGCAGGTTGTCCGCGGCCTCGCCGACGAGGGCCGCGAGCTCGGGGTACTGGGCGGGGGCGACCCCGTACTTGGCCATGACGGCGTCCGCGTCCATCGGCGGGATGTCGGAGACGCCCTTCTTGGGGTAGAGCACGGTGGTGCGCTCGGAGATGAGCTGGAACGCGTCCCGGTCACCGGAGACGACGACGGCCTCCCACCCCGCCTCCTCGGCGCGCGCGGACAGCGTGGCCACGATGTCGTCGGCCTCGTAGCCCTCCAGCGTGAGCGTGGGGATGCCCAGTGCCTCCATGACCTTCACGGTCAGCTCGATCTGGCCCGCGAACTCCGCGGGCGTCTCGGAGCGGCCGGCCTTGTACTCCCCGTACTCCTCGGAGCGGAACGTGGGCCCGGAGAGGTCGAACGCCACGGCCACGTGCGTGGGCCGCTGCTGCCGGATCATGGTCAGGAGCATGGCGGTGAAGCCGTACACGGCGTTCGTGTGCTGGCCCGTGTCCGTGGCGAAGTTCTCGGCGGGCAGCGCGTAGAACGCGCGGAACGCCATCGAGTGCCCGTCCAGGACCAGCAGCCGCTGCGGGGCCTCTGGGGTCGGATCTGCCGCCATGGGTGCTCACGTCTCCTCTCGGCGCGCGGCGCGGGGCGCGCCGGTCGCGTGTGCCAGCCTAGTGCTCATGAGTGAGCACACCGAGACCACCCCCGCCGCCTCCGAGCGCGTGTACCGCCCCGGCGTCACCCCCGAGCTGAGCCCCGCCGAGCTGGAGGCGGCCTGCGCCGAGGCCGGTCTGACGCCCGAGCTTGTCACCGCCCTCGGCGGCGCGGCGATCAGCCCCCTGGCCCAGAAGATGGGTCTGCGCTTCCTCGAGCTCACGGCCGAGCGAGCCGTCGCCACCCTGCCCGTCGCGGGCAACGAGCAGCCCGTCGGGCTGCTGCACGGCGGCGCCCACCTCGTGCTCGCCGAGTCCCTGGGCTCGATGGCCGCGAAGATCCACGCCGGGCCGGACCGCAACGTCGTCGGGGTCGAGATCAGCGCCACGCACCACCGGGCCGTCCGCTCGGGCCTCGTGACCGGCACCGCGACCGCCGTCCACCTGGGCGGCACCCTCGTCACCCATGAGGTGGTGATGACGGACGAGCAGGGCCGGCGGCTCTCGACCGCCCGCATCACCAACCTGGTCCTGGCGCCGCGCCCCTGAGGCGGCACGGCCCGCCCCGGGAGACGGGACGGGCCGGGCCGACGTCGCGTGCGGGCGGTCTCAGACCTCGTCCGGCGCGTGTGGAGCGGGCTCGCCGTGCTCGCGCCCCGGGGTGTCCTCGGCGAGCTCGTCGTAGTGCCCGGGGTTCATGGGCACCCCCGTGAGGTAGGCCGAACGGGCCAGGGCCATCGTCGCCACCGACGCCGACCCGAGCTGCAGGACCACGATCAGCACGACCTTGACCACGTTGGCCACCGAGGGCATGTGGAGCAGGGCCCCGACCACGAGCAGGATCATGCCGACGCCGCCGGCCGTGCCGGTGGCGGAGATCCGCGTGTAGGGGTCCGGGAAGCGCACGAGGCCCAGGGCGGCGCCGAGGAAGACGAGCGCGCCCAGCACGATCATGAGCGAGCCGATGACGTTCATCGCGGTGTCCATGGGATGGCCTCCTCAGCGTCGCCCGCGCGTCAGCGCGCGGGCCAGGGACATGCCGGTCAGGAACCCGGTGATCGCGGCGATGAGCACCAGGTCGAACGTGAAGGCGTTGGCCGCCCGGACGCCGAACAGCGTGACCATGCCGGTGACGCTGAACGTGAGCAGGTCGCCGGAGACGGCCCGGTCGGCGTCCAGGGGCCCCACGAGGATCCGGTAGGCGGAGACGACGGCGGCGACGAGCAGCAGGGCGATGCCCACGTCGATCCCGAGCAGGGACCAGTCGTAGTGCAGGTCGGTCAGGCTCACGCGGCCACCCCCGTCCGACGCAGCGCATGGAGCATGCGCCGCTCCATGTCGTGGATGTCCGCGCGCAGGCCGTCCGCGTCGTCAAAGTACAGGCCGTGCACGTAGAGCAGCCGGCGCGCCTCCGGATCGCCCGGCTCGTCGCCGACGGCGCCCGCCCGGCGGGTGCCGAGGGTGAGGGTGCCCGGGGTGAGGGTGATGAGCGAGGACAGGACGGTGACCTCCAGGTCCGTGCGGCAGCTGGTGCGCACCCGGGCGATGCCCGAGCGGGCGTCGTCGCCGGGGGTGATCAGGTCGTGCAAGACCGCGCCCGAGGACGTGACGAGGGCCCACAGGTACCAGAGCACGAATCCGGCCAGGCGCAGCGGCCACGACCACACGCTGGCCGTGCCGTCGCGGAAGTCCTGCGTGCCGTCGTCGTACTGGTGTGCCTGGCTCATCGGCCGATCACCGCCTCCACATACGCATGCGTGTCCGTCAGCCCCTGGGCGGCCGTGTCCGAGACCAGCCACAGGCCCTGCGCGCCCAGGCCGAGCGCGAGGGACAGGGCCGCGGTGAGGACCGTCGGCAGGGCCAGCGAGAAGGGGATCCGGGAGCGGGTGAGGTCCTCGTCCCGGCTGAAGACCACGGGCAGCACACCCGTGGGGGTGTGGACGGCCGCGGGGCCGTCGGGGGTGCCGGCCGGGGCGGCCGCGCCGTCCGCGTGGGCCTCCACGATCGGCAGGGCGGCCGTCTCGAGGCGCTCCCGGTGGTGGCGGGGCATCTCGGGCTCGCCCCAGAACCAGCCGTTCCAGATGCGCAGCAGCCCCCACAGGCTCAGCAGCGACGCGACGAGCACGACGGCCACGACGGCGGTCTGGCCCGCCTCCACGCCGGCGACCACGAGCATGAGCTTGCCCGCGAACCCGGAGAACGGCGGGATCCCCACCAGGGAGAGCAGGCCCGCGAAGTACGCGGCGGCGATCAGCGGCTCACGCCGGGCCAGACCCTGCAGATCCGCCAGCCAGCCGGAGCCGTACCGGACCTCGACGGCGCCCGTCGCGGTGAACAGGGAGGTCATGACGACCATGTGGTGGATCATGTAGAAGATGCCGGCGGCCAGGCCGAGCTGCGTGGACAGGCCGACGCCGACCAGGATGCCGCCGATGCCGCTGACCATCTGCCACGAGAGGATCGCACGGGTGCTCTGCTCCCCGAGGGAGGCGACCGCGCCGATCACGAGCGTGAGCGAGCACAGGATCAGGATGGCCCACAGGTACCGAGGCTCGCCGTCGTAGAGCACGGAGTAGATGCGGTAGATCGCATAGACGCCCACCTTGGTGTGCAGGGCGGAGAAGATCGCGGTGACCGCCGGCGACGTCGAGGGGTACGCCTTGGACAGCCAGCCGTGCAGGGGCACCACGGACGCCTTGATGGACAGGGCGAACAGCACCATGAACCCGGCGACGGCGACCCGTTCGTCCCGTGCCGCCGCGCCGGCCAGCACGGCGAGGTTGACGCTGCCCGTGATGCCGTAGATGAAGCCGACGCCGACCACGAGGATCGTGGAGGTGAACAGGTTCAGCGTGACGTAGAGGCGGGCGCCGTCCACGCGGCGCAGGGGCTCGCGCCGGTTGGCGGAGAGGACGAACAGGCCGTAGGACGGCAGCAGCATGACCTCGATGAACACGAAGAGGTTGAACAGGTCCGCCGTCAGCAGGGCGCCGTTCACCCCGGCCGTGAGGACGAGCAGCAGCGGCGCGAAGTAGACGGAGTTCGTCACGCGGGAGCCGTAGGCGAACAGGGCGCCCACCCACGAGAGCCCGGCGGTGAGGGTGAGCATCAGGCCGGTGAACGTGTCGGCGGCGAACGCGATGGCGATGCCGTCCGGCCAGCCGCCCACGCCCCCGGCCACCACGGTGCCGTCCAGGCTCAGCAGGATGAGCCCGGCGCCGCTGAGCGAGCTCAGCCCGAGCAGCCAGAGCAGGGCCCGGCGGTGCAGCCCCGGACGCTCCCCCGCGATCACGAGCAGGCCGCCGGCCAGCAGGGGGACGGCCACGAACAGCGGCAGGGCCAGGCCCAGGACGTCGAGGCTCATCCGCGCTCCTCCCGGTCGTCATGGCGGTGGCTGCCGTGCAGCACGGGCTGGGGCTGCGTGGCGAGGTGGCGCACGGCGGCGCCCAGCTCGGCGCGCGGGAAGCGGGCGTCCGCGGCGGCGAGCTCGTGCGGGTCGGCGTCCTCGGAGGGGTCGGCCACCTGGTCGTCGGACCGGCCCGTCACGGCGAGCACGAGCAGCAGCACGGTGACGGCGAAGGAGATGACGATCGCCGTCAGCACGAACGCCTGGGGCAGCGGGTCGGCCTGCGCGGCCACGTCCCCGTTCCCGATGAACGGCAGGGCGCGCCGGTCGGTGCCGCCGGCGGCGAGGATGGCGAGGTTGCCGGCGTGGCCCAGCAGCACCATGCCGAGGATCACGCGCAGCAGCTCGCGCTTGGAGAACAGGTAGACCGCGCCGAACATCAGCAGGCCCACGGTGATCGCGACGGTCATCGGGTCGCCTCCTCTCGCGTCGTGGCCGCGCCGGGTGCGGCCTTCTCGGGTGCGTCGCCGTCGTCGGGCGCCTCTTCGACCGTGTCCGGGCCCAGGAGGGTGAACGCGGCGACCACGAGGCCGAGCACGCACAGGTACACGCCCATGTCGAAGACCAGGGTGGTGGACAGTCCGTAGCCGAGGATCTTCACCCCGGAGGCGGCCAGGAAGCCCTCGCCCGTGAGGTAGCCGGTCAGACCGGCGGCGGTGCCCAGGGCCACGCCGCTGCCGATGAGCGTGAGGTAGGGCCACCGCAGGCGCCGGTCGCGGTCGGTGTCGGCCGACAGGTACATGAGGGCGTAGCCCGCACCGGCCACGAGGGCCGCGATGAAGCCGCCGCCCGGCTCGTAGTGGCCGCGCAGCAGCAGCAGGGCGGACATCGCGATGATCACGGGCCCGAGACCGCGGCCGAAGGTGCGCGCGTAGACGAGGTTCTCGTGCACGTGCGCGAGCGGGGAGCGCTCGTCGACGATGCTGCGCAGCGCCCGGACGGGGGCGCGGTTCATCAGCAGCGCCGCGACGGTCAGTCCGGTCACGCCGAGCACCGTCATCTCGCCCAGGGTGTCGAGCGCGCGGAAGTCCACGAGGATCACGTTGACGACGTTCACGCCGCCGGCCTGCTCGTAGGTCTCGGTGAGGTAGTAGCGCGCGATCTCGGACATGTCGCGCCGACCGGTGAAGGCCAGGACGCCGACGGTGGAGGCGACGCCGGCGATCGTCGCGGCCACGAGGGCGCCGGCGCGGCGCGGTGCGGGGTCGCGCCGGAAGCGGCGCGGCAGGCGGCGCAGCAGCAGCACCATCACGCACACGGTGAGGACCTCGACGAGCATCTGGGTCAGGGCCACGTCCACGGCGCCGAGGGTGAAGAACCACAGCGTCACGCCGAAGCCGACGGTGCCCACGACCACCATCGCGGCGATGCGGGTGCGGGCGCGCAGGGTCGCGGCGACGCCCACGGCCACGAGGACGACGAGCGCCCAGTCGTGCCAGCGCGCGGTCTGACCGACCACGTCCGGCAGCTCGTCCACGAGCAGGACCCCGACGACCGCGAGGACGCCGAGCATGACGGACGGGATGAGCAGGTGCGCCCGGGGCGCCATGCCGCCGGAGTGACGCCCGACGACCTCGCCCAGCCGCACCAGGCCGAAGCGGATGTCGTCCACGATGTCCAGGGCCGAGAAGGGCAGACCCGTGCGCGCGGCGACCCGCTCCACGGGGCGGCGCAGCAGCACCAGGACGAGGCCCGTGGCGATCACGGCGGCGGAGAGGAGCAGCGCCGGGGTCACACCGTGCCACAGGGCCAGGTGCGCGTGCGCCTGCGCGCCTGCCACGGCCTGGGCGGCGGCGGAGACGGGGGCGTCCAGCGCCTGCGGGGCGAGGCCGAGCACGACGCCGGCCACGGCCGCCAGCACGGGCATGGTCCAGAAGGCCGGGCCCGCCTCGTGGACCTCCTCGCCGCGGGCGGACTCCCACGGCTGGGCGGTGCCGGCCGGGCTCGCGCCCCACGTGCCGAGCGCGCCGAGGACCAGACGGCCCGAGTAGGCGACGGTGAAGACGGAGGCCAGCGCGATCGCGCCCGTGACCACCGGGGCGGCCCAGGCCGGGCCCGGGGTGCCGAGGGCGGCGTCGAGCAGGCCCTCCTTCGAGACGAAGCCGAGCAGGGGCGGCACCCCGGCCATGGAGACGGCGGCGAGCGTCAGGGCCGTGCCCGTGACCGGCATGCGCACGTGCCTGCCCGCGAGCATGCGCAGGTCCCGGCTGCCGGCCTCGTGGTCCACGATGCCGATCAGCATGAACAGGGCGCACTTGAACAGCGCGTGCGCGACCGTGTGCACGACCGCGGCCGTCAGCGCCGCCGTCGTGCCGATGCCGATGGCGGCGGTCAGCAGGCCGAGCTGGCTCATGGTCGAGTAGGCGAGCAGGCCCTTCAGGTCGTGCTGACGCAGGGCCGTGACCGCGCCGAACAGCGCCGTGATAAGCCCGCATGCGATCAGCAGCGTGGACCACACGGCGTGGCCGGACAGCACGGGGCTGAACACGAGCAGCAGGAACACGCCGGCCTTCACCATCGCCGCGGCGTGCAGGTACGCGGAGACCGGGGAGATGGCGACCATGGAGTCCGGCAGCCAGGCCTGGAACGGGAACTGCGCGGACTTCGTGAAGGCGGCCAGGGCCAGCAGGACGGCCAGCACGGTGCTGGTGGCGGGGTCCTGCCAGATGTCCGAGGCCAGGACGCCGCTGAGCGAGGCCGTCCCGGCGGTGACCATCATGATGGCGACGGCGGCCAGCAGCGCGAGGCCGCCGCCCACGGTCACGAGCAGGGTCCGGATCGCGGGGTCCCGGGCGTGGTCCCCCGAGCGCCCGATGAGGAAGAAGGAGGTGAAGGAGGTGAACTCCCACGCGACGAAGAGGACCACGATGTTGTCGGCGAGCACCAGCAGCAGCATCGACGCCGCGAACGCGGTCATCAGCAGGTAGAAGGAGCCGGGGCGGCTCTCCGCGCGGTCCCGGCTGAGGTACCGGCTGGAGTAGGCGAGGATCGCGGCGCCGATGACGAGGACGATCATGGCGAACACCAGAGCCAGGCCGTTCAGCCGGAGGTCGAGGTCCACCCCGACCGCGGGGATCCACGGATGGTGCTCCGTCCGGACGTCGCCCGTCCACGCCGCGATCAGCACGCCGGCCGCGGCGAGCAGGGGTGCGGCCAGGACCCAGCCCGCGTCCCTGCCCAGCGCGCGGGAGGCCGGGACGGCCGCCACCACCGAGAGGAGGGTCAGCAGGAGGCTGGTCAGGAGCACAGGACACCACTCAGCTCGGGTCGATCGATCACGGACACGGCGCCCACGGCGGGTGGCCGCGCGCCGACGGTGCCCGAAGTGGGACTCGAACCCACACGCCTCTCGGCACCGCATTTTGAGTGCGGCGTGTCTACCGATTCCACCATTCGGGCAGTGCCGCCCGGAGGCGGGACTCGATCACCCTATCAGCGCCCCGACCCGGCGTCCTCGGCCTTCCGGCGACGGTCCCCGCCGCCGCGCCCGCGCCGCGCCCATCGCGCACGGTAGCCTGGTGGACCACCAGCGGCGCCGCACCGACGCCGTCCCGGCCCGCACGAAGGAGCTGCCGTGTCCACGCTGACGCCTCCCGAGGAGACCGGCCTGCGGGCCGTCGTCGCCGAGGACGAGACCCTGATCCGCCTCGACCTGGTGGAGGTGCTCACCGGGGCGGGCTACCGGGTGGTCGCCGAGGCCGGCGACGGCCGCGCCGCCGTCGAGGCCGTGCGCGAGCACCGCCCGGACATCGTGGTGATGGACGTGAAGATGCCCGTGATGGACGGCATCGCGGCCGCGGGCGAGATCGCCGGGGAACGGCTCGCCCCCGTGGTGATGCTGACCGCCTTCAGCCAGCGCGAGCTGGTGGAGCGCGCCCGGACCGCCGGGGCCATGGCCTACGTGGTCAAGCCCTTCACCGAGGCCGACCTGGTCCCCGCCATCGAACTGGCCGTGGCCCGCTTCGACGAGCTGCGCAGCCTCGAGGCCGAGGTGCGGGACCTGGGCGACCGCCTGGAGACCCGCAAGATCGTGGACCGGGCCAAGGCGCTGCTCCAGGAGCGGATGCGCCTGACCGAGGCCGAGTCCTTCCGCTGGATCCAGAAGACCTCCATGGACCGGCGCCTGACCATGCGGGAGGTCGCGCAGGCCGTCATCGACCAGGTCGGCTGAGCGGCGCCCGCGCGCTCGTCAGAGCGGGGAGCGGGCCGGCCAGAAGCCGACCGGCTCGCGCGTCTGCGGCGAGGCGGCGGACGAGCCGCCCGCGGCGTCGTCGCCCACGCGGTGCACGCGCAGCGTGTTCGTGGAGCCCACGGCCCCGGGAGGGGACCCGGCGGCGATGACCACGAGGTCGCCGTGCTGGGCGATGCCCTCCGATGTGAGCGACTGCTCCACCTGGAGGGTCATCTTGTCCGTGGAGTCCTGGAACGGGACCATCTTCGGGTAGACGCCCCACGTCAGGCACAGGATGTTGTGCGTGTGCTCGTGGTGGGTGAACGCGTAGATCGGCTGACGCGGCCGCAGGCGGCTGAGCCGACGGGCCGAGTCGCCGGACTCGGTGAACGTGGCGAGGAACGGGATCTCGAGCTGGTTCGCGACCTCGACGGCGGCCCGGGTGATCGCGCCGCCGCGCGTGCGGGGACGCGAGCCGAGCGGGTGGATGAGCTCCAGGCCGTGGGTCTCGGTGGACTCGATGATCCGGGCCATCGTCTGGACCGTCTCGACCGGATATGCGCCCACCGAGGTCTCGCCCGAGAGCATGACGGCGTCCGCGCCGTCGAGCACGGCGTTGGCGCAGTCCGAGGCCTCGGCGCGCGTCGGGCGCGGGCTGTCGATCATCGACTCGAGCACCTGCGTGGCCACGATGACCGGCTTCGCCCAGCGGCGGGCGAGGTCCACTGCGCGCTTCTGCACCACGGGCACGTCCTCGAGCGGCAGCTCCACGCCGAGGTCGCCGCGGGCCACCATGATGGCGTCGAACGCGTCCACGATGGCCTCGAGGTTCTCCACCGCCTGGGGCTTCTCGATCTTGGCGATGACCGGGACCCGGCGCTCCTCCTCGTCCATGATCTCGTGCACCCGGTCCACGTCCGCGGCGTCCCGCACGAAGGACAGCGCCACCATGTCCACGCCGGTGCGCAGCGCCCAGCGCAGGTCCCGCTCGTCCTTCTCGGACAGGGCCGGCACGTTCACCGCCACGCCGGGCAGGTTGATCCCCTTGTTGTCCGAGACCATGCCCGGCACCTCGACCTCGGCCACCACGTCCGTGTCCGTGACCTCGACGGCGCGCAGGCGCACCTTGCCGTCGTCCACCAGGAGCACGTCACCGGGGGCGACGTCCCCGGGCAGACCCTTGTGGGTGGTGCCGACCAGCTCGCGGGTCCCGGGCACGTCCCGGGTGGTGATGGTGATCCGATCGCCCCTCTCGAGCAGATGCGGGCCGTCGGTGAAGCGGCCCAGGCGGATCTTGGGGCCCTGGAGGTCGGCGAAGATCGCGACGGGGCGGCTCTCCTCCACGCTGAGGCGGCGCACTCGCTCGTAGGACGTCTCGTGGACCGCGTGGTCGCCGTGGCTCATGTTGAGGCGGACGACATCCGCCCCCGCACGGATGATGGCGCGGGTGGTCTCGTCGGAGTCGGTGGCGGGCCCGAAGGTGGCGATGATCTTCGCGTGTCGCATGGGTCCACTCTAGGCGCGGGCGCGCTCCCTGGCCGAGGGGCTAGCCCCGCCGTTCACCTCAGGACGAAGCCGTGGTCGGAGGGCCGGACCGGCGCCGGGAGCATGGTGTCCCCCGAGAGGAACCGGTCCACCTCGGCCGCGACGGCGCGGCCCTCGGCGATCGCCCACACCACGAGCGAGGCGCCGCGCGAGACGTCGCCGCACGCGAACACGCCCGGGGCCTGCGTGGCGTACGTCTCGTCGCGGACCACGAGGCCGCGCTCGAGGGACACGGCGGAGCGGTCCACGAGCTCGTCCAGGTCCGCTCCCGTGAAGCCGAGGGCCAGCAGTACGAGGTCAGCCGGGATCTCGTGCTCGGTGCCGGCCCGCGGGCCGCGGGTGCCGTCGGCCCGGATCTCGGTCTCGGCCACCTTGAGGGCGCGCACCCGGCCCTCCGCGTCGCCGAGGAACTCGACGGTGGAGGCCAGGTAGATGCGCTCGCCGCCTTCGGCGTGCGCGGAGGCGACCTCGAACAGGGTGGGCACGGTGGGCCAGGGCTGGTGCTCGGGGCGCTGCTCCGGCGGCCGCCTGCCGATCGCCAGCGTGGTGACCGAGGCGGCCCCCTGGCGGTGGGCGGTGCCGATGCAGTCCGCGCCCGTGTCGCCGCCGCCGAGGATCACGACGTGCCGGCCCTGGGCACTGATCGGCTCGAGCTCGCCGCCGGCGACCCGCCGGTTGACGGGCACGAGGTAGTCCATGGCCAGGTGGATGCCGTCCAGGCCGCGGCCCGGCAGGGGCAGCTCCCGGCCGACGGGGGCGCCGGTGGCCAGCACCACGGCGTCGTAGCGGCGCTGCAGCGCCTCCCAGCTCATGTCCGTGCCGATCCGCACGCCGGTGCGGAACCGGGTGCCCTCCTCGGTCATCTGGGCGATGCGGCGGTCGATCAGATGCTTCTCCAGCTTGAAGTCCGGGATGCCGAACCGCAGCAGCCCGCCGAGCGCCTCGTCCTTCTCGTAGACCACCACGGTGTAGCCGGAGCGGGTCAGCTGCTGGGCGGCGGCCAGGCCCGCCGGGCCCGAGCCGACGACGGCGACGGTCAGCCCGTTCTGCCGCTGCGGCGGGTGCGGGGTGAGGGAGGGCGCGTCGAAGAGGTGGTCCGCGATCGACAGCTCCACCTGCTTGATGGACACGGCCGGCTGGTTGATGCCGAGCACGCACGAGGCCTCGCACGGGGCGGGGCAGATCCGGCCGGTGAACTCGGGGAAGTTGTTCGTGGCCTCGAGGCGGGCGCCGGCCTCGTCCCAGTCGTCCCGGTACACGAGGTCGTTGAACTCGGGGATGAGGTTGCCCAGGGGGCAGCCTGCGTGGCAGAAGGGCACGCCGCAGTCCATGCAGCGGGAGGCCTCCGTGCGCACGATCGCCTCGTCCTGGCGCACGTGGACGTCCTTGAAGTCCATGATGCGGACGGGGACGGGGCGCGAGGGGCGCGGGACGCGCTCGCGATGCTTCAGGAATCCGCGCGGGTCAGCCACGGGTCACCTCCAGGATTCGGGCCCAGGCGGCGTCGCCGTCGGGGTCGGTGCCGGCGTCCCGGCTCTCAGTTCGGATCTCCTGCACGGCCGCGTAGCGGCGCGGCAGGACGGTGGTGAAGCGCTCCCAGAGCGCCTCGGCGGCCTCGGCGGGGCCGTCCAGCTCGGCGAGCAGGCGCGCGGCCAGGTCCGAGCCGGTGGCGGCCCGGTGCTCCTCGAGCAGCTCGCGGATGAGCGCGCGGTCCGCGCCCTGGGGGCGGCGGAGCAGCAGCTCGTCCTCCTTGACGGCGAGCGGGTTGAGCTGGGCGGGGTCCAGGTCCAGGAAGAACCCGACGCCGCCGGACATGCCGGCCGCGAGGTTGCGGCCGGTGTTCCCCAGCACGAGGGCGGTGCCGCCCGTCATGTACTCGAGGCCGTGGTCGCCGATGCCCTCGACGACGGCGACCGCCCCCGAGTTGCGGACCAGGAACCGCTCCCCCACGCGGCCGTTGAGGAACAGCCGCCCCGAGGTGGCGCCGTAGCCCACCACGTTGCCGGCGATCATGTTCTCCTCGGCCGCGAAGGGGGCCTCGGGGGCGGGTCGCAGGGCCACCGTGCCGCCGGAGAGGCCCTTGCCCACGTAGTCGTTGGCGTCCCCGGACAGGGTGATGCTCACGCCGGCCGGCAGGAAGGCGCCGAGGGACTGCCCGGCCTCGCCGGTCAGCTCGATGCGGATGGTGTCCCGGGGCAGCTCGTCGTCGAGCCGGGCCGCGGTGACGCGGTGGCCCAGCAGGGTGCCCACGGAGCGGTCGGTGTTCACGAGGCGGTCCGTGACGGTCACGGGCGTCTCGGTGACCACGGCGTCCGCCACCTGGTCCAGCCAGCGCTGGTCCGCCTGGTCCTGGAGCCGGTGGTCCTGCTCCGTGAGCCGGCGGCGCGGGGCCTCCTCGGGCACCCCGGCGTCCGAGAGCACGCCGGACAGGTCCAGGCCCTCGGTCTTGAAGTGCCCGATCGCCGCGTCCTTGTGCAGCAGGTCCTGGCGGCCGATCGCCTCGTCCAGGGAGCGCAGGCCGAGCTCGGCGAGCAGCTCGCGCACCTCCTGGGCGATGTACTCGAAGAACGTCACCACGAACTCCGGCCGGCCGGTGAAGCGGGCGCGCAGCTCGGGGTTCTGCGTGGCCACGCCCACGGGGCAGGTGTCCAGGTGACACACGCGCATCATGATGCAGCCCGAGACCACGAGCGGCGCCGTCGCGAAGCCGAACTCCTCGGCGCCGAGCAGGGCCGCGATCACCACGTCCCGGCCGGTCTTGAGCTGGCCGTCCACCTGCACGGTCACGCGGTCGCGCAGCCCGTTGAGCCGCAGCGTCTGCTGGACCTCGCTCAGCCCCAGCTCCCACGGGGTGCCGGCGTGCTTGAGCGAGTTCAGCGGGGAGGCCCCGGTGCCGCCGTCGTGCCCCGAGATGAGCACGACATCGGCCTTCGCCTTGGTCACGCCGGCCGCCACCGTGCCCACGCCGGTCTCGGAGACCAGCTTGACGTGCACGCGGGCCTGCGGGTTGGCTCGCTTGAGGTCGTGGATCAGCTGGGCGAGGTCCTCGATCGAGTAGATGTCGTGGTGCGGCGGCGGGGAGACGAGGGAGACGCCCGGCGTCGAGTGCCGCGTGCGCGCCACCCACGGGTAGACCTTGGCGCCCATGAGCTGGCCGCCCTCGCCGGGCTTGGCGCCCTGGGCCATCTTGATCTGCAGGTCCGTGGCGGTGGACAGGTACAGGCTCGTGACGCCGAACCGGCCCGAGGCGATCTGCTTGACGCGCGAGTTGCGCTCCGGGTCGAGCAGGCGCTCGGGGTCCTCGCCGCCCTCGCCCGAGTTCGAGCGCGCGCCGAGGCGGTTCATGGCCACCGCGAGCGTCTCGTGGGCCTCCTGGGAGATCGAGCCGTAGGACATGGCGCCGGTGGAGAACCGCTTCACGATCGACTCGACGGACTCGACCTCGGAGACCGGCACGCGCTCGCGCCCCTTCGTGGCGAGCCCGAGCAGGCCGCGCAGGGTCATCAGGTCCGCGGACTGCTCGTCCACGCGCCGCGTGTAGTCCTTGAAGATGTCGTAGCGCCGCTCGCGGGTGGCGTGCTGCAGGCGGAACACGGTCTCGGGGTTGAACAGGTGCGGCGGCCCCTCTCGGCGCCACTTGTACTCGCCGCCCACGGGCAGGCCCGAGGTGCCGCGCGGGCCCACGGTGGAGGCGGAGGAGCCGTCCACGGGGAACGCCGTGGCGTGGCGGGCCGCGGACTCGGCCGCGATCACGTCCAGCCCCACCCCGTCCATCGGCGAGCGGGTGCCCGTGAAGTAGCGGTCCACGAAGGACCGGGAGAGGCCGAGCGCCTCGAACGTCTGGGCGCCGCAGTACGAGGCCACCGTGGAGATGCCCATCTTGGACATGATCTTCTGCACGCCCTTACCGAGCCCGTGGATGAGGTTCCGGGTGGCCTCCTGCTCGGTGACGCCGGTGAGCGTGCCGGTGCGCACGAGCTCCTCGGCCGTCTCCATGGACAGGTACGGGTTGACGGCGGAGGCGCCGTAGCCGATCAGCACGGCCACGTGGTGGACCTCGCGCACGTCGCCGGCCTCCACGAGCAGGGAGGTGCGGGTGCGCGAGGCGCTCGCCAGCAGGTGGTGGTGCACGGCCGAGGTGAGCAGCAGGGACGGGATGGGCGCCCACTGCGCGTTGGCGTCCCGGTCCGAGAGGACCACGTACTGCACGCCGCGCTGGACGGCCGCGGAGACCTGCTCGCAGATCTCCTTGAGGCGGGAGCGCATCTCCTCGGCGCCGCCGGCCACGAGGTAGAGCCCCTTGACCTTGAGGGCGCGGCGCGTGCCGTCCTCGGCGCGCACCGCGGCGATGCGGGCGAGCTGCTCGTTGTCCAGCACCGGGAAGGGGATCTCGACGGCGTCCGTCGTCACCTTGCCCGCGGCGAGCAGGCTCGCCTGGGGTCCGATGCACGTGCGCATCGAGGTGACCTGCTCCTCGCGGATGGAGTCCAGCGGCGGGTTGGTCACCTGCGCGAAGTTCTGCGTGAAGTAGTCGAAGAGCAGGCGCGGGCGCGGGGAGAGCGCCGCGATCGGGGTGTCCGTGCCCATCGCCCCGAGGGGCTCGGCGCCGTGCCGCGCCATGGGCTCGATGATCGTGCGCACCTCCTCGTCCGTGTAGCCGAACAGGCGCTGGCGCAGGCGGACGGAGTCGCCGTGGTAGCGGACGGGCTCGCGCTCGGGCAGGTCCTCGATCCGCCGCAGCGAGTCGGCCACCCAGTCCTTCCACGGGGCGGAGGCGGCGATCTCGGCCTTGACCTCCTCGTCCTCGATGATGCGGCCCTGCTCGGTGTCCAGCAGGAACATCCGCCCGGGCTTGACCCGGCCCTTACGGACCACGGTGGCCGGGTCGATGTCCAGGACGCCGACCTCGGACGCGAGCACCACGAGCCCGTCCCGGGTCTCCCAGTAGCGGGCGGGGCGCAGGCCGTTGCGGTCCAGCACCGAGCCGAGCTGCACGCCGTCGGTGAAGGCGATCGCGGCGGGGCCGTCCCACGGCTCCATGAGCATCGAGTGGTACTGGTAGAACGCGCGCCGGTCCTCGTCCATGGTGGTGTGGTTCTCCCACGCCTCCGGGACCATCATCATGATCGCGTGCGAGAGCGGGCGGCCGGCCAGGTGGATCAGCTCGGCCACCTCGTCGAACGAGGCCGAGTCCGAGCCGGAGGCGCTCACGATGGGGAACATCTCCTCGGGCACCTCGCCGAGCAGCGGGTGGCGCAGCTCGCCCTGGCGGGCCCGCATCCAGTTGCGGTTGCCCTTGACGGTGTTGATCTCGCCGTTGTGCGCGATCGTGCGGAAGGGCTGGGCCAGCGGCCACGAGGGGAACGTGTTCGTGGAGAAGCGGGAGTGGACCACGGCCAGGCGGGTCACGTACCGCTCGTCCGAGAGGTCCGGGTAGAACGGCTCGACCTGCGCCGTCGAGAGCATGCCCTTGTAGACGAGGGTGCGCGAGGACAGGGAGGGGAAGTAGACGCCGCTGCGCTGGGCGCGGCGGCGCAGGCGCCAGGCGCGGGCGTCCAGCGAATGGCCGGGGGCCTCGACGTCCTCGCCGGCGGGGACGGCCAGGAAGAGCTGCTCGAAGACCGGCATGACAGCGCGCGAGCCCGGGCCGAGCACGGACTCGTCGGTGGGGACGGGACGCCAGCCGAGCAGGTCGAGGCCCTCGACGACGGCGGCCTCGGCGATCGCCTCCTGCGCGGCGGCGCGGGCGGCCTCGTCCTGGGGCAGGAAGGCGGTGCCGACGGCGTACTCCCCCGCCGCGGGCAGCTCGAAGGAGACGGTGGCGCGCAGCAGGGCGTCGGGGACCTGGGTGATGATGCCCGCGCCGTCGCCGGTGCCCTCGTCCGCTCCCACGGCGCCGCGGTGCTCGAGCGCCCGCAGGGCGGTCAGCGCGTCCTGGACGATCTTGTGGGTGGCCGGGCCGCGCAGGGTGGCCACGGCGGCGAGGCCGCACGCGTCCTTCTCCTGCTCCGGGTCGTAGAGACCCGCCGCCTCCGGCTGGGCGGCGAACGCGCGGAACGGGTCGGCGTGCAGGGTCTTCGATGGGTGCTGCATGGCGCGTCCTTCTCCTGTGGCCGGCCGGAGGGCCGGGGTGAGGAGGAGACGACGCTGGCCCCTGCGATGGTGAGCGGACCCTGCCTCGGGGATCGCCCGGCGGGTCGCGTTGCGCACGAGTGTAGCGAGGAAGGCGACCTGCGCCACATTCTCAGACGCGGATGTCCGAATGCTGGACGCTCAGCGGTCCTCGCGGACCCCCGCGGCCGTGGATCCGGCGCCGTCGTCGGGGCCCTGCCCCGCGACCGCCGCGTCGACGGGCGCGCCCGCGCCGGCCTCGAGGGCGGGGCCGCGGCCGGGCAGCCACACGGAGTCGTCCGAGCGCGGGCCGGCGGCGGCCGGGCCGTGCTTGACCAGGATGACGGCGAGCATCACGAGCGCCAGCAGGAGCATCACGATCGAGGTCCACACGTTCAGGCGCTGGGTCACGCCGAAGAGCGTGACCAGCTCCGCGTCGTCGATGCGCAGCATCTCGATCCACACGCGACCGGCCGTGTACCAGGCGACGTAGGCCCAGACCATGGCGCCGTGCCGCAGCCGCCACCGCCGGTCCACCAGCAGCAGGACGGCGACGCCCAGCAGGTTCCAGAGCGACTCGTAGAGGAACGTGGGGTGGAACAGGGTGTCCGCGGGCACGCCCGCGGGGAAGTTCGGGTGGTCGGCGTCCACGCGCAGGCCCCACGGGGCCGTCGTCGGGCCGCCGAAGAGCTCCTGGTTGAACCAGTTGCCCCACCGGCCCACGGCCTGGGCCAGCAGGATGCCCGGGGCGACGACGTCGGCGAACGCGCTCAGCCGCACCCCGTAGCGCCGGCACGCGATCCACGCGCCCACCGCCCCGAGGGCGATCGCGCCCCAGATGCCCAGGCCGCCGTTCCACACGTACAGGATCTGGATCGGGTCGCCCGTGCCGTCGAAGCCGGGGCCGAAGTACCGGTCCGGCGAGGAGAACACGTGGTAGAGCCGCCCGCCGACGAAGCCGAACGGGATGGCCCACAGGGCCACGTCCAGGACGCGCCCCTCGGGGCCGCCCCGGGCCTTCCAGCGGCGCTCGGCCAGCCACAGCGCCAGGACGATGCCCAGGATGATGCTCAGCGCGTACGCGTGGATCTTCACCGGGCCGATCTCGAAGCCGTCCCAGGTGGGGGCGGGGAACGCGGCCAGGGGTGCGAGGGCGGCGGGGGACGCCAGGGAGGCCAGGGCGGTCATGCTCAGCCCTCCCGGACGGCGCCGGCGGCCAGCTCGCGGGCGAGGGCGCCGACGGCCTGCGGGCCGCCCTCGCCGAGGGCGCGGACCAGGGCGGTGCCCACGATGGCGCCGTCGGCGTACGCGCCGATCTCTCGCACGTGGGCCGCCTGGGAGACGCCCAGCCCGACGCACACGTGCTCGGCACCGGCCTCCTTGGCGCGGCGCACCACGGTCTCGGCCGCGGTGGACACCGCGTCGCGGGCGCCGGTGACGCCCATGACCGACACGGCGTACACGAAGCCGCGGGAGGACTCGACGGTGAGGCGCACCCGCTCGTCCGTGGACGAGGGCGCGGTGAGGAACACGCGGTCCAGGCCGTGGCGGTCCGCGGCCTCCATCCAGGCACCGGCCTCCTCGGGCACGAGGTCAGGGGTGACGAGACCGGCGCCCCCGGCCTCGGCGAGACGGCGCGCGAACTCGTCGACGCCCATGCGGTCCACCAGGTTCCAGTACGTCATCACCAGCACGGCGGCGTCCACGCGCTGCGTGACGCGCCGGATGATCTCGAACACGTCCGCCACGCGGAAGCCGGCCCGCAGCGAGGCCTGGGTGGCGGCCTGGATCACGGGGCCGTCCATCACCGGGTCGGTGTAGGGCAGGCCGAGCTCGATCACGTCCGCGCCGTTCTCGGCGGCGACGACGACGGCCTCCACGCACTCGTCGACGCTCGGGTAGCCCGCGGGCAGGTAGGCGACGAGGCCGGTGCGGCCGGCCGCCTTCGCGGCATCCAGGGCCGCGGCGGTCTTGGAGTGTACGGTCATGCCGGTCACTGCTCCTCTCCGGGGGTCATCTCCTCGAGCGGGTCCTTCTCCTCCGTGGCCGTGCCGAGGCCGAACCAGGCCGCCGCGGTGGCGACGTCCTTGTCCCCGCGGCCGGAGAGGTTCACGATGATGATCCGCTCCTCCCCCTCCGGGGCGTCCGGCCCCACGAGGCCCTCGTCCGCCCAGCGGCGGGCCAGGCGCAGCGCGCCGGCCAGGGCGTGGGCCGACTCGATGGCGGGCGTGATGCCCTCGGTGCGCGTGAGCCGGAGGAAGGCGTCCATGCACTCGGTGTCCGAGACCGGCTCGTAGACGGCGCGGCCCGTGTCGTGCAGGAAGGCGTGCTCCGGGCCGACGGCCGGGTAGTCCAGGCCGGCAGAGATCGAGTGGGAGTCGATCGTCTGCCCGTCCTCGTCCTGCATCAGGTACGTGCGGGCGCCGTGCAGCACGCCGGTGCGTCCGAGCGTGATGGACGCGGCGTGGCGGCCGGTCTCGAGGCCCTCGCCGCCGGCCTCGAAGCCGTAGAGCTCCACCTCAGGGTCGTCGAGGAAGCCGTGGAACAGGCCCATCGCGTTGGACCCGCCGCCCACGCACGCCGCGACGGCGTCGGGCAGGCGGCCGGCCTGGGCCAGGATCTGCTCGCGGGCCTCTTCGCCGATCACGGAGTGGAAGTAGCGCACCATGGCGGGGAACGGGTGCGGGCCCGTGACCGTGCCCATCAGGTAATGCGTGGTGTCCACGGAGGCGACCCAGTCCCGCAGGGCCTCGTTGATCGCGTCCTTCAGGGTGCGGGCGCCGATCGCCACGGGGACCACCTCGGCGCCGAGCATCTGCATGCGCGCCACGTTCAGGGCCTGGCGGCGGGTGTCCTCCTCCCCCATGTACACGGTGCACTCCATGCCGAACAGCGCGGCCGCCGTCGCGGTGGCCACGCCGTGCTGGCCGGCGCCGGTCTCCGCGATCAGGCGCGTCTTGCCCATGCGGCGGGCGAGCAGCGCCTGGCCGATCACGTTGTTGATCTTGTGCGAGCCGGTGTGGTTGAGGTCCTCGCGCTTGAGGAAGATGCGCACGCCGGGGGTGTCCGCGGCGAACCGCGGCACCTCGCTCAACAGAGAGGGCCGGTTCACGTAGTCCCGGAAAAGGGTCCGCAGCTCGGCCTCGAAGGCGGGGTCCTGCCGCGCCTCCTCGTAGGTGCGGGTGAGCTCCTGCAGCGCGGCCATGAGGGACTCGGGCATCCACTGCCCGCCGTAGTCGCCGAAGTAGGGCCCGGCCTGACCCTGATAGGGCCCCTCGAACTCGATCGCGGGCTCGGTGCTCGGACGGTCGGCGCTCATGACGACCACGCTCCTCGGGTCTGGTTCGGTCAGCGGACGGTGAGGGACGCGGCGCGGAACGCGCGCAGCGCCTCCTCGGGGGCGCCGTGGCGCACGAGGGCCTCGCCCACGAGCACGACGTCGGCGCCCGCGGCGGCGTAGGCCTTGATCTGCTCCTCGGACTCGACGCCCGACTCGGCGACCCGGACGACGTCCTCGGGCAGCCCGTCGGCCAGCGCGGCGTAGCGGGCCGGGTCGACGTCGAGGGTCTTGAGGTTGCGCACATTGACGCCGAGGATGCGGGCGCCGGCGGCGACGCCGCGCTCGATCTCCTCGGGCGTGTGGGCCTCCACGAGGGCGTGCATGCCCAGGGACTCGGTGAGCTGCAGGAAGCCGGCCAGCTCGGCGTCGTCGAGGGCGGCCACGATCAGCAGGACCAGGTCGGCCCCGTGGGCGCGGGCCTCGTGGATCTGGTACTCGGTGACGGTGAAGTCCTTGCGCAGGACCGGCAGATCGACGGCGGCACGCACGGCGTCCAGGTCGGCCAGGCTGCCGTCGAAGCGGCGGGCCTCGGTGAGCACGGAGACGGCGCTGGCGCCGCCGCGCTCGTACGCCCGGGCCAGGGTGGCCGGCTCGGGGATCTCGGCGAGCGCGCCCTTGGAGGGGCTCGCCCGCTTCACCTCGGAGATCACCCGGATCCCCGCCGGGTCGGTGCGTCCGCCGTGCAGGGCCGCGTGGGCGTCGCGCGGCGCGGGGGCGGCGGCCACCAGCTCGGCCAGGCGCGCCTCGGGCACGGCACGGCGACGAGGCTCGAGGTCCTCGCGGACGCCGTCGATGATCTCCTGGAGGACGGACACGCGGATCAGTGACCGTGCTGGCCGCGACCCGCGCCGGCCTTGCCGGCGACGATGCCCACGACGACCCCCACGGCCATCAGGGCCAGGCCGATCCACACGACGACGCTCCAGTCGGCGAGCAGGCCGACGCAGCCGGCCACGAAGCCGACGAGCACGAGCGCCACCATGGCCCACGCGCCGGGCGAGTTGCCGTGGCCCGGCAGCTCGAGGTGGGTCGGGTCGTTGAGCACCCGGCCATCCTCGGTGACGACGACGTCCTCGACGGCGCCGCGGCGGGCGGCGCGACGGGTGGTGGGCTCGGTGTGCGCGGTGTTCGCGGTGTGGCTCATGGCTGTCCCTCACTGGTGCGTGGTGTACATGACGACTGTCCCTCATTGTGCCATGCGGGCACGGGGCCGGGCCCGCGTGACCCGGGACGACCCGGGCGGTGCGGGGCGGTCCGAGAGACGGGCACTCACGTGGGGTCGTTGCCGCGGGACAGCTCGTCCCACGCGTCCATCTGGTCCACGCGCCGGCGCTGGGCCGCCTCGCGGGCGGACTGCGCGGGCTGCTCCCCGGCGGCGGCCGGGCCGGGCTCGGAGGCCGCAGGCGCCTTCTCGTAGCGCCGGGACGAACGCCAGCCACGGCCCGCCAGTGCCGCCACGACGCCGCACAGCGCCGCGAGGACGCCGCCGGCCGCCGCGACCCACGGCCACGCCGTCACGGCGTAGTCCTGCGCGAGCGCAGTGGTCCCGGTCGCGTCGGCGACCGCGGCGGCCGCCGTCGTCGCCGGGTCCAGGGCGGCGGTGACCGAGGTCGAGGCGATCACGACCCCGGCCAGCGCCATGAGCACGCCGACGATCACGGCGCCGAGGCGCCGGGCGGTGGTCAGGGCGAGGGCACCGGCCATCACGACCAGGGCCATGGCGGTGGCGACGGGCGCGGCGGCGCCGCCCGACGTCGTCGCCTCGGAGGCGATCCCGCCGGACAGGCCCGTGGCGGTCACCCAGGTGCGGCCCGCCGTGAGCAGCACGAGCCCGCCGGCGGCCAGCGCGGTGAGGACCACGGTGCGGCGGCGCATCACGCCTGCCCCAGCTCGCCCGCGGTCAGCACGGACCGCAGCGGCGCCGTCGCCTTGGTGACGGTCTCGGCGGTCTCGGCGTCGGGATCGGAGTCGGCGACGATGCCGGCGCCGGCCTGCACGTGCGCCTGGCCGCGGTGCAGCGTGGCCGAGCGGATGTTGATCGCCATGTCCATGTTGCCCGCCAGGTCGAAGTAGCCGACGACGCCGCCGTAGGGCCCGCGCTCGGTCGGCTCCCACTCGTCCAGCAGCTGCAGGGCGCGGGGCTTCGGGGCGCCGGACAGCGTGCCGGCGGGGAAGGCGGCGCGGAGGACGTCGAGCGCGTCGACGTCGTCGCGCATGCGGCCCTCCACGTGGGAGACCAGGTGGAGGATGTGGCTGAACGCCTCGAGCTCCATGAACTGGGTGATCTCGACGGTGCCGGGGCGGCACACGCGCGAGAGGTCGTTGCGGGAGAGGTCCACGAGCATGAGGTGTTCGGCCCGCTCCTTCTCGTCCTCCAGCAGGTCCTTGCCGAGGAGGCGGTCGTCCTCCTCGGTGGCCCCGCGCCGCCGTGAGCCGGCGATCGGATGGGTGACCACGCGGCGGTCCCGCACGGTGACGAGCGCCTCGGGCGAGGAGCCCACGATCTCGTACGGCTCCCCGTCCGGGGTCTCGAAGGAGAAGAGGTACATGTAGGGGCTCGGGTTCACCGTGCGCAGGACGCGGTACACGTCCAGACCGGTCGCGTCCGTGGTGACCGAGAAGCGGCGGGAGACGACGGCCTGGAACACCTCGCCGTCGCGGATCGCCCGCTGGGCCTTCCCGACGGCCTCCCGGAAGCCTTCGGCGCCCCACCGGTCCTCGGCCTGGGCGGCGACCTCGTCCGCGTCCGCCTCGAGCCAGCGGCGCGGGACGTCGCTGACCGGGTCCGCGGCCGGGGCGGCCAGGCGCTCGACCATGGCGTCCAGACGGGCGAGCGCGTCGTCGTAGGCGCGGTCCGCGCCGGTGGCCAGGCCGTTGCCGTTCACCGCGTTGGCGATCAGCGTCACGGTGCCGTCCAGGGCATCGTGCACGGCCAGGTCGGTGACGAGGTTCATCGCGAGGTCGGGCAGGCCGAGGTGGTCCTCGGGCGGGTGCGGCAGGCGCTCCCACGCTCGGACCGTGTTCCACCCCAGGAAGCCGGCCATGCCGGAGACGAGGTGCGGCAGAGCGCCTCCGACCTCGGCGCGCACGTCCGTGCGCAGCAGGCGCAGGCACGCGGCGAGCACGTCCAGGGCGCGGCCCTGCGTGGGCAGCCCCTCGGGTGGGGTGCCCTGCCAGTGTGCCTCGCCGTTCCGCGAGGTCAGGGTGACGGATGAGCCGGCCCCGATGAAGCTGTACCGGGACCACGCCGCGCCCGGGGTGGCGGACTCCATCAGGAAGGTGCCGGGGCGGGAGCCGGCCAGGCGCCGGTGGATCGCCAGCGGCGTGAGGCCGTCCGCCAGCACCGTGCGGACCACGGGGATCACGCGGGCGGTGTCCGCCAGACGCAGGAACTCCGCACGGGAGGGAGTGGTGGCGGCGGTCATCGGGCGGCCTCCTCGGGGTCGACGGCGGCCGGCGGCATGACGAGCTCGCGGCCGGTGAAGCAGGTGCGGGTGCCCGTGTGGCAGGCGGGGCCGGTCTGGTCCACGGTGAGCAGCAGGGTGTCGCCGTCGCAGTCCGCGTGGACCGCGCGCACCCGCTGCAGGTGGCCCGAGGTCTCCCCCTTGCGCCACAGCTCGCCGCGCGAGCGGGACCAGTAGGTGGCCCAGCCGGTCTCGAGCGTCGCGCGCAGGGACTCCTCGTTCATCCACGCCATCATGAGCACCTCGCCGGTGCCCTCCTGCTGGGCGATGGCGGGCACCAGGCCCCGGTCGTCGAAGGTCACGGAGGCCACGAGGTCGTCGGGCGGGGAGAGGCTCATGGAGGTCCAGTCTAGGGAGCCGGAGCGGGGCGTGGCCGCCGGGGTAGGCTCCCCCGCACCCTCGGGCCGGCGCCCCCGCGACGACGCGGCCGCCGCGCGGACGGTTCCGTCCGGGGTCAGCGGACGGTGTGCCCCGCCTGCCGCAGGGCGTCCTTGACGCGGGCGAGCATGTCGTCCGGGCCGAAGTGGAACAGGGAGGCGGCGAGCACCGCGTCCGCGCCGGCCGCGACGGCGGGCGGGAAGTGCTCGGGCTCGCCGGCGCCGCCGGAGGCGATCAGCGGCACGCGCGTCACGGCGCGCACGTCCCGGATCATCTCCAGGTCGAAGCCCTCGCGGGTGCCGTCCGCGTCGATCGAGTTGAGCAGGATCTCCCCCACCCCGCGCTCGGAGGCCTCCCGGCACCAGGCGACGGCGTCGATGCCGGTGCCCCGGCGGCCGCCGTGGGTGGTGACCTCGTAGCCGGAGGCGCAGCCCGGGTCCTCCGTGCGCCGGGCGTCGAGGGAGAGCACGAGGACCTGGGACCCGAAGCGGCGGGTGATCTCCGTGATCACCTCGGGCCGGGCCACGGCCGCCGTGTTGACGGAGACCTTGTCCGCCCCCGTGCGCAGCAGCCGGTCCACGTCCTCGACGGTGCGCACGCCGCCGCCCACGGTCAGCGGGATGAAGACCTCCTCGGCCGTGCGGGTCACGACCTCGTAGGTCGTGGCGCGGTCCGAGGTGGAGGCGGTGACGTCGAGGAACGTGAGCTCGTCGGCGCCGGCGGCGTTGTAGCGGCGAGCGAGCTCGACCGGGTCGCCCGCGTCACGCAGGTTCTCGAAGTTCACGCCCTTGACCACGCGCCCGGCGTCCACGTCCAGGCAGGGGATGACACGCACGGCGAGGCTCACGTCGGCTCCTTCGTCTCGGGGGGCTCGGGCGGGACGGCGCGGGCCGTCAGAGGCGGATCGCGTGGATCGCGGAGATCAGGATGCCGCGGGCGCCCAGGGCGTACAGCTCGTCCATGACGCGGTTGGCGTCCGGTTTGCGGACCATGGAGCGCACGGCGACCATCGTCTCGTCCCGCAGCGGGGAGACCGTCGGTGACTCCAACCCCGGGGTGACCGCGGTGGCCGCCTCCAGCAGGTCACGGCGGATGTCGTAGTCGATCATGACCCAGCGGCGGGCCACGAGCACGCCCTTGAGGCGGCGCAGCAGCACGTCGAGGCCCTCGGGGCGCTCCCCCGCGCGGCCGATCAGCACGGCCTCCGAGTCGAGGATGGGCTCGCCGAAGACCTCCATGCCGGCGGCGCGCAGAGTGCTGCCGGTCTCCACGACGTCGGCGATCGCGTCCGCCACGCCGAGCTTGACGGAGGACTCCACGGCGCCGTCGAGGTGCACCACCGTGGCGTCCAGGCCGGTGCGGGCCAGGTAGTCGGAGAGCAGGCCGTCGTAGCTCGTGGCGATGCGCTTGCCGGCGAGCTGCTCGGCGGAGGTGAAGGAGCCGGCGGGGGCGGCGAGACGGAACACGGAGCGGCCGAAGCCGAGCGGCATGATCTCCTCGGCGGTGTCCCCCACCTGCGCGTCGCAGAACAGGTCGCGGCCGGTCAGACCGACGTCGAGGGTGCCCTGGCCGACGTAGACGGCGATGTCCCGTGGGCGCAGGTAGAAGAACTCCACCTGGTTCTCGGGGTCCACGAGGACGAGCTCGCGGGAGTCCCGGCGTTGCCGGTAGCCGGCCTCGGTCAGGATCTCGCGGGCGGACTCGGACAGGGCGCCCTTGTTGGGCACGGCGATGCGCAGCACGCGTCGGTCTCCTCGGGGATGCGGTGGGGCGGGCGGGGAATGGGGCCGGCGGCCTCAGAGGTGACGGTAGACGTCCTCGAGGCTGATACCGCGGGCGATCATCATGGTCTGCACGTGGTACAGCAGCTGAGAGATCTCCTCGGCGGCGGCCTCATCCGACTCGTACTCGGCGGCCATCCAGACCTCGGCCGCCTCCTCGACGACCTTCTTGCCGATCGCATGGACGCCGGCGTCGATCTGGGACACGGTGCCGGAGCCCTCGGGGCGCTCCTGCACCTTGCGCGTCAGTTCCGCGTACAGCTCGTCGAAGGTCTTCACGGGACCACCCTAGCGACCCGGCCCCTCCAGCCCGGACCGCAGTCGGTCATTGTGACGGACGGGACGGCGGGGTCTTCGCCACGCGCTGCACCTGTGAGCCCACGTGGTACGTCCAGGCCGCCCAGCATCCTCCCCCTCCCCGGCCTGCATGCTCTTCCATCCCCCATCGGGACACGAGCGCGAGGCATCGCGGCTCCAGGACGAATCCACGAGACTCGGTCGTCCTCCGGGCGGCCATCCGATCCACCTCCCAGCGGCCCACGCGGTGGGGGGTGAGGGGGGACGGGCTGAACGCGCCCGTGCGGTCCGAACGGACGGCCCGGGCGAGCTCCGACAGGTGGGCACGACACGCTCGTTCCTGACCCCAGCGACGACACCGCTCCTTGCACACCTGTGACACCGCCCGGTAGATCACTGCCCCGAACTCCGCCCGGGCCCACCGCACAGATCTGTTGGGCGACGCACGCATCCATCTCGTGGACTGTCCACGCGTGCTGACCTCGGGTCCAGGTCCCGGAGGCCACTGGTGGGCGGCGCGGCCGCGCCTACGTCGCCGACGGGGAACCGGCATGATTTGGCGAGCGGTCCTGCGGAGGAATCGCCGGCGTGGCCCTCCTCCCCCTCCTAGACGGGGAGCAGAACGCCGTGCTCGGACCCTCGGATTGGACCATGACCCACCATGATGAAGGTGCCCCATTCCGTCCCCCGCGCCGGCGCACCACCGTGCGGGGCGTCGGCCGACTCCCACCGGGGCTGGCCTGCAGGTCCCCGACGGTCTGTCCCACCACGTCATGGACCCTCCTCCACTTCTGTCCAACAGCCCGGGCCGGGGCCGTGACTGACGCGATGGCCTTGTGGGTGGGCGGGGCGGGTAAAGGGGTATACCCGACTTGACGGCGCGGGGCTGGCCCAACGAGGACTCGGCACCGGGGATAGCGCAGCGAATCATCCTCCACCGAACCCGGCGTTCAACACCCTGTGCTGCCGGCCGGTGCGAGGATGGGCGACATGACGGCGACTCCCCCGGCACCACGTCGTGTCTGCATCGTGCTCTTCGAGGGCTTCGAACTGCTGGATGTCTTCGGCCCCGCCGAGCTCTTCGGGCTGGTCCCACAAGTGAGCGTGGAATACGTCGGCCCTCAGCCCGGCCCGGTCACCAGCTCCCACGGCGCCCAGGTCGTCGCAGACCTCGCCTACGCAGACCTCGCCCAGCCCGGCATCCTGCTGGTCCCCGGCGGCCAGGGGACCCGGCGGCTCGTGCACGACCAGGAGTTCCTCACTTGGTTGCGGCATGTGGCCGGCACAGCGCAGATCCTCGCCTCCGTGTGCACCGGTTCGGCTCTCCTCGCCGCGGCCGGTCTGCTCGAGGGTCATCAGGCGACCTCGAACAAACGTGCCTTCACGTGGGCCGCCGGCTTCGGCACGCACGTGGACTGGAAGGCACAGTCCCGGTGGGTCCAGGACAGGAACCGGTGGACGTCCTCTGGTGTAGCCGCAGGCATGGACATGACCGCCGCACTGATCACCGAGCTGCATGGCGAGGCCGTCGCCGAAGCGGCCACACGCCGCGCAGAGTACGAGCCCCACACGGACAGCTCCCGGGACCCGTTCGCCGCCCGCCACGGCTTGAGCTGATCTCTTCCCTTCCGACCCCATGGCGGCGACCCGGACTACCCCGAGCCGTCGTCGTTGCCTCCCACGACCGGTGGCTCCCACATCGTGTCGCACTCCTCTCCCTTCGGGCCTCACCGACATGCGCCGGCGACGTGCCCCAGGGGCATCTTCTCCTGCGCCGGTCCATCCACAGGACCACGCGGACACCTGTCCAGCGCACGCCGGCTGACGTACCAGCGTGGTCCCGCAGGGTCCTCGACAGGGGGTGGTGTCCGCTCGGGGCCGGGCGGGCACCTCCAACTGCTTCCGCCACGGGGTGGGGCCTAGGGCAGCCTGGGGTCGTGCCGGGGCCAACGCAGCGGCGGGGCTCGGGGTGGCCACCGAGCCCAACGCGAACGCCCTCGCGCTGCTGCGCGGGGGCGTCGTGGTCATCGTCCGCTCTCGTGGTCCTCCCGGCACTCCGGGCAGGGGCTCCTTCGGGGGGCATCCGGTCGGCTCAATCGGTCGTTTGTGGCCATCCTGGCTCGCGCCATATGCATGGACACAAGTTCGAGACTGTCCGAGGCAGGGACCAGGTACTTCACTTCGACCGGCGCCGACGAACTGGTTGACATCTCCGGCCCGCCGGGCTCTGCTTGCCCTCATGACGGAACAGGTTCGCCTCCGGCCACTTTCCCCGGGGGATGCACCCGAGATGGCCAGGGTCCTAGGGCGTGTCTGAGAATAGATGCACGAGTCAGCTGAGACCCTGGGGACATGTCCCGGTTCCAGATGCTCTCTGACACCCAATGGGAG
>NZ_LOSQ01000022.1:0-2751 GCF_001595485.1 Micrococcus sp. CH7
GGGCCCTCGCCCCGCTGGCGCGGGGCCGGCTCGCTCCGCTCGCCTGGCGCGCTCCGCGCGCCGGTTGGGTGCCCCGCGCGTTGGGTGCCCCCCGGTAGGTGGGGCACGGCGGGCGCTGACGCGCCGCCGGGAGGGTTCCCGAACGGTGGGCCGAGGACGGGAGGGGGTCAGCTGGGCGCACCACGGGCCGCTGTGCGCCCGCCTGCGCCCCGTTCTCACCCCTGCACCCCCACAAGCCCACCCGCACCCCGAACGGCCCTCAGACGCCCACACACCGGGCCAGGGGGCCGGGGACCGGGCGGGCCGGGGCCGGCGGGGCGGCGGAGGGGCCGGGCGGGCCGAGCGGGCGGCGCAGCCCCCACCCCCGCCCATGCCATAACACCGCCAGCATACCACCACACCCCCACCACAAGCAACACCACACAACCGATTGCGTCCACACCACAAAGCGTGTATGGTTTGACTCAGCGGGAGGCACCCGGCCCCCTGCACCCCTAGCCTTGGAGGCTCTCATGCTCACGTTCAACGCCCGCCAGCTGCTCCGCGGTCTCGATGTCGCTTCCTACCCCGCCCGCCTCGCCGACGAGCCGGTCGGGGCTCGCCTGACCACGGTCCCTCTGGAGGTGACCGACCAGGGCCTGATCGCCTACAGCACGGACCGCTACCAGCTCGCCCGCACGCTGACCGAGTACGCCCTGGAGGCGCCCGCGCACGGCGCGGGCCTGCCGCCGGTGCGCCTGCACCGCTCGGGCCTGAAGGTTCTGCTCCCGGTGCTCCGCGCCGCGAAGAAGGACGGCACGGTGGAGCTGACGGCCGACAAGGACACCGTCACGTTCACCGTCCACGCGGCGAACGGGCAGGTGCAGACGGTGCCGCTGAAGAACTACGCGGACGCGGACGAGTATCCGAAGATCGCTTCCCTGTTCCGCCTGCACACCCAGCCGCGGGGCGCGCTCGAGGAGGGCACGTTCACGGTCAATCCGAAGTACGTCAAGGCGCTGGCCGACGTGACGGCGCGGTACACCAGCGACGGTGAGGTGCTCACGTTCGACCCGGACACCAACCACTCGGGCAAGCCCGTCGCGTGGGTCCACGGCCAGTGGGCGCACGGCATTCTGATGCCGATCCGTCGGGATCAGCTCCCCACGATCGACGCCGAGTACGAGGGCGTGGGACGTCTGTTCCGCGCCGTGCCGCTGATGCAGTCCCCGGAGTCCGCCAGCGTGCGGGAGGGCTCCGCCGTGGAGCGGGCCAGCACCCGCGGAACCGCCGAGGCTCCGGCCACGGCCTGATTCCCTCTCCCTCTCGGCGGGGTCGTCGCACTGCGGCGGCCCCGCCGCTGACCGCCCGGGCCGCAAGCGCCCACACCCCCCGGTGGCCCCGCCCGCACGATGCGGGCGGGGCCGTCCGCCCGCGGCGGCTGCCGCTGTCTCCGCGGCACCACGAGCTCGCAGCGCGGCGCCGGCAGCTGGCTGCCCCTCCACGACACGTCCCCCGCCGGTCGCCGGCCCAGACATCGCCCCCACGGCGGGGCCCTGTCGTGCCGCCGCCTCCGCGCCCTCCCCCCTTGCTGAGCTTCCAGCCGTCGGCGGCCCCACGCGCTCTCGGCTGCTGGCCGCGAGGGCCCCGCCGCGGACCGTGTCGGGGAGATGGCCCGGGCCCGCGGCTCCAGCCGCCGCGGCGGCCGGCAGCTCGAGCTCGCGCAGCCGGCAGCGTCCCTCCGCGACACGTCCCCGCCCGCCCCGCCATCCAGAGGCTGCTCGGCCTGCGGACTCCAAGCGCCCGTAGACCCAGGCCTCCCGCCACCCCGAGCACGCCAGTCGCGGCCGCGCACCGGCCGCACCCCGTGCCACCAGCCCCCACGCATCGCTTCCAGACCCCGCGGCGTGCCGGGGACATGCCCCGGATGCCCAGCTCCAGCAGCCGCGGCGGCCGGCAGCTCGAGCTCACGGAGCCGGCAGCGTCCCTCCGCGACACGTCCCCGCCCTCCACACTCGCTCGCCACTGATGGCCGTGGGCACTGGGTCGCTCTCCCAGGTGCCAGTGGTGGTGTTCAGTAGACGCTAACCAACTGCCCTTCTTCGGCCTACTCTTCCTGGATTCGTGCGGGTTCCCATAGGTGCATTCCCTAAACACCTTCTGATTTGCTTTTCTGTCCCTCCTTTGCTATACTTGAAAGGCTGGGGAACTCCCGGTGCGCCCCGCGGAACTCGCCGCGCGGGTGCCTCACAAAGAGAGGAAACGAAGCATGACCCATGGCAGAGTACGAGGCCGCTACAGCGGCCTGACACGTGCACATCACACCCGCTACGAGACAGGGAGAGGCTCCTGTAAGGATCCGTTAGGCACGCACCGTCCGTCCACCTTGAGCAGGTGGATCAGACGCATCACGCAAAACCCAATGCTCATATTCATTTTCGTTCTTGCCAACTGCATGGTCGCAGTCACCGACACTGTCGAGGCCGCCGAGAAGGTCGCCGAGTGGCTTCATGCAGTCCCCTGGGAGGCGATAGCCTCCCTCGCATCCGATCTCTTACCCCACATCGTGGAAATACTGATTTGGATATTTCTACTCCTTTGATTAGGAGAAAATGCAAAGTTGAGCCCCTCTGGAGGATCTTCCTTCAGGGGGGCTCTTGCATGCCCGCCCGCCATGGCGACCCTAGATGTAGGAGGGCATGACGTTGTTGACTCGGGTCGGTGCCAGTGAGGCCGGAGGAGCGTCTCCGCAGGAGGTATGAGGCCGATGGT
>NZ_LOSQ01000023.1:0-7999 GCF_001595485.1 Micrococcus sp. CH7
CGGTATGACAAGTACGCGATCATCTACAGGGCCGCTGTGGTCCTGAATGCTGTGCTCGCATGGTCAAAACGATTGTCAGACATGCCCTAGAACAGGAGTCGAGCCCATGGGCAAGACCGTTCACCGCAGTGCCAGCACGGGCCGGTTCGTGAAGACCTCCACGGCCAAGCGCAATCCGCGGACCACCACTACCGAGACGATCCCCTCACCCGGCGGAGCGACCCGTTCGGTGGGCCGTTCGGCCATCACGGGCCGCTTCGTCACCACTTCCACCGTCGCACGTCACCCCGGAACCACCATCACCCAGCAGGTGTCCCGATGAGCGCCCGGGTGAAGATCTCGGGAAATCTGGAGCGCGAGTTGCAGCGAGCCGTCCAGGACACGATGACCACGTTGGCCAAGGACTACCAGAGGATGCTCGATCAGTTGGGCCAGCAGTACGCCGGTGCGCCGGTGGAAGAGATCAAGCCGGTGCTGCGGACGCGGTGGTCCCGCATCAGCGGGACCATCAGTGATCCTGAGCTGAGCATCTACGCCCAGCACATCAGCGAAGGCACCCCGATCACGGTGCGCACTTCCTGACTCAACGCTGAACAGCGGGCCAGCCTCTGCAGAGGCTGGCCCGCTGTTCTCGTTGGAGCACAGGGTCGGCCCCTGCCCATGGGGAGCGCTGGCGCTTGTTGTCCAGGGCGAAAAAATCGGTCGTTTGTGGCGGGCGTCCGGGATGCGACGGGGCTGTGGCTTCGTTCGCTTGGTGGCGGGGTTTTTGCAGCGCTCCGTGGCGGTCTTGTTGCCGCGATCACGCAGGACTGGCTGCAGGTAGGTGTCGCGGTCTGAACCGAGAGGGGTGCGCCCGGTCGGGGCCGTTTGGATCGCTGCCGCTACGTCAGAGTCCGAAGGCTCCGCCGCTGACGAGGATCACGATGCCGAGGCCGATGAGAACGATGGGGAAGAGGATGTTCTCCCAGCGTTCGAGCACTTCGGCGATCGGGGGGCGGGTGGCGACGAACTTTGCCAGGGCCACCAGGACCGCGACGAGCGCGAGGAAGACGATGCAGTAGGCGACTACTGCGAGAGGTTCCACGCTGAGGAAGACAGGGGTGTAGACGCCGATGTTGTCGCCGCCGTTGGCAAGGGTGACGCCTGCGACTGTCCACACGCCGACCTTCTTGCCGGCAACCTTGGCCTCGTCGTCATCGTCGTCATCGTCTCCGCGCCAGGCCTGCCATGCGGCCCAGAGGCCGAGGCCCAGAGGGATGAGGCCGAAGTACGGGATGGCTGCCGGGGGCAGGAATGCTCCGGCGCCGATGGTCACCAGGACCGCGGCACCGAGGATGCCGGCGAATCCGAGGTACTGGCCGGCCAGAATGCGGGCGGTAGTGCCGCGCTGGCCTGCCCCTCGCGCGAAGAAGAGGGAGAGCACGATGATGTCGTCGATGTTGGTCGCTGCGAACAGGCCCATCGCCTGCAAGACCGAGGTGAGGCTCATGCGCCCTCCCCAGCTGCGTCGCATCCGGGAAGCGAGCAGGCGGGATCGATGCACGGGGCGTCTTCGTCCACTGCCAGGGTGGCATCGACCAGTGCCGTCAGCGCCTGCGCCAGGTGCGAATCGGCGATCTCATATCGTGTCCGACGACCCTCGGGCTCGGAGACGACGATCCCGCAATCGCGCAGGCATGCCAGGTGGTTGGACACGTTCGGGCGTGTCAGGTCCAGATCTCGGGCCAGTTCCGCCGGGTAAGCGGGATGGTCGAGCAGGGTCAAGATGATCCGGGATCGAGTGGGGTCGGCCAGTGCACGACCCAGGCGGTTCAACACGTCGAGACGCGAAGCAATAGTCAGCATGGACTGAACTATACAGCGCAAACTGAACACTCGATCACAGGCGTCAGCCCAGATCGCATGCCCGTAAGGGGATCCTTCACCGTACGTCGAGCGAGCTCAGTCCTCGACGACGTGTGACTGTCGACGGTGAATGGCGGTGTTCTGACAGAGGTATTTGGCGGCCGTGGTGCGGCTGTGGGCTCAGAGGTAGCTGCAGATTTGGGCGGGATCGCACTGGGTGGGGTCGCCTTGGGAGGCGGCCTGGTAGTGCTCGGCCGCGGAGGCCCGCAGGGCGGTGAGCTCAGCGATGTGCTGGTCGAGGTCGGTGAGTTGCTGGGCGAACTGTGCGGCTACGTGGGCGCAGGGGGCCTGCCCGGCGTCGCGGATCTGCAGGATGTTCCGGATCTCGGCCAGGCTGAGTCCGGCGGCCTTGCTTCGGCGGATGAACTGCAGGCGGGCGAGGGCCTCGGGTGGGTAGTCGCGGTACCCGTTGGGGCCGCGGTGCACCGGGGGCAGCAGCCCGTGCTGTTCGTAGAACCGTAGGGCTTTGGTGGTCATGCCGGCGGCTGCGGCCGCTTCACCGATCCGCACGGTGCGCACCTCGATCCTGGACTGGTCTGTGGCCTTCCACGGTAGAGGAAGGCTCCGGGGGCAGGGCACTGCCTGCCCCTGGAGGGGCCGGTGGTCATCCGGGTTCGGTGCGGGCGCGGTCGGTCTCGACGGCCTGCCAGGTCTTGCGCGCGGCGATGAGCACCGGGTCCCACACCGGGGAGAACGGCGGGGCGTAGGAGAGGTCGATGTTGAGCAGCTCTTCCACCGGGGTCTCGTGCCACAGCGCCACGGAGAGCACGTCGATGCGCTTGGCCGCGCCTTCTTCCCCGACGATCTGGGCGCCGAGCAGCCGTCCGGTGCCGCGTTCGGCGATGAGTTTGGTGCGGATGGGTTTGGCCCCGGGGTAGTAGCCGGCCCGGGTGGTGGAGTCGACCACGGCGGTGACGGGGTCGAAGCCGGCCGCCTGCGCTTCGACCTCGCCGAGGCCGGTGCGTCCGACTTCGATGTCGCAGATCTTGGTCACGGCGGTGCCGAGCACCCCGGGGAAGGTGGCGTAGCCGCCGCCGAGGTTGATCCCGGCGGTGCGGCCCTCCTTGTTCGCGTGGGTACCCAGCGGCAGGGCCACGTGGCGGCGGGAGACGCGGTGGAACTTCTCCACGCAGTCCCCGCCGGCCCACACCCCCTCGATGCCGGTGCGCAGCCGGCGGTCCACGGCGATCGCCCCCGTCTCGCCCAGGGGGATCCCGGCGTCGGCGGCCAGGGTGGTGTTCGGGGTCACCCCCAGGCCGAGGATCACCAGCTCGGTGGGGATGGTGGCCTGATCGGTGACCACGGCGGTGACCTTCCCGGTGTGGGTCTCGAAGCCGGTGACGGTCTCCTCCATCCGCACCTCCATCCCGTACCCTTCCATCGCGGTGGCGATGAGCGCGCCCATGTCCGGGTCCAGGCCCGGCAGTGGGGCCGGGGGGCGTCCGATCACGGTGATGTCCACGCCCCAGGCGGACAGGGCCTCTGCCAGTTCCAGGCCGATGTAGCCGGCCCCGACGACCACCGCCCGGCCCGGCCGGTCCCGCTCCAGCACCGCCCGCAGGGCCAGGCCGTCGTCGAGGGTCTGCACCCCGTGGATACCGGCCGCATCGATCCCGGGCAGTGGCGGGCGGGCCGGGGTGGCCCCGGTGGCGACCATGAGCTGATCGAAACCCTCCCAGGCCTCCCGGCCGGCGGTCAGGTCGCGCACGAGCACGGCGCGGCGGTGCAGGTCGATCTCCAGGACCTCGTGACCGGTGCGGGCGTCGATGGCGTGGTGGTCGCGGAACTGTTGCGGGGTACGGGCGATCAGCTCCGTGGTGTCGGCGACGTCCTTGCCGATGAAGTACGGGATCCCGCAGGCCGAATACGAGGTGTAGTGGCCCCGCTCGAAGGCCACGATCTCCAACTGGTCCTGGGGCAGCTGGCGGCGGGCGGCGGAGGCCGCGCTCATCCCCGCGGCGTCCCCACCGATGACGATCAACCTCTGGGCCATGACTTCCCCTTCCGTTACAGTGCCTGCTGAGTCGTCAGCTCCCGGCTGTGCTCGAGGCCGACCGATCCTCACGCGGCGCAGCAGGAGAGTTTGGAGACGTCGATGCGGAAGGACTGGGCGGCGATCTTGAGGCCTTCGGCCATCGTCAGGTACGGGCACCACAGGGTGGAGACCTGATCCACCGTCATGCCCGCGGACAAGATGTAGACCCCGGCCGCGGCAAGCTCCCCGGCGTCCTTGGCCACCGCGGTGATACCCACGATCCGCCCAGTCTCGGCCTCGGCGACGATCTTCACGAACCCGCGGGTGTCACGGTTGACCAGCGCCCTGGGCACGTACTCCAGGGGCAGCACCCGGCATTCACACCGGAGGCCGGCTTCCCGGGCCTGCTGGTCGGTCATGCCCACCGCCGCGATGGCCGGGGAGGTGAAAGTGACCCGCGGCAGGTGGGTGTAGTCGATCTGCTGGCCGGTGTGGTGGAAGGCGTTCTCCACCGCGGTGACCCCGTGGGCCGAGGCCACGTAGACGTACTGGGGGTGCCCGGTCACATCCCCGGCCGCCCACACCTTCGGATTCGAGGTCGCCATCCGGGCGTCGACGAGGATCTCCCCGCGCGCCCCGGTGTCCACCCCGACCGAGCCGAGGCCCAGGTTCTCGGTGACCGGACGGCGCCCGACCGCGACCATGAGCCGGCCCGCCCGCAGGGTGTCCTGCCCGCCCGGGCCCGTGACGGTGGCCACCACCTCCCCGGTGTCCCGGTCGGGCGTCACGGAGGAGACGGTGGCCCGGGGGATCACCCGGATGCCCTCCTCGGCGAACACGCCCCTCAGGGTCCGGGAGACCTCGGGTTCCTCATGGGAGGCCAGCCGGGACCGCACGACCATGGTGACCATCGAGCCCAGGCGGGCGAAGAGTTGAGCCTGCTCCAGGCCCACGTACCCGCCACCGATGATCAGCAGCGATTCCGGCACCTCGTCCAACTCCATGGCCGTGGTCGACGTCAGATACTCCACCTGATCCAGACCCTCGATCTCCGGGACAATCGGGGTGGAGCCGGTGGCCACCAGATAGTGGGCCGCCCGCACCCGGCGGCAGGAACCGTCGGCTCCGGTGACCTCCAGCGCCGGATCCTCGGCGGTGCCGGTGAACACCGCTTCGCCGGTGGCCAGTTCCCAGCCGTAGTCGGCGATCAGATCCAGGTACTTGTCCGAGCGCATTCCCTCCACCAGCGCGTCCTTGCCGACGATTAGCCCGGGCATGTCCACCCCGGCGGCCGACGTGCTCAGACCGGGGAACCGTCCTGTGGCGTCCAGCGCCACGTGGCGGGCCTCGGCGGCGGCCAGCAGCGCCTTCGACGGCACGCACCCGGTGTTCACGCAGGTGCCCCCGACCGTGGCACGCTCGATCATCACCACTGATTTGCCGAGATTGGTGGCCCGGATCGCGGCGGCGAACGCACCACCGCCGGAACCGATGATCGCCAGGTCCACTTCGTGCGTTCCCGTCTCAGGCATGACCGGCCTCCGTAAGTCCGTGATGAAGGCCCCGACGGGCCGTCTGTGTGCGGTGCTGTGCTGTGCCCAGCCTGCACCTTCCCCTGAAGAGGAAGGTCAAGACGTCACCGCGGCAATGTCATGTGCACGACCGTATGTGCCCCAGACCCGGGGGCCCTTTCGAGGAGTCGCTGCCAGAGGCGATTGCCTGGCCGGTGGATCTCAGGAGCTGGTGGCCGGCCCGTGTGCTCAGTGACCGATCAGGAGTGACTCGCGGGCGGCTTCGACCACTTCGGGGGTGACGGTGGCCAACTGGTTGATCGTGAGGATGCGTTGGATCTGGGTGAGGAGGCGGTCGACGAGACGGAAGTTGCCGCCGGTGATCCGGGCGATGGTGGCGATCGCGACCGCCTGGGTGAACTCGTCGTCCTCGCCGGCGAGTCCGTCGGTGTGCCAGCGGCGGTTCAGGACGGCGGTGAGCTCTTCGGGGGTGAGGGGGCGGTATTCGTGGGCGAAGCCCACACGGCTGTAGAGCTGGGGGTAACGGGCCAGGCGTTTGTCGATGCCGGGCATTCCGATGAGGATCACCCCGAGGGTGTGGCGGTCGTAGTAGTCGCGGACCTGTTCCAGGCCGGTGGTATTGAGCCGGTCGGCCTCGTCGATGATGAGCAGCTCGGTGAGCCCGGAGGAACGCGAGTCGGGGTGCACGAACGGGTCGACGCGGCCGTGGTGGTGGTAGTCGATGGCGTAGGAGATCTGTTGGCAGGCCCGCGGGAGGGCTTGGTCGACCTGTCGGGGGCTGGCGGTGACGGTCGGGGTCCACAGCGCGGTGCGGGCCTGCAGGACCTGCTCAGGGATGGGGCCGGGCTCGCGGTCCTCGCCCAGGTCTCTTTGCCACTGCTCCCATTGCGGGGCCCCGGCGTAGTGGCGGGCCGAGAGGGTCTTGCCGACCCCGGGTGGGCCCCAGCACAGGCCGATGTAGCGGTGGGCGCGGACGGTGTCGGCGAACTCGGTGAAACGGCGGTGCTCCCGGGTGGGAAGGAGCAGGGGTGATGCGGGGTCCGGGGGTGGGCCCAAGGCTGCGATTTCCCCGAACGTGCCGGAGAGGAAGCGCCGGCCGTCGTCGTCCTTGCCCAGCAGGCTCCGGGAGGAGTCGGGCTCAGTCGGTGGCATAGGTCCGCAACCGGTGTCGGGGCGCCGGCTCCGCCGGCGGGTCTGCCGTCGGGCCCGGCGCCGGGGCGGGTGGTGGTGCCCAGCGGTCGTCGGCGGGCAGGGCGTCGGCGAGGCTGCGCCGGGCGCGCAGCTGCTGCTTGAGCGCGGCGCGTCGGGCGCCCCGGGCCTGCTGCAGCTGTTGGAGGGTGATGGTCTCAGCGGCCAGTTCGGGGGCGATCGCCCGGCACAGGTAGGTGTCCTGGTGGTAGACGCGCACCTCGCCGGCGTCGCGGGGGTCGTAGCGGATGGTCACGGTCTCACTGACGTAGGCGGCCAGCACCGGGCAGATGTAGCGGGTGCCTTGAAAGCGGATGCCGTCGCGCTGGACGATGCGGGTGGTCGCAGCGGTGAGCAGCAGCAGGTCGAGATCCTCGCCCCGGGCCGGGGTGCGCGGGATCCACCCGGCCCCGATCCAGCGGGCGGCGGGGGCCTGTCCGGTCTCGGAGTGCACCCGGGCGTGGTAGTCCTCGATCAGGTAGCGCTGGACCACTGCGTCGAGCTGCTCCAGGCTCAGGGCAGGTGGTGAGGTGGGGGTGCCGCCGGTGCCGTGCGGGATGTGCCCGGGCAGGTGCGGGAGCACCTCGGTGGTGATCGTGCCGTAGAAGCGTTCGATCTTGCCCCTCCCCTGCGGGACCCCGACGCGGGAGTGGATGAGCCGGATGTGGGTGTCCAGGCAGACCCGGTCCAGCCGGGTGCTGGTGAAGTCGGCCCCGTGGTCGCTGTAGAGCACCTCGGGCAACCCCTGGACCGGCCACCGCGGGTCGGGCTTGGCTCGCACGGCCTGGTGCAGGGCCAGGGCGGTCTGCTCGGCATTCGGGGCGCCGGTGAAGACGGTGTAGCCGGCGACCGCGCGGGAGTAGTCGTCGAGGATCACGCTCAGCCACGGCCGCACCGGGCGCCCCCGGTTGTCGAGGATCGCCACGTCGAGCAGGGTGTGGTCGGCCTGCCACTGCTCATTGGGCCTCACCGCCGACCGGCGGTGCACCAGCTCGTATCGGTCCCGGTAGGCGGTGTCTCCCTCCAGGGCCAGGGTGCGCAGCCCGGGGTCGATCGCGGCGATCACGCTGCGCACGCTCGAGTAGCTCGGGGGTGCCCAGCCGCGCTCCGGGGCCAGATCGCACACCCGGCGGTGGATGAACCTGGTCGTCGGCGCCGGGCGGCGCAGCGCCAGGGCCTCGATCACCGCGATCAGCTCCGCAGGCAGCCGGCGTTGGCCGCGGTCGCTGCGGGCCTTGCGCTGCAAGCCGGCCGCGGAGGAGTCCGCCCGGTATTCGGCGGCCCAGCGCTGCAGGGTGCGGACCGAGACCGGGCGTGTCAACTTGTCTGTGTAAGCGGGGTGGTCACAGGTAGGGGTTGATCCGGTCGGGGTAGGCCGCGGCGAGCTGGGCGAGGGCCT
>NZ_LOSQ01000024.1:0-13974 GCF_001595485.1 Micrococcus sp. CH7
CTACCATCGGCCTCATACCTCCTGCGGAGACGCTCCTCCGGCCTCACTGGCACCGACCCGAGTCAACAACGTCATGCCCTCCTACACCTAGGGCGTGTCAGCACGGCGCCTGCGTGCGCGGGCACCAGCCCGTGGGCGGCGGCGTACTGGAAGCGCAGCATCTGGGCCAGGTGGGCCTGGGCTTGCATGAACGCGAGGACCTGAGCGGCGTCGGGCCGGTAGGCGGTGCCGTCGGCGGTCTGGGCGCGCACCATCTCGGGGCGGTCGTGGGCGACCCAGCGGGCCACCTCGGAATCTGTGGTCGGCAGGGACGTGGTCATCCGCCCTTGCCAGGACACCTGGATCATCAGGGACACCTCCACCCTTACGTTGATCTGACGTCAACATACTAGGTGGGCTGGCAAGTGGAGGGCAACAAGCTCTGGACGCGCGAAAGCGCCCCGCGAGGTTCCTGCGACTGTCAGATCAACGGGAAAGCGGGGCGCTTCTGGGGTCCAGTCTAGGCGACCAGCGCCGCCGGCGGGAAGGCGTCCGGGACGTCGATGAAACGACGCAGCACCTGGCAGCAGCGCCACCAATGACAGGCTGCGGTGCTCGCATGCGCGCGCTCGCTGTCGGTCACCACCTCGACGGCCTCGGCCAGGGCGGCCTCCAGGTGCTCGACCTCGATGCTCATGGCTCCTCCGATCCGCGGGTGTCCTTCACCGTGGATAAGGCGGTCGCGCGGCCGTGATGTCCCTTCTGGGTGCCAGGCAGAGCGAAGCCCTCCCGGCGCGGAGGGGGGATGGCCAGGAGGGCTTCTAAGTCGCAGGCCCTACGGGATGGGCTCACGTTCGACCTGTGCAAACCGTAGCAGGGGCAGTGGTGACGGGGGGGGGTGCCTCTATGGTTTTCGTCAAGCCGCGAGAGCGACTGATGATGGTGCTGGCGGGGCGGTCGGGTCTTGATACAGGGTGCCATCGCGGAGCATCGCGTAGAGCACGTCCGTGCGGCGCCGGGCCAGCGCGATCAGCGCCTGGTTGTGGCGTTTGCCCTGGGCTCGTTTGCGGTCGTAGTACGCCCTGGAAGGCGGGTGTGACAGCGAAGCGAACGCTGAGAGGAACAGGGCCCGCTTCAGTCGCTTGTTCCCGCCCCGGGCTACGTGCTCTCCGCGGATCGAGGTCCCGGAGCGTCGGGTGACCGGGGCGATCCCGGCGTAGGAGGCCAGATGCCCGGCATCGACGAAGTCCTTGCCCACAACTTCAGTGAGGATGCGTGCGGCGGTCCTGATCCCTACTCCGGGCATCGAGATCAGGACCGGGTGAAGAGGGTGGGCCTCCACTGCAGCCTCCACCTGGGAGGCCAGGCCGGCCCGCTGACGGGTCAGGCCGGCGAGCTGTTCTGCCAGGATCGGGACCACGGTGGCCGCGGCCTGCGTGCCGGCCACGACCACGGACTGCTCGTCCAGGGCTTGGAAGATCTGTTCCGTGAGAGAAGCGGCCAGGCGTGGGGCGTGCTTGCGCAGCCTGGCCCGCACATGCCCCGGCCCAGCCGTTCTGAGCTGTGCCGGGGTGGGGTAGCGGCCGAGAAGGTCTGCCACGGCGGGGGGGGGGATCCTGGGCCCGAGCACGCGCTCGAGCGCGGGGTGGATCTGGGTGAGGAGTCCGCGCAGCCGGTTCGAGGTCGCGGTGATCTGCGCGGCGAGGTCGTCATCGAACCCGGCGAGCATGGCCAGCTCGGCGATCTGTTCCTCATCGACTCGGATGGAGCGCAGCGTATGGGGCATCGTGCGGGCTGCTTCAGCGATGATCGCCGCGTCCTTGGCGTCGGTCTTGGCCGAGCCGGGGTGCAGGTCAGCGATCCGTCGCATCGCCAGCCCGGGCAGGTACGCCACCTCAACGCCGTCGCAGGCCTGGGCCACGGCCACGGGCAGGGCGCCGATCGTGGCCGGTTGATCGACGACGAGCAGCGCGGGCCCGTGGGCGCGGGCGAGCTCGTCGAGGATGCCGCGTAGGCGGGTCTCGTCGTTGGGCAAGGCCTTGTCGTAGACCTTTTTCCCGGCCGCGGTGAGGGCCACGGCGTGGTGCTCGGCCTTGCCGACGTCAAGGCCGATGAACACGGCCGGGTGCTGCTGTGCTGTCATGATCGTTCCCTTCTGGTGCGCCGGTGGCGTGTGCTGGCCGGCCGGGAGGTGATCACGCTCGGCATCCACGTTACGAAGGCCCTTGTCAGCCGGGTCCTGCCTCTATCAGCGATCCGTGACCACCGGACCGGTCCTGGGTGACAACACCCCCCGGATCATGGATGACTGGGGGCAAACGATCATGCCCAGGACCGGCCGGTCAGCACTCCCTGATCCTGCCGGATCCAGGAGCCACGAAGAAGGTAACGGGGGGGTTGTGGATAAGGGTTGCGGGTGTATGGCGTGACGCGTATGGTTTGACGTGTATCGCTAGACCTACGTGAGGTGATTCTGTCGCCTCCAGATTGAGAGAGCACCCCCATGACCACCTTCTACTACTCCGTCAACGAGATGGCTCGGCAAGCCGGCTTCACCTCGCCCTCCACCTGGACCCGCATCAAGAACGACCTGCGCGCCCCCGACGCCGTCATGGTCAGCAAGATCCAGGGCGCCGGCTGGACCCTGGACAGCTGGGAGGACGCCGCCAACAACGAGCTGCACACCCGTCGCGAGCCCCTGATGAAGGCCATCACCCGCCTGCGCCTCGAGGAGGAGGCCCTGCGTCAGGAGTACGGCGTGACCGACCAGGACGAGCCGGCCGACCAGAAGGCGGAGGGCTGAGCCATGAACGCTATCGAGCTGAAGTGCCGCCGAGAGGCCCTCGGTCTGTCCCGCGACGCCCTCGCCGACACCCTGGGTGTCGCGGAGAAGAGCATCACCCGCTGGGAGTTCGGCAAGAACCCGCCGCGGGACTGGTCCTGGATCGACTCGGCCATGACCCGCCTGGAGGACTACCGCGAGCGCCTCGTGGAGGAGCTGATCGCCGAGACCTTGCGCGTGCATGAGCAGGCCGGTGCCGCGCTGATGTTGACCTACGCTTCCCGCGGTTCCTTCTACAGGTGGTTGCCGGAGATGGAGGAGCCGGACATGGGTGATGGCATCGAGGTGATTCCCGTGGAGCTGCACCGGGCGGCTACCGCCGAGGCCGCGCGCCGGCTGCGGGTGAGCCATGGGCTGCACGCTGTGATCGAGGCTGTGCCCACTCTGCAGGAGCGTGCGGGGGCGGGCTCGTGAGCGTGCGTCGATGGGTCTCGGGCGTCGTCGCCGTGGTGGCTGCTCTGGGTGTGGTTGGCGCCGTCGGGGGTGGATATGTGCAGGGGGTCCAGGTGCCAGAGGTGAAGCTTCCCAAGGTGGCGCTGCCCAGCGGAGGGGAGCTGCCTTCACTCGGCGACACGTCCCCGACGCCGGCGGCCGGCCCGGTCGGGGGCCAGCTCGAGCAGCTGGCCCTGACCTCCGCGGCACCGGCCAGCGCCTACACGCGAGACGCGTTCGGCCAGCGCTGGGCGGACGTGGACCGCAACGGCTGTGACACCCGCAACGACGTGCTGCGGCGCGACCTGACACAGGTGCAGATCAAGCCCGGCACGCGGGGGTGCAAGGTGCTTTCCGGCCAGCTCGTGGACCCCTACAGCGGCGCTACGATCCCCTTCTCCTCCCAGGACTCCCAGGCCGTGCATATCGACCACACGGTCTCCCTTGCCGATGCCTGGGCCTCCGGGGCGTGGGCGTGGGACGAGTCCCAGCGCACGGCGTTCGCCAACGACCCGGCGAATCTGCTGGCCGTGGATGGGCCGGCGAACACCTCGAAGTCGGATGCGACCGCGGCGGACTGGCTGCCGGACACCGTTGCGGGCCGATGTGAGCTCGTGGAGCACCAGGTGGTGGTGAAGGCCAAGTGGGGGCTGAGCGTCACCGAGCGCGAGCGCGCGGCGATGCGCAGGGTGTTGGCCTCCTGCCCGGCTGGGTGAGCGAGGCCGTAACGTGTCCGGGGGGTGGGTGACCATGCCCCTGAACGGATGGACGATGCTGGCGCAGGAGGAGGTGTGAGCGATGACGACTACCACGGGTACCGACCTGGCCCCGAGGCTGCGCGCGTTCAAGCACCGCCTGGACCCCAACCCCGCCCAGGCCACCCTGCTGGCCCAGTACGCCGGCGCCGCGCGCGTGGCCTACAACATGCTCATCGCCCACAACCGGGCCGCCCTGGCCGCCGGTGCCGCCCGTCGCACCGAGCTGGCCGAGAGCGGGCTGGCCGGCCCCGAGCTGGCCGCGCGCATGAAGGCCGAGCGCGCCGCCGACCCCACCCTCCGCGTGGCCAGCTACCAGTCGTACTCCACGGCCCACCTGACCCCGCTGATCCGCCGCCACCGTGAGGCCGCCGCCGCGATCGCCGCCGGTGCCGACCCGGCCGAAGCGTGGACCGACGAGCGATACGCCGAGCCCTGGATGCACACCGTGCCCCGCCGCGTCCTGGTCTCCGGCCTCCAGAACGCCGCGAAGGCCACCGAGAACTGGATGGCCTCCGCCTCCGGTACGCGCGCCGGCGTGCGCGTCGGCCTGCCGCGGTTCAAGAAGAAGGGCCGGTCCCGGGACAGCTTCACCATCCCCGCCCCCGAGGTCATCGGCGCCGCGGGCACCCCCTACAAGCGCGGCGAGCCCCGCCGCGGGGTGATCACCGACCACCGGCACCTGCGCCTGGCCTCCCTGGGGACCATCCGCACCTACGACAAGACCAGCCGCCTGGTCCGCGCCTGCCGCCGCGGCGCCCAGATCCGGTCCATGACCATCTCCCAGGCGGGCGGACGGTGGTACGCCTCGATCCTCGTTGCCGACCCCACCCCCATCCGGACCGGGCCCAGCCGTCGCCAGCGCGCCAACGGCGCCGTCGGCGTGGACCTGGGGGTCAAGCACCTGGCCGCCCTCTCCACCGGCGAGGTCATCGACAACGGCCGCCCCGGTGCCCGCCAGGCTGCCCGCCTGACCCGTCTCCAGCGCGCCTACGCCCGCACCCAGCCCGGCTCGAACCGCCGCGAGCGCGTGCGCCGGCAGATCGCGGCACTCCAGCACGGGATCGCCCTACGTCGGGCGGGGCTGCTGCATCAGGTGTCCACGAGACTGGCGACGGACTTCGCGGTGGTCGCCCTGGAGGACCTGAACGTGGCGGGGATGACCCGTTCGGCCCGCGGGACGCTCGAGGCGCCGGGTAGGAACGTGGCTGCCAAGTCCGGGTTGAACCGGGCGATCCTGGATGCCGGGCTGGGGATGCTGCGTCGGCAGCTGGACTACAAGACCTCCTGGGCAGGGTCCCAGGTGAAGATGATCGACCGATTCGCGCCCTCCTCGAAGGCGTGCTCGCGCTGCGGGACAGTCAAATCCACGCTGTCCCTGGCCGAGCGGACCTTCGAGTGCGAGGCCTGCCACCTGGTGATCGACCGCGACGTGAACGCCGCGATCAACATCCGGGCGTGGGCTGTGCAGGAGGAGCGTGGAGCAGGGGTCGAGCTCGCCCGAGGCCGTCGGGAGAGTCGAAACGGACGTGGAGCTGCTGTCTCGGGCCCGCCATCTGGCGGGGCCGCGGGGCAGGGGCGTGGAAGCGTCAAGCCCGCACCCCAGGGTGTGGGCATGTCCAGCCGGGCAACTGGCTGGTCATCCCAACCCCCCTCAACCGAAGGGGAAAGCGCAGAGCGCGGAGCATCCGCCCTGGCCAGGTAGTGGAAGCCCCGCGCACGCAGGGATGAGCCCTGGAAGGACCAGGCAGCATGAACGACAGCAAGGGAAGCCCCGCGCACGCAGGGATGAGCCCAGGGTCAGCACACTGGCCACGGCCTCGTCGTCGGAAGCCCCGCGCACGCAGGGATGAGCCCTGGGGCGGCTACTACGGGCACGTCATGGTTCTGGAAGCCCCGCGCACGCAGGGATGAGCCCACGGGCACGTCGTCAAAGTCGGTGAGCCCGTCGGAAGCTCCGCCCGCGCAGGGATGAGCCAGACTCCCAGGGGCATTCACGGCTCCTGGGTTGAGCTGTCGTAGGGATCTGGGCTGGTCCCCGGTCCTTCCTAGACGCCAGCCAGTGCTCGTGACAGCTGCGGGTGTCGTGGAGGTGCTGCGGGGACGTGTCGCGGTGTCCGCGGGATGCTCAGCTGGAGGGCTCGGGGACGGTGGCCTCGCACTGGACCATGGGCATGCCCTTGGGGTCGCCGGTCTGGGCGTCCAGGGGGGCGGTGGTGCCGTCGGCGATGATCTCGCAGTGCAGGTCGCCGGCGGCGGGTAGCTGCGGGACGTTGGCGATCACCTGGATCTTTTCACCGGGCTTGGCCTGGGTGCGCAGGGTCAGGGGGGTGGTGCCGGCGGGCTCGGCGGGGATGGTCTCGTTGGTGTGGGTGTCCGCGCCGGTGCCGCCCACGAAGAGGTTCACGCCGCCGCGGGCTGCCGTGGTGGTGGTGCCGTCGCGGGGGATCCACTGGATGCGGATCTGCACGTCCACGGGCTTGGCGGGGGCCGAGCTGGAGGGACGTGTCGTGGGGGTGGCCGAGCTGGCGGCCGCAGTGGGTGCCGTGGTGCTGCTCGCGGCTGCCGTGGGGGCCGCGCTCGCGCTCGTCGACGGGGCAGGAGCAGGTGTGGCGGTGCACCCCTGGAGGGCGAGGCCGGCCAGGGCCAGGGGGAGCAGGATCAGGGGGCGGGTGCGCATCAGGGGGTCTCCTTCGGTGCGGGGCGGATCAGGCGTCCAGGATGGTGATGGTGGCCCCGGGCTCCAAGCGCTCGAGGTCGGCCGCGGTGAGGACCGCGAGGTTGTGCTCCAGGCTCGCCTCGCGGACGTCGCCGGTGTCGGGGAGGCGGCAGGCGCGGTGCAGGGACTGCTCCAGCGCGGTGATCGCGGACGGGTCGGCGTGGCGGACGTGGCGGATCAGGCCGCCGACGGTGCCCTCGAAGGACTCGTCGGAGCCGTGGGGGGTGATCAGGATGCGGGAGCGGGCGTTCAGGGGCATGGGGTCTCCTGGGGGCGTGGAGGTCGTGATGGTCATCCTGCCCGCCCTCCCGCCGGTGTGGCGGGAGGGCGGGGGAGGCTCAGCGGATCACCAGGACGGGGCCGGTGATGATCTCGCGGGCGTCGAAGCCGGCGTCGTGGATCATCTCGGTGGCCGTGGAGTTGAACGGGCGGGAGGAACTGTGGCGGGCGTCGGCCCAGAGCGACCAGTCGCCGTCCATGCCGTCGTAGTCGCCGGGGTTGTAGACCTCAGCGGTGGCGCCCAGCAGGCGGTCGACGTCGGCGGGGATGGTGTGAAGCTCGACGTCGGCGGTGGTGCCGTCGGGGTGGATCATCGTGGCCTTGGTCATCGGAGTCCCTTTCGTCGGGGGTGCGGGGGTCCGGATAACCCCTGCTGATGTGTATAACCATACACGCGCAAGAGGGACGGCGCAACAGGGGCGTGGGATTCGTGGGTGGCCCCGGCGCGGCCGGGGCGGGCGGGCCGCGGGGCCCGCCCGCCCGTGGGGCTCAGTCGTCGAGGCCGAGCCGCTCGCGCAGAGCCTTGGTGGGGGGCAGGTAGGTCTCCCCGTCGTCGGCCAGGTCGCCGGTGATCAGCACCGGGCCGACGATGACGTCGTCCGGGGCGAGGATGGTCAGCTCGTGGACGATCCGGTGACCCTTGGAGTTGACCGGCAGGCCGGCGATCTTGCCCTCCTCGTTGAGCCAGATGGTGTGGTCGCCATCGTCGGAGGACAGGGCCTCCACGTAGCCGCCGACGTGCTGCTGGAAGTCCTCCAGGCCGTTGACCTGCTCCTCGGTGACGTCGCCGGTGGGGGTGATCAGGATTGCGTTGGCCATGATGGCTGTCCCTTCTATGGGGTGCGGGGATCCGGGTGATCCCTGCTGATGTGTCTAACCATACACATACGCGGGCGGATGTGCAAATCCCTGCATCGCATCGGCCGCCGGCTGTGCCACGGATGCAGCCGGCCCCGCATCTCCGCGACACGTCCCCGGCGTGCCGCGAGCGCGGGGCCAGGGTGGGCCCCGCGCTCGCGGGCGGGGGGTCAGCCCAGGGCGGTACCGAGCTCGTGGTGGGCGACCTTGTCCAGGGCCGCGACCAGCTCGGGGTGCAGCTGGGTGATTCTCCACAATTCCATGTCTGACATGGAGTGATTCACACGCGCCCCGCCATGTGACAGCTATGTGACAGATCCTGCGAGCCCGCCCAGCGCTACCCGTAGCACGCCCCCTCGCCGCCACACGGTGGCTAGCCCCCTTCGTCCCGCCTGCCCTCTCCCGCCAGAGTCGCCAGCCGACGCGTTGGCAACTACCGCTCTACCGCAGGGCAGGTTGTCATCACCTTATGGGTTATCCCGGTGCCCCCGCCCCTTACCCGCCCGCCGGAGCCTTACTAGGCTCCTGCTATGACATCCACCACTCCGGAGAGCGCCGACAAACCCCCCTTACCTGACGTGCTGCCCTTCGACGACTTCGCCATGGACTGCTACTTAGATGAGATTCAGCGCCATGTCGGCCGAGCGTTGAATGCTGCGCGGTTGATGGACAAGGCCATAGCGATGCGCCGGAGCCTGGGTTTCAACGTTCCACCTTCGCCTAGTAGCAACGCCGAGGGGCAACGTCTTCACGAAAAAGCCTTCGATCATGCTGAAACCGTGGTTAGCGAAACGGCCATGGTTGCCCAGCTGATTTGGCCAAAGACTAAGAATGGGCAGATGGGTCCGGGTGAGACTAGGCCCGAACGCGATCAGCGGATGAAGTTCGCCGAAGGGAGAGGGGCAGCGATTCGAGAAGCCCTCTCTGTCCCAGAGGACAGCCCGATCCGCTCGCGAGCGCTACGCAACAGCATCGAACATTTCGATGAGCGACTGGACAGGCTCATGATGTATCCCCCTCGGATCATCCTCCGCAACAACATCGGGTCTAAAGACATGATCACCGGGATTGAAGGGCTCGAAGAAATGCACTTGCACCACTTCAACCCAGAGGACGGCCAGTACACAATCCTTGGCGAGTCCGTCTCTCTCCCTGACGTCACACGGGCTCTTCAGGCACTCGACCGCCAGGTAGTAGCGGCGAAGGAACGTCTAGCAGCTCGGCACTGGTCCGCGACGCGTAGGCCTTGGGACCCTGGGGGCCCGCACCTGTAGGCGCGAGGCCCCCAGCCCGGGACCAGGGCTAACCGCTCACGGTCCATCCCCCATCCCCAGCTGTGCGAGCGTGGGCAGTTCGTCGACCAGACTGGCCAGGTGGGCCCGCCGCCTGGTCTCGCCAGCTCTGCCGACGCGCCCGACGCGGTGAGGGGGGCACGCCTGTCCGGGCCAATCCTGATGTGTCTCCTGAAGTGTCTCCTTGGGGGACTCCCAGAGTCCCCCCGTGCGGGACTCTGGGAGTCCCCCGTTCCAGACTCTGCGAGTCCCCCACCCGATGGGCTCGGCCGGTTGTCTACGGCTCTGGGATCAGCGCGGGGAACCCGTCGCCAGGTGACCGCCCTTCCCTCCCCGACCGGCTCGAACTGGTATAGCGGGTCCAGGTTCAGGGCGTACTCGGCGCGCACGCGCGGGCGGGCCTGTCCACTAGATGTGATGACGCCCTTCCGAACCAGCTTGGTGATGACACGTTGCGTCTGCCGACGGACGGATTCAGGGTCAGCCCCGGGCTTCCAGTACCCCAGCGCCGCCGCGAGCGCTTCCCATCCGCCGTAGTACAGCGGGGGTGCCCCGTCGTCACGGGCGGTGAGCGCCATGCGGACCGCGGCATTCATGTCCCCCGGGGTCAGGTGCTGGGACCACTCGGCATAGAGGGTCAAGGCTAGTCGCGCCCCCACGGCTCACCACCCCCCGCGGCCGGGCCGCCACCGAACCCGCCTGCCCGCAGGTCCGCCGCGGCCGCCCGGTAGTCCCCGCCATGATGCAGCAGCGCATATGCCTGAAACGGACTGTAGGGACGGCCCGGCTGAAACGGGGCCGCAGATGTGCTGAACACGAACAGTCGGTCCGCCTCGGAAGCGTGGCCCGTGGTCGCAGAGTGCCCCGGGGACCGCTTGCCAGGGTGCGCCCATCGGCGCTCGTGGCCATGCGTGGAGGGGCCGGTGCTGACGTCGAGGGCGCGGGCGCCGGCGCGGAAGGTGTGGGTGCCATCGGAGCCGGTCAGCTCCAGGCACTGCTGACGGGCGCGCGCGGCGGCGGCGGGGGCCGCGAGGGCGTGGGCCTGGCGGCGCTGGTCCTCCAGAGTGGCCACGGCCTGGCGGCGCCGGGCGCGGTCGTCGCAGTCCTCGCCCCACGGGTCGGGCTGGCACATCACGTCGCCGCACTCCGGGCAGGGCTCGAAGGCGGAGGGCAGGGAGTCGAGGTCGAGAAGGTGGTGCTCAGGCATCGGAGGTGCCTCCTTGGTCGGGGTGCCGGGGGCCTCATGCCCCCCGCTACGTGTCCAACCATACACATACAACGGCGCGCGCACAACACCACCCGCGAGCGCAGGTCCACGCGCCTGTGGTCGTGACGCGGAGGGGACGGGGACGTGCCGCGATCCAGGGGAGCCGGCAGCAGCTCGATGCAGCCGGCAGCTCAGCTTCACGACACGTCCCCGGGATGCCGCGAGCGCGGGAGCCCCCGCGCTCGCGGCCTGCCGGTCAGGCGGTGGGCAGGGCGGCCAGGCTGTCGCGGTCGGCCAGGGCGGCGGCATCGCGGGCGGCCGGCGTGTAGCCGTCCAGGGGGGCGACGTAGGCGCGTCCGTGTGCCCAGGTGCCGATGCTCCAGCCGATCAGGTCCAGTGCGCCGTGCACGCCGTGGATCCGCTGGCGCAGGTAGCGGGTGCCGTGGAGGCGGCCACCGCCGCTCAGCACGTCCATCAGCAGCCCGGGCAGGCCCAGGGTCGCGGGCAGGGCGGGCAGCTCGACGCCGGGGCCGGGGGCCTGGGGGATGGCGGGAGTGGGCACGCCGGGGGCGGCGAGGTTGGCGAACGTCCAGCGCTCGCGGCCGCCGACGACGTCGACGTGGACGCGGTCGGCGGTGGCGGTGACGTTGACCGGGGTCTCGGGCAGGGGGAGCGCGTCCAGATGGCGCATCAGCTGGGAGACGTCCAGGGCGCACAGCACCACCGGCGGCAGGCCCGCGAGCGCGGCGGGGGCCGGGCGGTCGGAGTCGGCGTAGGCGCAGGCGTAGGCGTCCTCGTGGGTGCTGATCACGCGCAGGGCGTTCTCCGGGAGCACCTCCAGGTGGACGGGGCCGCGGTGGGGGGAGACGCGGGCGGCGAGGGAGCCGGCGCTCAGGGCTGCGCGCAGGGAGCCGGAGGAATAGATGTGCTTGGACATGGGGGCCTCCTTGGCCGTCGGGGTGCCGGGGGCCTCATGCCCCCCGCGACGTGTCCAACCATACACATACCCCGGCGCGTGCACAACACCATCCGCGAGCGCGGGCCGGCGCGCCATCGGTCGTGTCACAGGAAGGGCGGGGACGTGTCGCGGTCCCCGGGAGTCGGCAGCAGCTCGATGCAGCCGGCAGCTCATCTCCGCGACACGTCCCCACGCGGCAGCGGGCGCGGGACCCGCCCGCGCTCGCGGCCAGGGGTGACGACGGGGGCGGCGCGTGCGCGCCGCCCCCGTCGTGCTCAGTCGCCGTACACCTCGGCGGCGGGCATGCAGTAGGGGCCGCCGTCTCCGTGCCACTGGTCGGAGAGGGTGTGGACGGTGCGCCCGCGCATGCCGTTGTGGGCCACCGAGTAGGTCCCACGGCTGGGGTCGATCGCGGTCACGGTCCCGTCGGCGTAGCTGATGCAGTGGCCCAGCTGGATGCGGTCGACGATGACCACCTCCTGGCCGATGTGCACGTTCTGGGAGGTGCAGATGGTGGTCTGGTCGGTGTCCATGTCGGGCCTCCTGGCCGCTCGGGGTGCCGGGGGCCTCATGCCCCCCGCTGCGTGTATAACCATACACAAGCGCGGCCGAGCGGGCAACAGCGATTTATGCAGCGCCCGCCCACGCGTGGGCCGGTCTACGCTGGCGGGCGTGCACCGTCTCCACGGGCACCGGGGGGCCAGCGTTACGCGCTGGCCCCCCGGTCACGCTCAGCGGCCCTCAGCGGCCCGCGTGTGCTTGCCCCAGGCCCACGCCGGGTCGGTGGCCACGACGGCCACGGGCGTGGCCCGCGTCATCCGGCGCACGGCGCGCACGTGCGGGTGGTGCGGGGCGCATCGCTCGGCGAGGTTCAGGCGGCCATCGGCCACCGCTCCTGCGCCTCGGATCCAGGCCACGTAGGCCAGCACCGCCAGCGCCCCGGCGCAGGCGTGGCCCGGGCCGAGGGCCACGGCGGCGTTGAGCACCGTCTCGGCCTCCACGCTCGCCTTCCAGCGCAGACCGTGCGGGAACTCGCCCCGGGTGAAGTCCACCGCCTCCAGCCGGTTCGGGGCCGTACAGGCCACCAGCGCCGCGATCAGATACTCCGGGTCACGGTGGTTCAGGGTGGCCAGCACGACGGCGGCGGCCCCGGCGTCGTTCTGATCCTTCAGCAGGCGGTTGATGCCCTCGATCAGCGCCGGAGCGTCCGCGTGCATGTCCGTCAGCGTGGCCGCGTGAGCCGCCACGGCCTCCGTCAGGGCGTCCGACTTGCTCGGGGTGGCGGTGGGGTACTCGGCCCGCGCGCCGTCGAGCAGGGCCAGGTGCAGGCCCAGCGTGGAGGTGCCCGGGGCGTAGGCCACGGCCTCGCCCGTGCCCAGGTTGGTGCACATGCGCCCGTCCACGTGGATCAGCCCCTCCACGCTCAGACCGTGGCCGGTCAGGATGGACTCCAGCTCGAGCCAGCGCAGGGCGCGGTCCTCCGGGCCGTAGCCGATCAGGAAGACGCGCGTGCAGTTGGCGGAGCGCATGCTGGCGGCGATCACTCCGGCCATGGTGGCGGGGGCGGCGACATCGTCAAGGCGCATCACCGGCCCCAGCCGCGAGCCCTTCAGGCCGATGGCCACCACGGAATCCGCGGGGGTGGACGGCAGGGCGGCGGCGGCGTAGTCGGTCAGATCGAGCGGGGTGCGGGCGGTCAGAGCATCCATCGTGTCCTCCTAGAGGGGTGCGGGGGGCCTGGTGCCCCCTGCTGAGTCAAACCATACACAAGAAAAGCCGGGACGGCAACGTTGAGTATGGCGGCGATATGGCGAACGTATGGCATCGCCCTGCCCCGCCGCGAGGCGGGGCAGGGAGTCGGAATCAGCGAGGATCGGAGGCCGGAGCGCCCCAGACCGAGCGCGCGGCACGTGTTGCGCCGAGCACCAGGCGCGCGGTGACACGCGCGGCGGTGGTGAGCATCAGGGCGAGCACCAGCGCACACCACAGGGCAAAGGCGATCAGGGCCGGCGTGGACAGCGCGGGCACGTACACCGGCGCCAGCCCCCCGAGCGCGGCGACGAAGATCAGGACGGAGCCGACGCACAAGGCGTGCCGGGCGATGAGCGCGCAGCGGTCGAGTCGGGCCGTCAGGGTGGCACGGGTGGTGGGGCGACGGGTGCGAGCACGTTTCACGGTGTCCTCCTTGAGGGGTGCAGGGGGCCGGTTGCCTCCCGCTGAGTCAAACCATACACGCGTTGTGGTGTGGGCGCAATCGGTTGTGTGGTGTTGTTTGTGGTGGGGGTGTGGTGGTGTTATGGCATGGGCGGGGGTGGGGGCTGCGCGGCCCGCCCGGCCCCCGGCCCCCCGGCCCCCGGCCCCTCGGCCCCCCTGGCTCGGTGTGGGGGCGTCTGAGGGCCGTTCGGGGTGCGGGTGGGATTGTGGGGGTGCAGGGGTGGGAACGGGGCGCAGGCGGGCGCACAGCGGCCCGTGGTGCGCCCAGCTGACCCCCTCCCGTCCTCGGCCCGCCGTTCAGGAACCCTCCCGGCGGCGCGTCAGCGCCCGCCGTGCCCCACCTACCGATGGGCACCCAACGCGCGGGGCACCCAACCGGCGCGCGGAGCGCGCCAGGCGAGCGGAGCGAGCCGGCCCCGCGCCAGCGGGGCGAGGGCCC
>NZ_LOSQ01000025.1:0-8266 GCF_001595485.1 Micrococcus sp. CH7
CTCCCATTGGGTGTCAGAGAGCATCTGGAACCGGGACATGTCCCCAGGGTCTCAGCTGACTCGTGCATCTATTCTCAGACACGCCCTAGGTCGCGGGCGAGTACCGCCGGGTAGCTCGGGCCCTCGAGGAGTGTCATGAGGATGCGGGAGCGGGTCGGGTCGGCCATCGCCCGGCCCAGCCGGTTCATCACGTCCAGCCGCGAAGCAATAGTCAGCATGCGCTGACCATACAGAACCTGCTGACCTCTCGTGTGTGGCTCCCGCTGCTGATATCTGCATAGGTGTATGGTCGTGGCATGAGTGTGACGCCGTTGGATTCGTGTCAGGTCACCGCCGTCCATCCGGAGAAGGTGGCGCTGACCCGGGAGAGGATCCCCGACGAGCGCGAGGCCGGCAGGTTGGCCGGGCTGTTCAAGCTCCTGGGGGACCCGCGCCGTGCCCGGGTGCTGTATGCGTTGCTGGAGGCCGGCGAGCTGTGCGTGTGTGACCTGGCGGCGTCGGTCGATGTCGCGGAGGCGTCGGTGTCCCAGGTGCTGCGGGTGCTGCGTTCCGCTGGGGTGGTCGAGAACCGCCGGGAGGGGCGGATGGTGTACTACCGCCTCGCTGACGGGCATGTGCGGATGCTGCTGGACGTCTCCCGTGAGCACGCCCGCCACGAGGGGCAGGGCTGATGGGGGCGGGACACAGCCATGCCCCGGCGACCGGGCATGCCGGTGGCCGCTACCGTCGGCGGCTGGCGGGGGCGTTCGCCCTGACGGCGGGCTTCTTCCTGATCGAGCTGGTCGCGGGGCTGGTGTCGGGGTCGTTGGCGCTGCTGTCGGATGCCGGGCACATGGCTGCCGATGTGGTGGTGCTGGGTGCGGCGCTGCTGGCGACGCGCATCGCGAGCCGGCCGGACTCCACGGGGCGACGCACCTATGGCTCCTACCGGGCCGAGGTGTTCGCCTCGGCGTTGGCGGTGCTGGCGATGCTCGCGGTCGGGGTGTACGTGGTGGTCGAGGCCATCAGCCGGCTGGGCGACGCGCCGGAGGTGGCCTCCGGCGCCATGCTCGCGGTCGGCTTCGCCGGCCTGGTGATCAACATCATCTCCATGCTGCTGCTGCGCAGCGGGGCCAAGGACAGCCTGAACGTCAAGGGCGCCTACTACGAGGTGATCGCCGACGCCGCCGGGTCGGTGGGTGTCATGGTCGCCGGCGTGCTGATCATCCTCACCGGCCAGCCGATCTGGGACGTCGTGGTCGCGGCGCTCATCGCGGTCTTCGTCATCATCCGGGCGGTGGTTCTGGGCAGGCAGGTGATCGCGGTGCTGGGCCAGCACGCCCCGGAAGGGGTGGACCCGGAGGACGTCGCCGGTGACCTGGACGCGGTCGAGGGGGTGGAGGAGGTCCACGACCTGCACCTGTGGACCCTGACGTCGGGGATGAACGTGGCCACGGCCCACCTGGTCGCTGACCAGGGCGCGGACCACGGCGCCGTGCTTGCCGGCGCGCGCCGGGTGCTGCGCGACCGTTACGGTATCGCCCATGCCACCTTGCAGGTGGAGGGCGCCGGCAGCGACGGCTGTCACGACCTGAGCTGGTAGCACTCGGCACGGAAGCCCGCTCGCGAGAGCCGCACATGCTTGAGCAACGTCTTAGGAGCGCGCGATGACCGCGAAGCACGGCAAGGGCCCCGGGCCGGACGAGGGCCAGCGGCCGGCCCGGCGCGGGGTGGTGCTCACCCTGCTGGGGATCGGTCTGGTCGCCGCGGCTTACGTGGTGACGATCGTGGTCATGGTGGTGCGGTGACGCGGCCCAAACGGACCGCGGCCTCATGGCGGCGCCGCAAGGCGGTCATCGCGTCGTCCAGTGCTGTCCTCGTCGGGTCGAGCACGTAGAGGTCGTGAAGACGTCCAGATATAGGCCTGGGACGGGAGTTCTTGCATCGACTGAACTCCCCGGTGGTTGCAGGTCCGATACGCAGGGGTGCCAGTAAGTAGGGCTGATCGGCGCCCATTTTCTTGTCTCGCGCCCCGGGGCGAGGCGGTCCCCTATCGGTGTCCCTGTGTGCGGGGCAGGTTCACGCCGCGCAGCAGGAGAGCTTGGCGATGTCGGTGGTGAAGGCCTGCGCGGTGAGCTTGAGGCCTTCGGCCATGGTCAGGTAGGGGCTCCAGAGGTTGGCGACCTGGCTGGTGGTCATGCCGGCCTCGAGCATGTAGACCCCGGCGGCGGCGAGGTCGCCGGCGTCCTGGGCCAGGGCGGTAATGCCGATGATGCGGCCGGTGTCGGCGTCGGTGACCATCTTGATGAACCCGCGGGTGTCGCGGTTGACGATCGCGCGTGGGACGTGCGCGAGTGACAGGACACGGCTGTCGTAGCGGATCCCGGCAGCGGAGGCCTGCCGTTCGGTCATCCCGACGGCGGCCAGGGCGGGGCTGGTGAACACGACCCGGGGCAGGTGGCGGTAGTCGACCTCGAGGCCGGCGCCGGTGAGGGCGTTGTCGGCGACGAGGGCGCCGTGGGCCGCGGCGACGTACACGAACTGACGGTGGGCGGTGACGTCACCGGCAGCCCAGACGCGCGGGTTGGTGCTGCGCAGATGGCTGTCGACAACCACCTCGCCGTGGTCGCCGGTGCGCACGTCGACGGTGTCGAGACCGAGCGTGGCGGTGACCGGGCGGCGCCCGGTGGCGACGAGTACCTCGGCCGCCCGGAGTTCCTGTGAGCCGTCAGTGGTGGTGGCAGTGACCGTGACCTCGCCGGTGGCCGGGTCGCGGCGGACCGCGCTGGGCACCGCGCCGCGGATGATCTGGATGCCTTCGTCCGTGAAGATCTCATCCAGGGCGGTGGACGCCTCGGGTTCTTCCTGGGACGCCAGCCGTGAGCGGACCAGCATGGTGACCCGGACGCCGAGCCGAGCGAAGAGCTGGGCCTGCTCCATCGCGACGTAGCCGCCGCCGATGACCAGCAGCGACTCCGGGACGTGGTCCAGTTCCATCGCGGTGGTCGAGGTCAGGTAACCGGCCTCCTGCAGGCCGGGGACCGGCGGCGCCCAGGGCCTGGAGCCGGTGGCGATGAGGTAGTGCGCGGCCCGGACCGTCTCCACCGTGCCGTCAGGGCCGGTGACGCGCAGTGCCGGCTCGCTGGGTGTGCCGACGAACGTGGCGTCCCCGGGGTGGAGATCCCATCCGTACTCGGTGGCCAGGTCCAGGTACTTCTCGCCACGCAGTGACCCGACGAGCCGATCCTTGCCGGCGATCAAGGCGGGCATGTCGACCGGCCGGACTTCGGGGAGCGGCAGGCCGGGGAACCGGGAGGCGTCGAGTGTGACGTGGCGGGCCTCGGCGGTCGCGAGCAAGGCCTTGGAGGGCACGCACCCGGTGTTCACGCAGGTACCGCCGACGGTGCCACGCTCGATCATCACCACCCGTCTGCCGAGGTTGGTGGCGCGGATCGCGGCCGCGAACGCCGCCCCACCGAACCCGATCATTGCCAGGTCATACGACCTGCTGTTAGCCGTTGCCGTCATGAACTCCTCCTTCATCGCCCTCAGGATCGACCTTCCAGTGCACTGGAAGGTCAAGGGGGAGAATGAGTGGCATGCGGATCGGTGAGGTGGCTCGGGCGTCGGGCACGACGAGCAAGACCCTGCGGTACTACGAGGAGGTCGGGCTGCTACCCGCCGCGGACCGCACCCCGGCGGGCTACCGGGACTACGGCGCCGAGGTGCTCGACCGGCTGGACTTCATCCGCCGGGGGCAAGCGGCCGGGCTGACCCTGGCCCAGATCGGTCAGGTGCTGGACATCCGCGACCGGGGGCAGGCCCCCTGCCGGCACGTCACCGACCTGCTCGACACCCGCCTTGATGTGATCGACCGGCAACTCGCCGAGCTCGCGCAGCTACGCACCACGATCGCCGACCTGCGCGAGGACGCCGCCGCCGGCGACCCGGCCACGTGCTCCCCCGAGGATGTCTGCCGCTACCTGTGACACCGAAGTTCACGGGCCCGTGGCAGCGCATGGCGGCCCACTCTGTTGCGTTGGGGTGTTAGACCTTTCGCAACGGTTCTGTTGCGCGGGGTGCACCCTATCGCGACGCCTATTCCTCCGGCCTGCCGTCGGCCGCTGTCCCGGTGAAGGATCGGCTTGCGGAACGTGAGCCTCACTCGCAGCGCCCTCTTGCCCGCGTGCTTGGAGGCCGCCACTGAGCTCCGACAGAACCCCGCCATATAGCGGCGCAAGCCACACATGACACCGGGCGGCACACCGAGCAGCCGCCACAAACGACCGATTTAGCCGTTACACGCCCGTGAGTCGGAGCATGACTGAGCCCATTGAGGCCGGAATGGGGGGCGAGGCCACTGTGCCGATTCTGATTCTTTGTCCACACCACCGCGGGGGCCGTTTCAGCGGCCCCCGCGGTGGTGTTGCCGAGGTGTGGACTCAAGCCGCGCGGGGCAACACTCCGCGCAAGACGTCGGTGAGGGTGACGACCCCAGTGAACCGGTTGTCCTGGGGCACTGCGGCCAGCTGGCGGCTGTTGCGGCGCATGGAGGCAAGTGCTTCGTGCAACGGTGTGGTGGAGGGCAGCGTCAGAGCCTGCTGGATAAGCGGCTGGATTGGCGCAGAAGGCTCCATCGTGAGGGTGTCCCGCACGTGGACGACGCCCGGAACGCTCTCAGGGGTATGGTCCGGCTGGACCAGGATACGCAAGTGCCCTGAGCACGCAGCGGCATTCTGGACCGCCTCGACGTCGGCGTCGGGGGCGACCTTGACCGGGTGCTGACCCTGGGGGAGGAGGTCCCCGAGAGTGAGGGTCTGAAGGTCCAGGGCACCGGCCAAGGCTTCATGGTTCTGCCGGTCCAGGGTGCCGGCGGCGGCGGAGTGCTCAACCAGCTGACGAATGGCCGCTGCGTCGTAGCCGCCCACGGCGGCTTGGTCCACGGGGGTGACGCCGCTGAGGGTCACCAGGCGGTTGGCCAGCCGGTTGGCCAGCAGCAGCAGGGGGCGAACGGTCCAGACGAAGGCGCGTGCGGGCACGGCCACGGCTTTGGCTGCGGTCTCGGGGTGGGCAATGGCCCAGGACTTGGGGGCCATCTCCCCGATGACCAGGTGAAGGAAGGTCACGGCCAGCAAGGACAGGACGAAGGAGGCGGTTCCGGCTGCCGCTGCGGGGATGCCCCAGTCCTCCAGGACGGGGCCGAGCCATGCGTCGACGGCCGGCTTGGTGATCGCCCCCAGGGCGAAGGTGCACAAGGTGATGCCCAACTGGGCTGCGGCGAGCATGAGGGTCAGCTCGTCGACTCCCTTGAGAGCGGCCCGCGCGGCGCGGCTGCGTCCTGCCTCGGCCTCTAGCCGGTGCCGGCGGGCGCCCAGCAGGGAGAACTCCATGATGACGAAGATCGCGCTGAGCACGATCAGCGCTGTGGTCACGAGCATGACGATCAGTGGACCGTGCATCATCGCTCCTCGTCCGTGGTGGCGTCGGGCTGGGCCTCGTGGGCGGCATGGCTGCCGGCGGTGTCAGAGCGGGGCACCTCGATGGGGTGGATCCGCAGTCGAGCCGGGACCCTGCGTTGGATGGAGAGGACCTCGACCTGCAGGTGGCGGTCGTAGACCTCCTCAGCCCCGAAGTCTCGTGGGTCCTCGGGCAGGTCGATCGTGATGACCTCGCCTTCCCGGGGCAGACGGCCCAGAGCGTCGATGGTCAGACCGGCGGCGGACTCGGCCTCGGTCACGGGCAGGGGGTGCCCGACGAGGCGCTCGAGCTCGTCCAGGTGGGCCTCTGCGCTCAGGACCCAGGAGTGCAGGCCTGTGGCGGTGATCTCCTCCTGGGGGTGCAGGTCGTGCTCGTCCGTGAGCTCGCCCACGAGCTCCTCCGCGAGGTCTTCCACTGTGAGCACGCCGACGAAGCCGCCGAACTCGTCCACGATGCACGCCATCTGCTGCCCTGAGCCGTCGAGCTCCCGGGCTGCGTCGGGCAGGGACATCATCGTGGGCAGCACCAGTGCAGGGCGCATCAGGGCGGACACGGGGGTGTCCGGGGCCATCCGGGTCTCACCGAGCAGGTCGGTGAGGTGGACTACCCCGAGCGGTTCGTGTTCGTTCGAGATCACCGGGTAGCGGGTGTGGCCGGTGGCCATCAGGTCGCGCACCTGAGCCAGGGAGGTCTGGGGCTGAACCTCGTCCACACGCGAGCGGGGCACCATCGCGTGCTGCACGTCCTGGTCTGGGAAGTCCAGCACCCGGTCGATCAGGACGGAGACCTCCGCGGGCAAGGATCCGGACGCTCTGGAGTCCAGGGCAATGCGGTCCAGGTCCTCGGCGGTGGCGGTGCTGTCGACGTCGTGCACTGGCTCGATGCGCAGGAGCTTGAGCAGCACCTCGGCCGCCTTGTCGAAGACCCAGATGAGCCAGCCGAACAGGCCGAGGTAGATCTGCGTGGGCCTGGCCAGAGCGCGGGCCAAGGGCTCGGGGTTGGCGATGGCCAAATTCTTGGGGTACAGCTCGCCGATGATCATCTGCACCAGGGTGGCCACCATCAGTACGCCCAGCGTGGAGATGGCGATGACCACTTCAGAAGGCAGTGCGGTGCCGCCGAGCAACTCGGTCAGGGCCGCACCCACCATCGGCTCTGCCACGTAGCCCACCATGAGGCCTGTGACCGTGATCCCCAGCTGCGCGCCGGAGAGCATGAAGGAGGTGCGGCGAGTGACCTGCAGTGCGCGGGCGGCGGCGCGGTCGCCGGCCTTGGCGGCGGTCTGCAGGCGGACGCGGTCGACAGACATGTACGCGAATTCCTGGGCCACGAAGAAGCCGTTGGCGGCGATGATCGCCAGGATGATGAGGGATCCGAGGATCAGTGTCAGGACTGGATCCATGCCTGAGTCACCTCCCCACGAGGTGCAGGCGACCCCGCCAGCTGCGGGGTGGGGTGGGGGTGACGCTCGGACTGTCACCAGGGCAGGCGGCTGGGCCGTCGCTCATGTATTCAGGGGCTCCAAAAGGGGTCGAATGAATAATGGCGGCACATTACCACCGGTAACCGGTCGCAGGGCAGGGTGGGGTGTGGCCTCGCCGCCGACATCGGGCATCTGCCCGCCAGGATGTCCAGCCGGGTATGAGTACGCGACACGACTCCATCCTGTCGCCCAATACCCTGCCACGTTGGGAGACACGCCCTCGACGCCCCAAGGCGGGGGACGTGGGGGAGGGGCCGGTCATCCCCTGGGGGTCACCGGGCCCTCCCATCGGACTTCGCCGTCCACGACCTCGCCGGTCGGGCTCATTCCGATACGACGGGCCACGGCGACTGACGCCTCATGGTCGGGGTGGATATGGGCGATGACCTGTTTCGCGCCCATGTCCGCGAGTTCAGCCAGCAGGAGAGCAGCTGCTGCTGAGGCGCAGCCCTGGCGTTGCCACGGTGCTCCGATGACCCAGGCGATTTCGGCGGGCTGGCCAGAGACCGGGATAGTGGCTTGAACGTAGCCGAGTGCTTCCCCGGAGGTCTCGAATACCACCACGTGATTGAGCCAGGTCTCGGTCTCATCAGCCGAGTGGCCCCGGCTCTGAAGGGTGTACTGGCGGGTGAGCCCCTCGACGGTCGGCGGTTCACCCCCGGTGTACTGGTAGAGGGCCGGGTCGGCTAGGGCATGTCTGACAATCGTTTGGACCATGCGATCACAGCATTCAGCACCACAGCGGACCGGTAGACGATCGCGTACTTGTCATACCGGGTCGCCAGACCCCGCCACTGCTTCAGGTGCGCGTACTGACGCTCGATGACGTTGCGGCCCTTGTAGGCGTCCGCGTCGAGGCTGACGGGGCGCCCGCCGCGGGCACCGCGCCGTCTGCGGTGGCCCTGCTGGTCGGCCGGTTCGGGGATGACCGCTTTGATCCCACGGGCACGTAGGTGGGTGCGGATCGCCCGGGAGGAGTACGCCTTATCGCCCAGCACGGCCTCGGGGCGGGTCCGGGGCCGCCCTACTTGGCCGGGTCACGCGCAGCTGCTCCCGAAGAGGAAGCAGCATCGGGGAGTCCCCTGCCTGGCCGGGGGTGATCAGGCTGACCAGCGGCAGCCCGGTCCCGTCGACGAGCTGATGGATCTTCGTGCTCAGCCCGCCACGGGAGCGCCCGATGCCGTGATCGGCCGGCTCCTCACACGGATTCTTGTAGTTCGATCCATCCCCCTGTGAGGCGGGTGATGTTCGTCGCGTGCTGATGCGCGCGGGCGATCGTGGAGTCCACCGAGACCGACCAATCGATCAGGCCTTCGGCGTCAGCGG
>NZ_LOSQ01000026.1:0-4177 GCF_001595485.1 Micrococcus sp. CH7
GGGTTGTTGAGGAACTTCCATCCTGCGGGAGAGGTCCGCTCGTCTCATCTCAGCCCGGCACCCATGTCAAGAACCTCATGCCCCACAACAGCATTCGGAAGGTCATGATCTTCTCCTTTGTGCGTTGAGGGCTAGACGGAAATGCGGAGTGCGGCGATGAATTCGCGGTAGAGCTCGTCGCGTTGGTAGAGGGCGGCGTGGGTGCCGGAGTCTCGGACCTGGCCGTCGTCGATGATGAAGATGGTGTCGGCATCGACGACTGTCGAGAGTCGGTGGGCGATGGTGACCACGGCGCCGCGTGCGGCGGCTTCAGCGATGGCGGTCTGGATCGCGGCTTCGGTTATGCCGTCGAGTTGGGCGGTTGCCTCGTCGAGCAGCAGCACCTCGGGAGCGCGGATCAGGGCGCGGGCGACGGCGAGGCGTTGCCGTTCTCCGCCGGAGAGATTGGTCGCCGCGACGGAGGTCTCGAGTCCTTCGGGGAGGGCACGGACGGTGTCGGCGAGGTGGACGGCTTCGAGTGCTGCCCAGATCTCTTCCTCGCTTGCCGCGGGGTCCCGGAAGTTGACGTTCTCTCGGACGGTTCCGGGGACGACCGGCGTCTCCTGCTCGACGTAGGCGATTCGGCGCCGGACCTCGTCAATGTTCCAGTCCTGGTAGCTGACGCCGTCGAGCTTCACGGTGCCGGATTCGGGTTCAAGGAACCGCAGCAGCAAGGAGAAGATGCTGGTCTTGCCCGCGCCGGAGGGTCCGACGAACGCGGTGTGACCGGTGCGGGGGATGCTCAGGCTGACGCCGTTGAGTGCTGGGGTGGTGGCGTCGTCGTAGCGGGCGGTGATGTTCTCCAGTTCGAGGACGGCGTCGGTGCTGAGGGGCTTCAGGTGGGAGCCGCCGGCGCGCGCGGTGACGTCTTCGAGGGCAAGATCCTCTGTTTCGTGGATGCGTGCGGCCGCGGCGAGGCCGGACTGCAGCTGGGTGAATGCCATGGTCATGTCCGATATCGGGTCGATCAGGTTATAGGCATAAAGGAGGAACGCCACGAGGGTGGAGACGGCGAGGGCTCCCTCGCTGATGCGCCAGGCTCCGATGCCGAGAATGGCGATGATCACCAGCTGGATTCCGACCGCGGCGATGGTCCACGCGGTGGAGGAGATCAGCACGGAACGCAACGAGTGCTTCGCGGCGATGTGCGCCTGGGCGTTGACATCGTCGATGACCCGGTCTTCGGCGCGGCTGGACTTGACGGTGCGGATCGCGCGGATCCCGCCTTCCAGACTGCCACCGAGATCCCCGAGCGCCTCTTGTGCCTGCCGGTCGGCTTTGCCGATGAGCGGCATGATACCGCCGAGGATCGCACCGACCAGCAGTACCGCTGCGAGTGTGGCGAGCACGAGCGGGACGTCGAGAACAGCCATCAGGATGACGGTGCCCACGACCGAGACGATGCCGTTGATGATCTGCACGACGCTCGTGGTTGCCGCCTCCCGCAGCAGCACCGTGTCGCTCGTGACGCGGGTGACCAGTTCCCCGGTGCGGAAGCGGTGGATCTGCTGCAGCTTCGCCCGGAAGAACCGTTCGACGAGGGAGACGCGGGCGTTGAGGACGATGCGCTCCGCCGTGCGACCCAGCACGTACCACTGTGCGAACGCCGCGGCTGAGCCCACGACGAGCAGGATCAGGAGCAGTCCGATCGGCTTCGACAAGTCGAGGTTGCCACCGAGGGAGTCCATCACCCACTTCGTGGCAAGCGGCGTCGCCAAGGCAGCGCCGGTCGTGATGAGGCCCAATGCGAGGCCCAGGAGGATGGCGCCCGAATGGGGGCGAGCGAACGTCCAGAGCACACGGATGTGTGCACGAAGAGTCCCAGTTTTCGGATCAGACATGCAAAAAGTAGAACATGGCTGTTCCATTATTGTCAAGTACGGTCTATTGTGGGTCGCATGTATACTGTGATCATGGACTCCTCCGTTGACACGTCGAGCACTGAATCGGGAACCCGCGCCCGCACCCGTTCGGCGATCCTCGACGCCGCGATCGCGCTGCTGCCGTCGAATCCGTCCGCTTCGCTCGCGGACGTTGCCGAGCGGGCGCGGGTGGGTCGCACGACGCTGCACCGCTACTTCCCCGAACGCGCAGATCTCCTCACCGCTGTCGCCGCGACGGTGGTGCAGCGGGTGGACATGGCCGTGGATCTGGCCGAGCCGGAGCGGGGTCCGTTCCTGCCCGCGATTCGCCGCACGGCGGATGCGCTCCTCGAGCACGGACCGATCATGATGTTCATGTATTCAGACCCGCAACTCCTCCCTGACATCGAACGGTGGGAGGAGACCACCGAAGATGAAGGGCACGTGCTCGAGCGGCTCTTCGCTCGAGAAGAAGCGCTGTTCCGGACCGGGCTGACCGCGAAATGGGCCGCGAGCGTGTTCTGGGCTCTGCTCTACACCGGCTGGGAGTACATCGACGAAGGCCTCTTCACCCGCCAGCAGGCCATCGAGTCCATCATGACCACCTTCGCGGGCGGAGTTCTCGACACCACCGCGCTAAACGAATAGCGCCCCCGGCAGGCTACTTAGCCTCACCCGCGCAGCTCCGCCCCAACGGGGAGTGCCTGGTGTCGCGCCCAGAATGAGCGAGCGACGCCACCCTCCGCATTTCCAACACCTGAAAGACAGGTTCCTGCCCATGAGTGCTCGTCGTCGCGTCATCGCGTTGGACGTCCTTCGCGGACTGGCCATCATCGGCACACTGGCGTCCAATATCTGGGTCTTCACCGATCTCGCCGCCGTCGACACCAGCAGCAATGTCGGCCCTCTCGAAGACTTCGCCGAGTGGCTCCCGAACGGCAAATTCATCGGCCTGCTCACCATCATGTTCGGCATCGGCCTGGAGATTCAACGCCAGTCCGCGCTCCGCGCCGGCGAGAAATGGCCAGGAAAATACCCCTGGCGGGCGGGGCTCCTCTTCCTCGATGGACTTATCAACTACATCTTCGTCGTACAGTTCGACGTCCTCCGCGCCTACGCCGTCACCGGCCTCCTCGTCGCCTTCCTGCTCCTCACCAGCCAGCGCGTCCAATGGTGGCTGATCGCCCTGTTCGTCTCCGCACACATCGCATTCACCCTCTGGAGCGCATCCCCCCTCAGCGACCGCTTCATCCAAGACCTCGGCCTCCAGGGCTTCACCAAGATGAACTACACCGATAGTGGGGGCACTTGGTGGGAGAACACCCTCACCACGATGGGCGACATGTCGAGCGCTTTCGGATTCGGCTCCGAATTTCCCATCATCATCGTGATGGGCCTCGGCGTCTTCCTCATCGGCGCGAACCTCTACCGCGTCGGCGTCTTCACCGAGACCCGCCGAGCCCTCCGATACTCACTCATCGCAGCCGGCGCCATCGCGCTGCCTCTCGACTACTACCTCGCCAACATCTCCGAAGACTTCTTCGACTTCGCCCGATACGGGGCGTCCGTCATCGTCGCCCTCGGCATTCTCGCCGCCGTCGCAGAGTTCTACGTCCGGCGACCACAACTCGGCCGCACGGGTAGGGTCCTCTCGTCGATCGGCAGGATGGCGCTCAGCGGATATCTCCTTCAGAACATCCTCGGCGTGATCTGCCAGTACACCGTCTTCCGGCTGCCCTTCTTCGACCAGATCGGAGCCTTCTGGACGGCAACCCTCGGATTCGTCACCATCACCGCAATCCTGATCGTGTTCTCCTCGCTCTGGCTACGCCGATTCCCACGAGGACCCATGGAAACGGTCATGGACTGGGCGTACCGAAAGCTCTCCCGCACCCCCAATGCGTGAATCGGGCGTTGTCGTCTTACCGGATTTCGTCTTGCCGCGCGGCTGAGCCACAAAGCATCGCTCGGCGGACCTTTCAACGTCATCACGACGCTCGAAATGATCGGTCCAGGCGGTGAAAGTGAAATTCGACGATTGGAGTGATCACTTCGGAGCGCTGGGCTTGCTCCGGAGGTTGGTTGCGGCGGGCGTGCCGAAGGCGTTGCACGCGTGGTCAGCGGGGCGCGCCCCACGGATCCCGGCCTGGTGGATCGTCCGGACGCTGGCCAACGCCGAGGGTCTTTGACCGCACTCGATGCGCCGCCGCTGATCTGCGATCGACGGACTGCGTCGCGCGTCTTGCCAACTGATTAGGAGCCGTCCGCCGTCGAGT